>JAFTYS010000135.1 GCA_017461285.1 Bacteroidales bacterium | reverse complement strand
GTTCGGTGGCTCTTTTTAAGAGGAGACATCTCGAAAGTGTATTCTGTGATGAATGTAGGATGAACGAGATGCTTCTAGAATTACTCTCCGAAGATAGCGTCGATGAGCTTGCCCTTTCCGAATGAAGGGTCTGTCTCCACATGGAGCTTCTTGCAGGTCTCGCGGAGCTCGTCCTCCGACATGCCGGCAACGTCTACTCCTGCATATTCCTTTATGGCCTCGAGGAGAGGGAGGCGGCGGAACGGCGGCTTGAAGTCCACCTGGTTCTCTCCGATTGTAACCTCTGTCTTGCCGTGGAGCTTGAGGGCGATCTTCTCGAGAAGCTTCTCGACTAACTCCATCATCCAGATGTAGTCCTTGTATGCCACATAGATCTCCATGCATGTGAACTCAGGGTTGGGTGTCTTGTCCATACCCTCGTTGCGGAAGTCCTTAGCGAATTCGTACACTCCGTGATATCCGCCGACGATGAGCCTCTTGAGGTACAGCTCGTTTGCGATACGGAGGTAGAGCGGAATGTCGAGGGCATTGTGGTGGGTGATGAACGGACGTGCTGTCGCACCGCCTGGGATGCTCTGGAGGATAGGTGTCTCCACCTCAAGGCAGCCGGCCTCGTTGAAGTATTCGCGCATTGTAGCCACGATCTGGCTTCTCTTGATGAATGTGTCGCGTACCTGAGGGTTCACGATGAGGTCCACATATCTCTGTCTGTACTTGAGTTCAGGATCAGAGAATGCGTCGAACACCTCTCCGTCCTTCTCCTTCACGATAGGGAGCACGCGCAGCGACTTGCTCAGGAGGGTGAGCTCCTTCACATGCACTGAAAGCTGTCCTGTCTTGGTGATGAATGCGAAACCTTTGACTCCCACGATGTCACCGATGTCGAGAAGCTTCTTCCAGACGGTGTTGTACATGGTCTTGTCTTCGCCCGGACATATCTCGTCACGGTTCACATATATCTGGATTCGTCCTGTCTCGTCCTGGATCTCTCCGAAGGAAGCCGCTCCCATGATGCGCCTTGACATGATTCGTCCTGCGATCACCACGTCCTGGAAATTGCCTTTCTCTGCGTCATACTCTGCCTTTATCTGCTCCGCAGATGTGTTGATGGGGTAGAGTGGAGCCGGATAAGGCTCGATTCCGAGTTCTCTGAGTTTTGCAAGCGATTCTCTTCTGAAAAGTTCCTGCTCGTTGAGGTCCATTATGCTCATAAGCGTATATCGTTTTTAGTTAATATTCCTGAATTCGTAATTCCACAAAATCGTACAAATTTACAATAAATAATTATAAGTCCTGCCGAGAATGAAAAAAAATCCATATCTTTGTATGCTATGGCGGTAGAAAAGATATGGAAATTGCGTGAAGGTGCTGATGCTGAAAACGTCAGCCAGCTTTCTTCTGAACTGGGAGTGGATCCGGTGCTTGCGGAACTTCTGGTCCAGAGGGACGTGCGTACCTTCGAGCAGGCCCGTTCCTTCTTCCGCCCCAATCTGGCGGATCTCCACGACCCGTTCCTCATGCAGGACATGGACAAGGCGGTCGAAAGGCTGCGCCAGGCCGTCGTGAGCGGAGAGAAGATTCTCATTTACGGCGACTATGACGTAGACGGAACGACGGCCGTATCGCTTGTCTATTCGTTCCTCCGCCGTCTTACCCGTCAGATAGATTTCTATATTCCGGAAAGATACGATGAAGGCTACGGCGTGTCCTACAAGGGCATAGACTGGGCTTCAGAAAACGGCTTCGGCCTCATCATTACCCTCGATTGCGGCATCAAGGCCAATGAAAAGGTGGAATATGCCCGCGAGCGCGGCATAGACATGATCATCTGCGACCACCATCTTCCAGAAAACGAACTGCCGAAGGCGGTGGCGGTGCTCGATCCGAAGAGGGAGGACTGCCATTATCCGTTCGACGATCTATCGGGATGCGGCGTGGGCTTCAAGCTCGTGCAGGCATATTCGCAGAAGTACGACATTCCGTTCGACACCCTGATCCCGCTTCTGGATCTTCTGGTTGTCAGCATCGCCTCGGATCTCGTGTCGGTTACAGGCGAGAACAGAATCCTGGCCCATTTCGGACTCAAGCAGCTGAACGTAAACCCTCGTGAGGGACTTCTGGCGATGATCCAGCTTTCAGGCCTTGAACCTAACCATCTTACGATCGACGATATTGTCTTCAAGATCGGTCCGCGTATCAATGCGGCCGGCCGAATGGAGTCCGGCCGGATGGCCGTAGAACTTCTGACGGCCGTCGATTCGGAGGAAGCTGTCCGTATCGGAACAGAAATCAATGAACATAACAACGAGAGAAAGAACATAGACAGGCGCATCACTCAGGAAGCCCTTGAGATGGTACGTTCGGGCAACTGCCTTTCATGCGACAACGCGACGATAGTATATAACCCGCAGTGGCACAAGGGAGTGGTAGGAATCGTAGCATCCCGTCTGGTAGAGGCTTTCTACAAGCCTACGATAGTGTTCACCATGTCCCAGGGCGGCCTTGTGACAGGATCGGCGCGAAGCGTGCATGGCTTCGACCTTTATGATGCCATAGAGAGATGTGCTGATCTTCTGGAGAACTTCGGAGGCCATCTCTATGCTGCGGGCCTGACCCTGAAGGAGGAGAATCTTCCAGCCTTCTGCGAAAGGATCGAAAAGGCCATTTCCGGTACCATCATTCCAGCCATGCAGACCCCGGTGGTCGAGATAGACGCAAAGCTGAACTTCTCCCAGATCACTCCGAAGTTCCTCCGCATCCTCAAGCAGTTCCAGCCTTTCGGCCCCGGCAACAGCGCCCCTGTGTTCCTCACGGAGAATGTATATGACAACGGCATGGGCCGCAAGGTCGGCGCAGAAGGCGGCCACCTCAAGCTCGAGCTCATCCAGGAGTCACATCCATACCATCATATCTCGGCAATAGCCTTCAATATGGCCGACTTCTTCGACCATATCAAGGCCGGCAACCCGATAGACGTCTGCTACTCCATCGTAGAAAACTACTACCGCGGCACAGCCAACACCCAGCTCCGCGTAAAGGACCTCCGCGGCCGCGAGGAACTGGTGTAATCTCACTACTGGCACTATTCCATACAATCAGCCATTATTCCGCTCTCTCGCCACGTATGTGGCACGACATAAATGTGTCTGTCCTGTCTTTTTAGTAGCAGGATAGACACGGGGTGTTTTGTAATATGTTGAATAATTGATACTTACAAGGCCTGTGGTGGCTATCATGTCGATGCATGGACAGGATAGACACATCTGGTCCGCTAAAGAATGTCTGCCCCGCCAGATGTCCGGTCGAAAAGTATAGTATGGCCAGCATGGAAATAATCTGAAATTTCCATGCTGATATCGGAGATGGATTTACCGTCCGTGTCAATGATGATGTGGGCGGTCTTTTCGTATGCGGACGCGCGTCTGGCCATCAGGTCTTCGATCCGTGACCTCAAAGCAGACTCCTTGTCTCCCTCCGGTCGTTCGGAACGACATCCTCCCGACAGTATCTGGCGTCCATCGGCTTCGCCTTCGCTCTGAAGGTCACCTTCGCTTGAAATGACGTCAAGTGGGGCTCCCTGAAGCATCGGCCTGCCGGAAGATTCACCTTCAAGATGACTGACAAGGGTTTCGATGGATGCCCGCAGATAGATGCATATAGTCTTCTCATGTACCATCTCAGCACATTCCTTCGTCATTACCGTCCCGCCTCCCAATGCCACCACCGCCGAAACTGGAACAGACGGATCAGGAGTGTCTGCCTGATCGTGTGGAGTATCTGCATGATGGACGTGGCCGCTGTTTTGCCTTATCTCCTGTGTGTTGAATACAAGTTCAAGTGCATCCTTTTCCATCCTCCTGAACTCCGCCTCTCCATCTGTCGCAAAAATCTCCGGTATCCTTCGTCCGGAACGCTCTTCGATCACGTCATCCAGGTCCATGAAAGGACAGCAGAGCAGCTTCGAGAGTTCCCTCCCGACGCTGCTCTTGCCGCATCCCATAAATCCTGTCAATGCTATGATCATTTAGAATGAATTTTTTGGAATCCGTGACTGTGTCCCTATTGTGCGGAATTGGCATTTTCGCACCCCCGCGTAGGGGGAGGGGCCCAGCTTGCTGGGAGGGGGCCAATGGAGCACTTAGGGATACAGTCTGATATTTAAAAAAGTGTCAGCTGCGTATCCTCGTCAAGCTCGATGTCGATAGGGTCCTCCACATCGCTGTTGTCGATCTCTCCAGCCAGATTCTCAGCCTCCGACTCCTTCGCCTGGGCATCGTCCTCCGGCTTGTGGATAGGCTCCACAAAATGGACATTCTTCACGTCCAGAGCGCTTACCTTCTTGCCCTTCGCCTGAAGTCCCTTCTTGGCGATGAACTCCTCGGCATCGACAGTCTCCGGATCACGGTTCACGTTCTTGCCGCCGAAGATGATCTCGAACTGAGGATGCAGGTCCTCGCTGATCTCGACAAGATACGAACCCTTGGCCTCTGAGATGAAGCTTACAGGCGTGTTGTCGCTCACGTCAAACGAGAAACGCTTAACGTAGAACGAAGTCACAGACTTGTCGTAATACAGAGCTGTATATACTTTGTTGGTATCGAGCTTCTCGATCTTAAGGAGCTCGCCCTGATACCTGTTGCTCAGGTCGAACGTAGTTGTATAATATGTACCGTCCTTGAAGATAGCCAGGATATGGTCTCCGGTGTTGAACTGACCCAGATGGAGTCCGCGTCCGTCCTCGTTGAGCCTCTGGATGTCCTCATCGAACCATATGTCCTTGCCTCCGATCGTTGAGACACCCTTCGACTTGAGCTGTATCTTCTGGATAGGGTTCTTAGAAACGAGGTTACCCCTTGAAGCGCGTCCCTTGATAAGAAGCTGAGAGAAATCATATTCGTCGATGAGCTTCTTCAGCTTCGCCCTCTGCCTGAAGTAGATCTTGACGGTCTCAGCCTCACCGTTATGGTTCACGGTCAGCCAGAGTATCTGAGATCCGGGCGTTCCCTGTGTGATGTCATATTCCTTGTCGCGGGTCACGCTGGTCACAGCAAACCTCTTCGCATAGCTGACAGCGGTCTTTCCTTCGCGGTAGATGACATTGTAGATGGTCCTCTGGTCATTCCTGTCGAAAAGTCCCACATACATGATGTCCTTTCCGAAGAATGCCTTTTCAGAAACCTTCGTTACGCGGTACTTTCCGTCCTTGTGGATCACGATGATTTCAGAAAGGTCAGAACAGTCGCAGATGAATTCCGCATTGTCCTCCTTCTTGAGGGCGATGCCGACGAATCCTTCCTCCTTGTTCGCGTATAGCTTTGCATTGTTGCTTACAACCCTTGTCGTCTCGATGTTCTCGAACTCCACGAGCTCGGTAAGCCTTGGATATGCCTTTCCGTACTTCTTCTTGAGGTTCTTGAAATAGCTGATAGTGAAGTCGTTGAGATTGTCGAGGTGGTTCTGCACCTCTTCCATCTCTGCCTCGATACCCTTGAGCTTCTCGTCTACAGCCTTCGTGTCGAACTTGGAAATCTTCCTGACAGGCTTCTCGACAAGCTTGTGGATGTCCTCCATGAGGATAGGACGCTTCAGATACTTCTGATACTCGAGCATCTTCTCATACACTTCCTGGAGCTGTGCTTCCCATGTCCTGGCGTCGCCTTCGAGGATCTTGTAGATCTTGTTCTCGAAGAAGATCTTTTCAAGGGAGTTGTAGTGCCATTCGTTCTCGAGTTCGCCCAGTCTGATGGACAGCTCCTGTCCAAGAAGGTCTTTGGTGTGCTCCGTGCTGTAGCTGAGCATGTCGTTCACGCTGAGAACCTGCGGCTTGTTGTCCAGGATCACGCATGTGTTCGGAGTGATTGACACTTCGCATGCGGTAAATGCATAGAGGGCGTCGATGGTCTTGTCCGGAGACACGTCGTTAGGAAGATGGATTATGATGTTGACCTTGTCGGTAGTCAGGTCATCGATCTTCTTTATCTTGATCTTTCCCGTCTCCTTTGCCTTGAGGATGGTCTCGATGACAACAGGAGTGGTCTTGCTGTACGGAACCTCTGTTATGGCGAGGGTGTTCTTGTCAAGCTTCTCGATCTTTGCGCGGATCTTTATCTTTCCTCCCTTGCGCTTGCTGCTGTACTTAGAGCAGTCTGCCGAACCTCCGGTGAGGAAGTCAGGGAAGATCTCGAAATCCTTTCCCTGGAGAATAGATACAGATGCGTCTATAAGCTCATTGAAGTTGTGAGGAAGGATCTTAGATGCGAAACCTGCGCCGATACCCTCTGTACCCTGGGCCAGGAGGATAGGGAACTTCACCGGAAGTTCGATAGGTTCCTGATTCCTTCCGTCATATGATGTCATCCAGTTGGTAGTCTTCGGATTGAACACCACTTCCTTGCCGAACTTGCTCAGACGCGCCTCGATGTATCGCGGAGCCGCATTGGAGTCGCCGGTCAGGATGTTACCCCAGTTTCCCTGGCAGTCCACCAGATAGTTTCTCTGGCCGAGCCATACGAGGGCTCCGAGGATGGACTGGTCGCCATGCGGGTGGAACTGCATGGCCTGTCCTACGATGTTCGCTACCTTCGTGTAGCTTCCGTCGTCCATCCTCCACATCGCATGGAGAACTCGCCTCTGGACCGGCTTGAGGCCGTCAATCAGATGCGGTACCGCTCTGTAGAGCACAGTATATGAGGAGTAGTCGATGTACCACTCCCTGAACATGCCTGAAAGCTTGTATTTCTTTCCGCCGTCTCCCAGAAGCCTTTCAAACCTTCCGGTAGGAGCAGTCTCTTCCGACAGTTCCTGTTCTTCGTTTTCGATATCGTTGATTTCCTCTTCAGGAAGATCGGTTTCTTCAAAACTCATAGTTTTTCCGTGTATATATGGTTAGCGGCTGGCCGCATTCTAGTATTCGTATCCGAATCTTCTCAATTCCTTCTTGCTTTCCCTCCAGTCAGGATCCACCTTTACAAACAGACGCAGGAACACCTTCTTCTGGAAGAAGTCTTCCATCTCGATGCGGGCCTGGGTGCCGACTTTCTTGAGCGACTGTCCTCCCTTGCCGATGATGATGCCCTTCTGGGTTTCACGCATGACATAGATGACGGCGCTGATGTCGTACCTTTCCTCACCTTCCTTGAATTCCTCTATCGCCACCTCGCAACTGTACGGGATCTCTTCCTTGTAGTTGAGGAAGATCTTCTCGCGCACGATCTCCGATGCGAAGAACCTGAGGTTCTTGTCGGTGAACACATCCTTGTCATACCATGCCGGCGCATAAGGCAGGTTGCTGACGATGGCATCGAAGATGTTGTCGAGGTTGAACCTCTCCTGGGCCGATGCCGGGAATATGATGGCGTCCGGAAGCTGCTCCTTCCACCATCCCATCAGTTCCAGAACCTTATCCTGGCTGCTTATGTCGATCTTGTTTATGACAAGCACGACCGGACATTCGATCTTCTGGAGCTTGGCGATATATTCCTCGTTCTTGTCCCCCTTCTCGATGGTGTCGGTGACATAAAGGATTATGTCGGCATCTCCGATCGCCGTGTCGACGAAATCCATCATGCTCTTCTGAAGCCTGTAGTTCGGCTTCAGGATGCCCGGGGTGTCGGAGTACACGATCTGATAGTCGTCGCCGTTGACGATTCCCATGATCCTGTGTCGGGTCGTCTGTGCCTTTGCCGTCACGATGGACAGCTTCTCGCCCACGAGGGCATTCATAAGAGTGGATTTGCCCACATTCGGATTACCGATGATGTTGACAAATCCTGCTCTATGTCTTTTGGTCTGTTCGCTCATACCGTTAAATATATGCTCCCATTCTGAGAAGATTGACCTCTCCCTCTGTGAGGAAGCGCCATTCGCCTCTCTTGAGTCCCTTCTTTGTCAGACCTGCGAAATATACGCGGTCAAGGGCCTTCACTTCATAGCCGAGAGATTCGAAGATCCTTCTCACGATGCGGTTCTTGCCTGAGTGGATCTCGATTCCGAGCTTGCGGTGGTCGTCCTCCTCGATGTATTCGAGCTCATCAGCCGCGATCACTCCGTCAGAAAGCTCCACTCCGCTGAGGATCTTCTCGTAGTCCTCCCTCTTGAGCTTTCCGTCGAGAGATACCTGATAGATCTTCTTCTTGTCATATGAAGGATGCGTGAGCTTCTCGGCGATCTCTCCGTCGTTTGTGAACATGAGCACTCCTGTGGTGTTCTTGTCGAGACGTCCTACAGGGAATACCCTTGCTCCGCAGCCCTTGAGAAGATCCATCACGGTCTTGTCTGCATGAGGGTCGCTCGCTGTGGTAACATAGCCCTTCGGCTTGTTCATCACGATATATACCTTCTCCTCTCCCTTGAGGCGCTCGCCGTTGAACCTGATGTCGTCTGTATAGATGTTCACCTTTGTTCCGAGTTCAGTCACAACCTCTCCGTTTACCGTCACTACTCCTGCGAGGATGAAGTTGTCAGCTTCGCGGCGTGAGCATACTCCTGAATTCGCGATGAACTTGTTGAGGCGGATCTCCTCCTTTACAGGAACCTGTACGGTGTCGTTGTCTGAATAAGCCTGATTGTCCACCTGAGGTCTCCTGCTGATCATCTTGTTGATTCCGCTTTCCTCTTCGCTGCGGAAGTAGTTGAAGTCCTTCTTCGGACCCCTCTGCCTGTCACCATATGACTTGCGGCTGTCGCCGTATGGCTTCCTTGCATTGCCGTATGATGGCCTTCTTTCTCCGTTGTTCTCTCCGTATGACCTGCGTGGCCTGTCGCTTCCGAATGATCTTCTCTCGCCATTTCCATATGACCTTCCTTCGCTGTTGCTGCCATATGACCTTCTCTCGCCGCTTCCGTACGACCTTCTCTCGCCGTTGCCGGCAGATCTTCTTTCATTGTTTCCGAAAGACCTTCTTTCGCCGTTGCCGGCAGATCTTCTTTCGCTGTTTCCGAAAGAGCGTCTTTCACCATTGCCTTCGCCGTATGATCTGCGAGGCTTGTCGTCCGACCTTCTTTCGCTTGAGCCGAACGATCTTCTCTCACCGCTGTTTATGCGCGGTCTGCGCGGCTTTTCGCCGCCGTTTGAACTGCTGTTCCTGTTGCCGTACTCTCTACGGCCTTCTGTCCTGCGGCCATTGCCGCCTCTTCTGTTGTCTTCCATTTTCTTATGCCTTCCCGGCCATTAATGTGATTAATAATATATTTGGCTCACGCCAATTTCTCTTACCGACAAATGTCGGACCTATTTCAGGTTAAAGATGTATGTAATCGTTCCTTCCTGCATCGGAGGAGCGTCTGCGCTCATGTTGAAATGGGCGCCTAGTGCCGCCTTTCTCGCTGCCTGCCAGAGGTTCTTGTCCGTAACCGTGGTTCCTTCCATGCCCGGAACCGCCTTCTGGACCTGTCCGTAGTTGTCCACCCATATGGCTACGACGACCTTTCCTGAAGCCTGGACGTTGTATGACGGGCGGGGAAGCGTACCGTTCACGCTTCTTCCTGCAAGCTTTGCATTAGGTTCGCCCGACGTCTCGCCGGTCATCGTGTTGCCCTGGGCATGTCCTGCTTTAAGGGCGTCGCTGACTTCTCTCGCAGTCTGTGCGGCAAGGGTGTCTTTACTGGTCTTGTTGTCCGCGGTCCTGAAAAGCGCCCTCCTGTCGATCTCCTTCTTTGGAGCAGGGTCCTTTATGTCGACATCTCCGAAATCGTCGACCTGCGCTTCAGGAGCCTCGTTGGACTCGGTGCCTTCGTTCTGCGCCTCCGACTGCTGCACCAGGTTTATAGGCTGCGTCGGATCAGGTTCTGCCGCCTGCGGCCTGGTTCCGTTCCATATCTGTCTGGGCTTTTCGATCTCCGGCTGGTCGAACTCGATGAGGATCATCTCCTTTTCCGGCGGCGGAGGGTCGAGGTATGTGAAGCCTGTCACGAAAAGAGATGCAGCCAGGCCGGCGTGCATGACAGAGGTGAGGACGATTCCCGTCGCCCTCGACCTTTTCTCCTGTCTTTCCCTTTCCTGCAGATATTTCATGTCCTTGTCCAGATTGCTTTGGCGCGGCCTATTCCGGCGATGTCGCCATTATGACCTTGTAATGATTTCTCTTTGCTATGTTCATGACCGCCACGACTTCCTTGATCGGAACAGTCTCGTCTGCGTAGATCGAGAAAGTCGGATCCTCCTCGGTCTGGAGGAGGTCGATCAGCTGGTCCTCTATCCTGTCGAACCTGATAGGGGTCTCATCGCCGTTTATGTGGTACGAGAAGGTATCGGTATCATGCCAATGCTTGATAGATACGCTTACCGTCGCCTTTGCCGACACCTGGCCTGTGCTCTTCGGGAGCAGAAGCTTCAGGGCGTTAGGGTTGATGAGGGTCGAGGTCACGAGGAAGAAGATCAGAAGCAGGAACACGATGTCCGTCATCGACGACATCGAGAATCCCGAATCCACTCTTGTTGTCCTTTTGATTGCCATGTCTGTCCCGGTTTATTTGCCTGCTGGTTCGTGAAGCATGTCGATGAACTCGATGGTCGTGCTTTCCATCTTGAACACGAGGTTCGAAATCTGAGATGTGAGGAAGTTGTAGCCGAAGTATGCGATGATACCTACGAAAAGACCTCCCACAGTCGTCACCATCGCCTCGTAGATACCTCCCGAAAGGAGGGTGATGTCGATGTTGTTTCCGGCTGTAGACATTCTGAAGAACGCCTGGATCATACCTGAGACGGTACCGAGGAAACCGATCATAGGAGCACCTCCTGCGATGGTGGCAAGCATCGGAAGATTCTTCTCGAGTCTTGCGACCTCGACATTGCCCATGTTCTCGACGGCTGTCTGGATGTCCTGAAGAGGGCGGCCTATCCTTTCGATGCCCTTCTCCACGAGTCTTGCGACAGGTGAGTCGTACTTCTGGCAGAGGTCGATGGCCGACTTGATCTTGCCGTCGTGGATGAAGTCATGGATGTCGTTCATGAAGTTCTTGTCGATCTTTCCCGCCTTGCGGATCATCCACCATTTGTTGCCGAAGATGTAGATGGCGATGATGGAAAGGATGAAAAGCACTATCATGAGCCATCCTCCGGCAACAGCCATGTCGATAAGGCTCATCGTCTTCTCCTGTGCCACTGCCTGCACTCCGGTTTCGAGGAGTTCTGTGTCTCCTGCCTGTAAAAGATTGAAAATCATAATTATAGCTTACTTTTGATTATTCGTTTAAACGCAGTTGCGCATAATCGTGCAAAAGTAAGCAAAAAATCGGAATAAATGAAATTTATCTGTACTCGGCTCCGGTGAAGAAAAGTGCTTTGCCGGGTACGGACGATCCTGCGTCAGATCGGCTGCCGGATGCGATGAGTTCTGCTATCCACGCCGGATCCTTTTTCCCTCTTCCGACTTCGATCAGGGAGCCGACGATCGCCCTGACCATGTTGCGCAGGAAGCGGTTGGCGCGGATATGGAAGACGATGTAATCGCCGTCTCCGCATGGGTATCCCATCATGTCCGCATGCGTCGGGCGATAGGTGCTCCATGAGGCTTCGGTGATGGTGCAGATCGAGGTCATATTGTTTCCTCCGACCTTCTCGAAACAGCTGAAATCGTGCTCTCCGAGCAGGTGTTCCGCAGCCTGGTTCATCTTTTCGATGTCCAGCGGATGACGCAGTCTGTATGAATACCTTTCGCAGAACGGATCCTTCTTGAAATGAATGAAATAACGGTACTCTCTCATTTTTGCATCGAATCTTGCATGGAAGTCGTCGGATGCTTCGCAGACTTCATGTACGGCCACGTCGTGACGAAGGATGGCATTTAATTTGTAGCAAATATGTGCCGCTTCGAAGCTGACTCCGTCAGGGGCTTCGAAGTGGGCGATATAATTGATGGCATTGACCTCGGAATCTGTCCTGCCCGCTCCTGTCACCTGGATTGCGGTCCCGAGGAGGGTGGACAAGGCTTTTTCAAGTTCGCCTTGAACGGTGCGTGCGTTATTCTGTATCTGCCAGCCGCAGAATGCGCTGCCGTCGTATGAGAGCCTTATTTTATATCGCATATCAAAATAATTGAGTAACTTTGTAGGTTTTAAAATGCAAAAATATCAAAAATCATATTTATGGAGAGCATAAACATAAAAGAATTGAACGACCGCATCCAGCGGGAGAGCTCTTTTGTCGACATCCTGACGATGGAGATGAACAAGGTCATCGTGGGTCAGAAGCATCTGGTGGAGAACCTCCTGATCGGCCTTCTTGCCAACGGACATATCCTTCTTGAAGGTGTTCCGGGACTGGCGAAAACCTTGGCGATAAACACCTTGTCCCAGGCTGTGGACTCTAAGTTCAGCCGTATCCAGTTTACTCCGGACCTTCTTCCTGCCGACCTGATCGGTACTCTGATATACTCGCAGAAGAGCGAGCAGTTCCAGATCAAGAAAGGTCCTGTCTTCGCAAACTTCGTTCTCGCGGATGAGATCAACCGTTCGCCTGCAAAAGTTCAGTCAGCCCTTCTCGAGGCCATGCAGGAGCGCCAGGTGACCATCGGAGACGAGACATTCAAGCTTCCGGAGCCTTTCCTCGTGATGGCCACCCAGAACCCGATCGAGCAGGAAGGTACATATCCGCTTCCAGAAGCCCAGCTCGACCGTTTCATGCTTAAGGTTGTCGTTACCTATCCGAAGAAGGAGGAGGAGCGTCTGATCGTGCGCATGAACAATGCCGGCTCATTCCCGAAGGCGACCCCTGTCCTCAAGCCTGAGGACATCGTGAGAGCGCGTGAGGTTGTGAAGGACGTGTACATGGACGAGAAGATCGAAAGATATATCGTGGACATCGTATATGCGACCCGTACGCCGAAGGAATATGGCCTCGGAAGTCTCGCGAACATGATTTCATATGGAGCTTCGCCTCGTGCCAGCATCTCGCTTGCCGCAGCGGCCAAGGCATATGCGTTCATCAAGAGAAGAGGTTATGTGATTCCGGAGGACGTGCGTGCGGTATGCTACGAAGTGCTCCGCCACCGTATCGGGCTCACCTATGAGGCCGAGGCGGAGAACATGACCACCGACCAGATCATTTCTGAAATCATCAATGCAGTAGAAGTTCCATAGCAGTGAGTAATTTGTCAGCAAACGACCTTCTGAAGAAGGTGAGGAAGATAGAGATCAAGACCAGGGCTCTGTCGCATCAGATATTCGCCGGTGAATACCATTCGGCCTTCAAGGGCCGTGGTATGGCATTCAGCGAGGTGCGCGAGTACCAGTATGGCGACGACGTGCGTAACATGGACTGGAATGTTACGGCCCGCCTCCGTTCGCCGTATGTGAAGGTCTTCGAGGAGGAGAGGGAGCTGACCGTCGTGCTTCTGGTGGATGTGAGCCGTTCGCGCCTTTTCGGTACGGCCGGCACCAGCAGGAAGGACCTGCTTGCGGAGATTGCGGCAGTTCTTTCGTTCTCCGCGATCATAAACAACGACAAGGTCGGCGCCTTGTTCTTCAGCGACAAGGTCGAGAAGTTCATTCCTCCGAAGAAGGGACGCAGCCACCTGCTCCATATCATCAGGGAGATCATTGAGTTCGAGCCGTCTTCTGACGGTACGGACATATCGGAGGCCCTCCGCTATCTGACGAATGCGATCAAGAAGAAATGCACGGCATTCCTGCTTTCGGACATGATCGATGTGAACAGGGACGGAACTCCGCGTTATGAGGAGGCCCTGAAGGTGGCGGTGAACAGGCACGACCTGTCGGTGATAGAGGTGTATGACCCTAGGGAAAGAAGCATTCCTGACGTGGGCCTGGTCCATATCAAGGACTCGGAGTCCGGACAGGCTGCCTGGGTGAATACTTCAGACAGGAGGATGAGGCGTGAGTACGAGGAGTGGTTCCGCAATGTGGAGCAGACTTCATCGCGCCTTTTCATGAAATATAATGTGGACAAGGTCAGCATAGCCCTGGACGATGACTATGTGAAGGGGCTGATGACATTGTTTAAAAATAGATAGATTGTATGCGTAATGCATTGATATATTTGGCGTTGCTCTTCGGATGCATGTCGGTTTCCGCCCAGGAGGCCGATACGCTTGCCGTTCAGGATTCCGCGTCTGCCCCTGCGGGCCGCTCCATCCGTATGAACGGCGCTTTCCTCCAGCCTCTGCAGGAAAGGGACTCCGTGCTGATCGCCGACCAGCTCTTCTATGGATTCGAGCTCAAACAGGTCGAGGAAGGCACCATGTTCGCCCTCCCGGAGTGGAAGAACGATGAAAGGGGAGGAGTCCAGGCGATAAGTCCGTGGATCGTGGATACGGTCGGAGTGAAGAAGCAGAAGAAGGGGATGCCGCGTCTTCTCGACATCAGGGGAAGGCTTCTTATAACTTCTTTCGACGAAGGCGATTACGAACTGCCTGCGATAATGGTGGGGCGTCTGTCGAAGGATGGGGTCATCGACACCCTTGTCTTTGATCCGATGCGTCTGGAAGTCAGGACCATGCCGGTGGATACGGCGACATTCGTGCCCCATGACATCAAGGGGCAGATCCGTTACCCTGTGACTGTAGAGGAAGTGCTTCCGTGGATCGGAGCGTTCTGGATTCTTGCTGTCATCATCATCGTGACGGTGTGCCTTGTCATCATACACAGGAGGAAGGACAATCCGGAATACGTCCGCAAGGATCCGCCTCATATCGTCGCTCTCCGCGAACTCGACAAGTTCCGTGGCAACAAGATGTGGGCTCCGGAAAAGCAGAAGGCATTCTATTCCGGCGTGACAGATGCGCTCAGGGAGTATATGGATGCCAGATATGGCGTGCCTGCAATGGAGATGACGACGGCAGAGATCTTCGATGACATGAAGTCAAAGGATGTTCCGGCAGAGCTTCTTTCTGACGCGAAGGAACTGTTCGAAAGGGCTGACTTCGTGAAGTTTGCGAAATATGTCGCATCGGAAGAGGACAATGCTTCCGTCCTGCCTCTGGCTGTGCGTTTTGTCACAGAGACTTATCAGGCTGATGTGGAATCAAATGATGGAGGGGAAAGCTGATGTATTTTGAGTATCCTGATCTTTTGTGGCTTCTTGTGATACCGGTTCTTCTGGTATTGCATTATCTGTATCTGGAACTGGCCGGAAGGCATCCTCATCTGAGGGTTTCCACATCCGTTCCGTGGACATTGAAGACCAGCCCGGTCATGTCCGTGATGAGGCATCTGCCTTTTGCATTAAGGATTTTTGCCTTGTCGATGGTGATTGTGGCCATAGCCCGTCCGAGGTCGTCCGAGCAGATGGAAAAGATTGATACAGAAGGTATCGATATCGTTCTGGCGATGGACGTGTCGACTTCGATGCTTGCCAGGGACCTTACCCCGGACCGAATAAACGCATCCAAGGATATCGCGATAGAGTTCATCTCCCAGCGTCCGTCGGACAGGATGGGAATCGTCGTCTTTGCCGGAGAGAGCTTCACGCAGTGTCCCCTTACCACAGACCGCGCTACCTTGATAAATCTGATGAAGGAGGTCCAGACCGACATCATCGAGGATGGTACGGCCATCGGAAACGGTCTTGCGACAGCCGTGGCGAGGATGAAGGATTCCGATGCCAGGAGCCGTGTGGTGATCCTTCTTACTGACGGTGTGAACAACAGGGGAGAGATTTCGCCCCAGATGGCTGCCGAGATCGCCAAGACCTATGGGGTGCGTGTATATACTATCGGAGTCGGAAAGGAAGGAATGGCTCCTTATCCTGTGATGACTCCTTGGGGAGTGGAGATACAGAATGTCAAGGTGGAGATCGACGAGGCTCTGCTTTCGGAGATTGCCGAGTCGACAGGAGGAAGATATTTCAGAGCTACGGACAATACCAAGCTTGCCGAAATCTACAGCGAGATCAACAAGATGGAGAAGGCCCGCACTACTGTGGACAGTTTCCCTGTCTATAAGGAACTCTTCGGCACATATGCCCTGCTGGCCCTCTTGGCGCTTATGCTGGAACTTTTGCTTAACTGGTTTGTAATAAGGAGGTTGCCATGTTGAATTTTGCACAGTCCCAATATCTTTTGCTTCTCCTTCTGATACCTGTGTTCTTTCTGTTGCAGGCTCTTGTACTCAGGATGCGCAGAAACAGGATCAGGAAGTTCGGAGATGAGGCTCTGGTGTCCGGACTCATGCCTTCTTATTCGAAGGGCAAGGTGTGGGTCCGCCTGGTGCTGTTCTCGATCGGTTTCTTCTTCTTTGTGATAGGTCTTTCGAGACCTCAGATAGGTGCGAAGCTGAAGGAACATGAGACCAAGGGCGCGGAGATCATGATCGTGCTTGACGTGTCGAACTCGATGCTTGCGGAAGATTATTCTCCTAACAGGCTTGAGAGGGCGAAACTGGCCATCTCGCGTCTTGTAGACAAGCTTCGTGAAGACCGTATAGGTCTTATCGTCTTCGCAGGAAACTCTTTCGTCCAGCTTCCTATCACTACAGACTATGTGTCGGCGAAGATGTTCCTGAATTCGATCACTACGGGTTCGGTTCCTGTCCAGGGCACAGCCATCGGCGAGGCCATCAATACGGCGATGCGCAGTTTCAGCGTCCAGAGCGAGAAGAGCCGTGCGATAATCGTCATAACTGACGGTGAGAATCATGAGGATGATCCGGTTGCAGCGGCGAAGCAGGCGGCTGAGATGGGCGTGAGGGTCTTCACCATCGGTGTCGGATCGCCGGAAGGAAAGCCTATTCCGATGGATGGTGAGCTTCTGAAGGATAAGAATGGGGAGATCGTCGTGACAAGGCTTGACGAGAAGGTTCTTCAGGATGTGGCTCAGGCAGGTAACGGTGTTTATGTGCGTGCAGGAAACAGTGAGTTCGGACTGAATCCTATAATCGAGAACATAAAGAGGATGGAGGATGAGAAGTACAATTCCATTGTGTTTGAGGAGTTTGATGAGCAGTTCATGTATTTCCTCGGCATTGCCTTGTTCTTCTTTGTGATAGAGATGCTGGTCGGTGACAGAAGATCCCGGAAGCATTTATTCAACAGATAGTGTAATTGATATATGAAGAGAGTATTATACATATTGTTGACGTTTCTGTTTGTCTTTGGAGGTGTGGCACCTGCGGGAGCGCAGGTGGACAGGAGGGATGTGCGCAAGGGAAACCGTGACTTCAAGAAGGAAAACTACAGGGAGGCAGAGATCGATTACCGCAAGGCCCTTGTAAAGGATTCCCTGTCTTTGGCCGCAAACTACAATCTTGCCAATACCCTCTATAAGGAGGGCAACCATGATCTGGCCGGCAAGTGCCTTGAGACTGTAAAGGATATCGCTCCTGCAAGCGCTTCTGCCGCGGATTATTACTTCAATCTGGGAGATGTCGCCATCGCACGTCAGGACTGGCAGGGTGCTGTGGATGCCTTCAAGGAGTCGCTGTTGAGGAATCCTGGTGACCTTCAGGCGAAGGAGAACTATATCTACGCAAAGAAGAAGCTGGAGGATCAGCAGAACCAGCAGGACCAGAACCAGCAGAACGATCAGAATCAGAATGATCAGAATCAGGACCAGAATGATCAGAACCAGAATCAGGATCAGGATGATCAGAACAAGGACCAGCAGAACGATCAGCAGAATCAGAACAATGATCAGAATCAGGATAAGCAGAATGACCAGGACAGGCAGAATCAGCAGGGACAGCAGCCGAAGATAAGTCCTCAGGCAGCGCAGCAGATGCTCCAGGCCATTCAGGCAAAGGAAAAGGAGACTCAGGAAAAGGTCAACAAACAGAAGGCCGAGGCCCTGAAGTCAAGGCAGAAGGAAAAGAATTGGTAATAGAATATTAGGATATATGAGAAAACTGTTGTTGACAGCAATTGCCGCTTTGTATGCTTCCGTTGCTTTCGGACAAGCCGACATCAAGGTCGAGGCTCCGAATGTGGTGGCGGCGGACGAGCAGTTCAATGTGACGTTCATTATAGAAGGAGAGGATAATCCGACTGATTTCCAATGGTCGTCAGGCGGGGATTTCCATGTGTTGTGGGGCCCTCAGTCAGGACGTTCCACCAGCATCCAGGTGATCAACGGCAAGAGGACCAAGTCTGTCCAGACCACATACACCTATGTGCTCAGGCCCAGGGCATCGGGAAAGTTCAGCATACCTCAGGCGAGCGCAAAGGTCAAGGGCAAGGAAATCACTTCGCGTGCCGTTTCGATCCAGGTGGCTGCTGCCGGAGCAGCTTCCTCGTCATCTTCTTCACAGGCTCAGTCATCGCAGCAGTCAGGCCAGTCCCAGCAGGCGCGAAGCGCAGGTATCCAGGACAGCGACATTTTCCTGAAGATGGACCTCAGCCGCAGGAAGGTGGTAGTGGGCGAGCCGATCATCGCGACGCTCAAACTCTACCAGAGAGTGAATATCGGAGGCTTTGAGAATGTCACATTCCCTACCTTCAACGGTTTCTGGAGCCAGGAGATCGAGGCTCCTACCAATATCGAATTCACAAGGGAAGTCTATGACGGACAGATATATAATTCCGCCCTGTTGAGGAAGTTCGTGATCATACCTCAGCAGGAAGGCCAGGTGAAGATAGATCCTGCAGAGATGGTATGTCTTGTGAACATAAGGGTCTCTCCAAGCGGAACCAGCATCTTTGACGGCTTCTTCGATGATTACCGTACGGTGCGCAAGAAGGTTTCTACAGGCCCTGTGACAGTGGACGTGTCTCCGCTTCCTGCAGGTGCTCCAGCATCGTTCGGAGGCGGTGTCGGTTCGTTCACGATTTCTGCGAAGCTCAGCAGGGACAGCCTCAAGACCCATGAGGCGGCATCTCTCATGGTCACATTGGCAGGAAAGGGCAACATCTCTCTTCTCGAGGCTCCGAAGGTGAAGTTCCCGCCAGACATGGAGGTCTATGATACGAAGGTGTCGGAGAAGGTGGACAAGGGTGGACTTTCCGGAAGCAAGTTCTATGAATTCCCGTTCATTCCGCGCAGTCATGGCGACTTTGTGATCGAACCTATACAGTATTCATACTATGATGTGAACCAGGGTAAATATGTGACTCTGCAAACCCCTCCTATCCCGGTTTCGGTGGCAAGGGGGAATGAGACTGATGGTGGCGGAGTGGTTGTGTCAGGCCCTGCGCAGAAGGATGTGCGGACGCTGGGCAGCGATATCCGCTTCATCAGTACCAAGGACCCTGACCTGGTTGCGAAAGGAAGGTTCATGATAGATTCCGCATTGTTCTGGATAATGTCGGTTCTGCTTGCTGTTCTCGCATTCCTTGCCTGGCTGATATTCCGCAGGATGGCTGCAAGAAGGGCCGATGTGGTCGGAACGAAGAACAGGAAGGCGACTAAGATGGCTCTGAAGCGCCTCCATCTGGCGGATACATTCCTCAAGCAGAATCTTTACACGGCTTTCTATGAGGAACTGCACAAGGCGCTGCTGGGATTCATCTCCGACAAGCTCAACATCCCTGTCGCAGAGCTTTCGCGCGACAGGATCTCGGAATCGCTTGAGGCTGAAAAGGTTGATGAAAAGTACATTTCTACATTCATCTCTATCCTCGATGCCTGCGAGTTCGCACGCTATGCCCCTGATTCAGGACATGACGCCATGGCGGCTCATTATGCGGAGGCCGTGGATGTGATATCTTCAATAGATTCGAATATGAAAGGAAAGAAGACGACGGCAAGGCCGGGAATGGCTGTGCTTCTGCTCCTCATGCTGATGCCTGCTTCTCTCTTTGCGCAGGAGGATGCATATGTGGATTCATTGTGGAATTCGGCGAATGCCGCATATGCTGAAGGCCGCTGGACCGATGCCGCCCAAGGATATGAAATGATTTCCCGCATGGGCCTTGAGTCCGCTCCTCTGTATTGCAATACCGGTGATGCTTATTTCAAGGATGGAAATGTTGCGAAGGCCATACTCTATTACGAGAGAGCTTTGAAGCTGGATCCTTCCTATGAGGATGCCAGATTCAACCTCGAACTTATGAACGCAGCGATCCAGGACAGGATAGACCCTGTGCCTGAATTCATCCTCAAGGTGTGGGCACGGGACATATGCTATCTGATGGATTCAGATGCATGGGCTGTATGCTTCCTTGTGTTCCTAGCCTTAACACTTGCGATGGTGCTTGTGTTTATCCTGGCACCGACAGCCGGAGGAAGAAGGACCGGATTCTTTGTAGGGATCGTCATGCTGATGTGCGCGTCCTTCTCGCTGGGCTTTGCGATATGGCAGAAGAAGGATTACATGAGTGCGGACGAGGCTGTCGTGATGCGTCCGGTCGCTTCGGTGAAGAGCTCTCCTTCAGCGGAGTCGTCCACCGACCTGTTCGTCCTCCACGAGGGTACGAAGGTCCGTGTCATTGACGAGGTCGGCAGATGGAGCAACATAGAGCTCGCGGACGGCCGTCAGGGCTGGCTCCCTTCAGGTGATATGGAAGTGATTTAGAAATATATGACATTAAACTGATAACCATGAAAAGAATTATTACAGTGCTTCTCTGCGCATGTGCGCTGGGGACGGCAGCCGTTGCTTCATCAGCGACGAAGAATGAATTGCCTGCATGGCAGGATCCCGGAGTCGTGGCCGAGAACCGTCTTCCGATGTCAGCTTCCTTCGAGACTGACGGATTGAAGATGATGCTTGACGGAATGTGGGATTTCTGCTGGCATGAGACCATCGCCGAGCGTTCCGCCGACTTCTTCCGCACAGATTATGACGCTTCCGGATGGGACCTGATGCCTGTTCCGGGAATGTGGGAGATGAACGGTTACGGGGATCCTGTGTATGTCAATGTAGGATATGCATGGAGAGGTCATTATGAGAACAATCCTCCTTTCCCTGCCGAATGGCACAACCATGCCGGACAGTACAGGAAGACCTTCGTCCTGGACGAGGAGTGGAAAGGCAAGGACGTCTTCCTTTATATAGGTTCAGCAACATCGAATGTGCGCGTGTGGGTGAACGGCAAGGAAGTCGGATACAGCGAAGACAGCAAGCTGGAGGCACGTTTCAATATCACTAAGTTCGTGAAGACCGGAGAGAACCTGATCGCTCTCGAAATCTTCCGCTGGTGCGACGGTTCATATCTTGAGGACCAGGATTTCTGGAGATTCACCGGTATCGCACGTGATGTATATGTATACTCAAGGGAGAAGAACAGGCTGGAGGATATTCATGTGGTAGGATCTGCAGCCGGCGAGGCCGCAGTCTATGCCGAAGTCGGAAAGGGAGTGAAGTCCCTTCAGTTTACCATACTGGACCCTTACGGCAAGGAAGTGGCATCGGCTGTAGCCGCTCCTTCTGCGAAGGAACGTTCGGAAAGGGGATTCCCTGTTGTCCGCACATCTCTTGACGTGCCTTCCGTAAGGCAGTGGAGCGCTGAGACTCCTTGGCTCTATACACTGGAGGTTGCGGTGTTTGACAAGAAGGGCCAGACAGAGAAGACTGCCATCCAGATAGGATTCAGAGATGTTGAAATCAAGGGAGGCCAGCTTCTGGTGAACGGCCAGCCAGTCCTGATAAAGGGTGCGGACAGACACGAGATGAATCCGTATAAGGGATATGTGGTTTCTGAAGCGGACATGATCCAGGATATCCAGATCATGAAGAGGCTCAATATCAATGCGGTGAGGACGAGCCACTATCCAAATGACCCTCTGTGGTATTCGCTTTGCGACCGCTACGGACTTTATGTGGTCGATGAGGCGAATGTGGAGTCTCACGGAATGATGTATGGCCCCGGAAATCTTGCAAAGAATCCGGACTTTGAATATGCCCATCTCGAAAGGGCACGCAGAGTCGTGCAGAGGGATTTCAACCATCCTTCGGTAATCATCTGGAGCCTTGGAAACGAGGCGGGCGACGGTCCTAACTTTGCTGCTTCATATGACCTTGTGAAGTCTATGGACTCTTCACGTCCGGTTCAGTATGAGCCTGCAATCTGGAACGGCAAGACCGATATCTTCTGTCCTATGTATTTCGATTACAGGGACTGCGAGAGATATTCACAGTCAAATCCGGCAAGGCCTCTGATCCAGTGTGAGTATGCCCATGCGATGGGTAACTCGATGGGCGGACTCAAGGAGTACTGGGACCTTGTGCGCAAGTATCCTGCATATCAGGGAGGATTCATCTGGGATTTCGTGGACCAGGCTCTCTGCTGGCCTTCTGCAGAAGAAGGAACGGACCATGTGTTCGTATATGGCGGTGACTTCAATGACTATGATCCTTCCGACAACTCATTCTGCTGCAACGGAATAATAGCTGCCGACCGCAGCCTGCATCCGCATGCATACGAGGTGGCGTACCAGTACCGCTCTATCCATACTTCTGCGGCGGATGTCCTTGCCGGAGTGGTTGAGGTCTACAATGAGAACTTCTTCATAGACCTGTCAAGGTATATGATGGAGTGGGATGTGGAAGTCGACGGAGTGAAAGTCCTTTCGGGGGCGGTGTCTTCTCTTGATGTGGCTCCGCAGAAGACCGCAAAGGTGGACCTCGGGTTCAATGAGGCAGATATCCTTGAGGCCGGCGGATGCCAGGACCTTGCAGGTCATGACGTCTATCTGAATGTACGCTATGTGCTCAAGCGCGCCGACGGCATCCTTGCTGCCGGATCTGAAGTGTCATATGACCAGATATGCCTGAATGAGGCAGCCCTTGCGCCTGTCTTCAACGGATCGGGACTTCCTGAATACGGTCAGAACGGAACCCTCCATACTTTCTATGGCGATATGTGCTTTGATGGTTCCGGAAACGTGCGCGTCGCTCCTTGGAAGGCTGTATTTGACGCTTACGAAGGTGCTCTGGTAGCTTATGAACTTGGTGAGAAGGCGCTTGTGGAAGAACCTCTGATGCCATGCTTCGGCAGGGCGGCCATAGAGAACGACCTCGGTGCGCGCCAGGACGGACGCCAGGACATGTGGCGCAAGGCT
This sequence comes from Bacteroidales bacterium, assembly GCA_017461285.1. The sequence goes on along the minus strand of JAFTYS010000135.1, from coordinate 1,025 downwards.
GAATTCAAGGTCGCATCATTCGATGTTGCAAAGACTGATTCATGCTATGTCGTAAGCGTTGCATACGAGACCATAGGAGATGCAGCAGACGTTAGGATGAAGTATGAGGTGTATGCTGACGGAACCCTCATTCTGACTGAATCCATGGCTGATGCAGGCAAGCTTGCCGAGGCTCCGATGCTTCCTAGATTCGGTCTGAACTTCGCGATGAACGGAGCATATTCTACATTCGAATTCTTCGGTTACGGCCCTCACGAGAATTATATCGACCGTACGTCATCGGCCCTTGTGGGTCATTATGTGCAGAGGGTTGAGGACCAGTACCATTACGGATATGTGCGTCCTCAGGAGTCCGGCACGAAGACCGGCCTGAAGTGGATGCGCGTGCTTGACGACAACGGAGCCGGCTTTGAGATCGTTTCCGATGTGAAGTTCTCGGCTTCGGCACTTCCTTTCAGCTGGAAGGAAATGGATGTGAGGATGCTTGACGACAACCAGGCCCATTCGCTCGAACTCAAGGCGAAGGCTTACGAGAACGAGAGGGCTCTTGGAAAGACATGGGTCAATGTGGACCTCGTCCAGATGGGACTCGCATGCGTGAATTCATGGGGCGCATGGCCTCGCGAGGAATACAGGGTCAATGCGCAGCCGTATGAGTTCAGGGTTGTGCTCACTCCTGTCAACAACTGATTCTTATGAAACTATATATAATGAGACATGGGGAGACTGCCTGGAATGCGGAAAACCGCATTCTGGGCAGTACCGATATTCCCCTGAACGAGAACGGCCGCGAGCAGGCACGCGAGGCGGCAAAGGAACTCGAAGGCATGGATATAGATGTCATATATACTTCATGCCTGAGCCGTGCCATGGAGACGGGGCTAACTGTGGCTGCCCTGCAGAAGAACTGCAAGGTCTTCCATGAGCCATGTCTGAACGAGCATGACTTCGGGGAATTCGAAGGAAAGGACAGATGTTCGGAAGAGTATCAGAGCGAAAAGCGCAAGTGCTTTAAAAGATACCCC
>JAFTYS010000134.1 GCA_017461285.1 Bacteroidales bacterium | reverse complement strand
GTATTACGGCACCGGAACTGTCTTCAGGCTATTTGTATGGAACTGTAGGAACTGTCCCGGGAATCTGGTCTTCATCTTCAGAGTGAAGATGGATGATGCGCTGGTTGGAGCTGCCGCGGAAATGCAGTTCCGGGTCGCGCAGCCCGGCTATGAAAGGACCGTCGACCAATGTGTCAATGTATGGAAGAATCTGGCTCAGACGCTCGTCGGCCTGGATTTCCTCGTATGTGAACCCGGTGTAGCACCATATGTTCTTTCCCGTCTCTTCCTTGATGCGGCGGGCCAGCTCGGTAAAGGCTTCGACCTGATAGAGCGGGTCGCCGCCGGAGAATGTCACATCGGCGAATTCGTCCGCCTTGACGATTTCCAGAAGTTCGTCGACCGACACTTCCCTGCCCCCGTGGAAGTCCCATGACTGCGGGTTATGACACCCCGGGCAATGATGTGCGCAGCCAGCACAATAGATCGATGTGCGCAGCCCAGGCCCGTCGGCCATCGTCTCTTCCAATATGTCCAATATCCTTATCTTCATTACGACACTTATCTTCCTATTAATCAAGAACTTACTTTAACACGCCTGCGGCATTTCTTAAATACCTGGCGATTTATCCAGCTGGGCAGGACGGATGTCGTCCCATGACTTTATGGCGTCGTAGGCTTCGCGGGAACCGTAATATGCTTCGAACTTTTCGGGATCATTCGCTGCCCACCATTGGGTGCCCATCCCCTTTTCGAAGGCGAAAGGTTTCATGAACATCCTGACGGCCCATGCCGGCGCGAGGAAGGCAAGCGAGTAGAACCACGGCAGCTTGGACTTCATGGATGCAAAGTATTCGTCCACAGGCACATATGACCTGAAATGAAGTATTTCGTCAAGCTTGTCCGCATCCTTGTACCACATTCCGTGGAAGTTCTTCAGGGCGAACCACTGGGGTTCGAAGACCTTCTCCGGAGAAGGAAGCCCGAGGGCGCCGAGCATCCTGCCCATGAATTCATAGTTGGTCATGCGGTACTGCGCGCCGCTGCTGATGTTGTATGCCTTGTTCCAGAAGTCTTCAGGGACCCAGTCCTCGCAGACCTGGGCAAGAAGACGTCCGGAGTCTTCGATGGTAGCCCACTCGAGCACACCGCCCATAGGCACATGGAAGGCTGTCGGATTGACGACGCTCAAGATGCCCGGATAAAGGATTCCGCTCTGGCGGAGGGATACCCAATGCTTCAGACCTGCAGATGCGAAGACTTCTTCGGAGCGGATCTTGGACAGGGCGTACATGTCGAACTTCGCAGGAGTCTGCGGCTCCGACGCATCTCCCCAATGACGGGGAGGATTCCTGTCGCCGTACTGGGCGACAGATCCTATGTACACAGCCTTGACCGAATCCGGGTCAGGCTGGGCCAGGATGGCCTTCACGACATTCTCAGCGGCGGTAACATTGACCTTCAGGGTCTTTTCCGGATAGTAGTCGGCTGCAGGAGACACCATTCCGCCCACATGAAGCACATAATCCGCCCCGTTCACTCCCTCCAGGACGTCTTCATAACGCATCAGATCGCCCCAGACCACAGTCACGGACGGGTCATCGGCATATCTGTCGAGCATCTTATGGTTCTTCCTGCTGTCACGTGCAAGCAGCCTTATGTCAAATCTGTCTTTTCTGCCATACAGTTCCTGGAAGCCGGCCCACCCCATGTTTCCGGTGGCGCCTGTCAGGAACACCGTATTCTTATCGCTCATAAAAAAAAATGCAGTCTGAAATTCAGACTGCAAATATACTAAAGTTCTACGACAGGCCAGCCGTCTTCCGACCAGTTCAGTTCCCTCACGAGAAGCTTCGACCTGTAGTCATGATCCTTGTCATATCCATGCATGAAGATATAGTCCTTGTCGCCGAATGTATATACCGAGCAATGTCCTACGCCGGCGAACTGGCCGTTTCCTTTGGCTACGACAGTTCCGCCGCTGTTCATCATGGACACGCCGTCCTTGTCATAATATGGGCCTGTAACGGTCTTCGAACGGCCGACTACGACATTGTAAGTGCTCTTTTCGCCACGGCAGCAGAGGTCGTATGAGACGAAGAGATAGTACCATCCGTCGTGCTTGAAGATGAACGGTGCCTCGACTGCGCCGTTTCCTGCATCGAAGTCCTTTCCGCGAGGGTCAGCCGTTACGGCAGTATCAGTCTTGGAAGTGTCTTCTGCAGTGCCTTCAGGCCTTCTGGAAATCGGGAACCATACCTGCGGCTGCGCCATTCTGGTAAGGGTCTCGTCCAACTTGAACATCTTGAGTCCGCGCCAGAACGATCCGAAGGCAAGCCATGCATCTCCGTTCTCATCCATGACCACATTTGCGTCGATAGCATTCCACTCGTCGCGTCCAGGTATGGATTCCACGATCATGCCCTTGTCTTCCCATTTGTAGTCAGGAGACTCAGGGTTCAGGGTCTTGTTGGTAACCACGCCTATCGCAGACTGGTTCTTGCCGAAATGCGAATAGGAATAATACACATAATATGTTCCGTCGTGATAGAAGATATCCGGAGCCCAAGGCATTCCCCTGAATCCCTTTTCTTCAGCCCACTGAGGTATCTTGTCGAGCACGCGTCCTTCGAAGCGCCATTTTACAAGGTCCTCCGAAGACATGATGCCCATACCGGTCGTGAAGACATAATAACGTCCGTCGCAGAATGCCGCTACAGGATCATGCGCGTCAGGATATTCGAATTCCATCCCTCTCTGCGGGCCGCGAGGCTGTGCGGAAAGGGTCATTGCTGCCAGAAGGCAGATTGTAATAAGAAGCTGTTTCATATGTTTTCGTTTATTCTACCTTTTTGCCCCACCATGTGGCGTTGAGGGATTTTTCTGTTCCTGCATATACGATGGTCGCGCAGCGAGGAGATGCCTCCCAGTCGGCCTCGCGTTCCACGCATACGGTCACCTTCTTGCCGTCGACATCGAATGTCAGCCACTTCTTTGCTGCATCATATGTCCATGTTCCCTTGAGGGCTCCGGTCATGGTTCCGTCTGCCTTGAGGACCATTTCCTTTGATGTCTGCTGTGTGGCATACTGGTAAGCAAGGTTAATATGCTCCCAACGGCCTACGAGGTCTTCCTTCTTGATTTCGGTATCAGGAACTGCGGCATATCTTTCAGGAAGGGCGATAGGCCAGAGATTATCAGGTTCATCGGCAGATGCAGGGCACCATACAAGACGGCGCACATGGCCCATCATGATGGCGTTGCTATAGGCGTTGCCGCCGACCTTCGCAGGAAGTCGTCCCTGCGAGCTGTAGAACCAGTCTTCTCCGTTACGCTCCTGGAAGACGCAGCAGTGGGCGATACCCACCCAGCCGTAGCCTTCGCTGAACTTGTAAGGATGTGTCACTATAGGATAGCAGTCTCCACGGCCGTTGGTGAAATTGCGGCCTGTGATGTCATAGTACGGACCTTCGATCTTCTCGCTTCGCACCACTCGGGTGTTATACGGTATATCCAGGCCGTCATATGCCATGAAGAGATAATAGTATCCGTCCTTATAGATTACCTCAGGAGCCTCGCTTCCCTGCCAGCGCGAGCCTGCTGTGCGGGTACCCACGCGGATACCGTAACGAGCGGTCAGATCCTCGACGCTGTCAGCCCAAGGCTCTCCAAGAGGAGCATTGACAGGCTTTCCGCTCTCCGGATCGATCTCCAGAAGGGCAAATCCGCTATGCCATGAGCCGTAGATCAGATAATGCTTTCCGGAAGGGTCGTCCACAAGGTAGGTAGGGTCTATGGCATTGTAGTAGAAATAGCCTTCCCAGTTGTTGTTCACACGCTTCCAGCCGTCACGGCCCTTGTCGCTTGCAGAGCATACCACATAGCCCTTGTCCTCCCATTTGCCGTTTGCAGGATCTGAAGACTCGCACATGCCGATGAAGGCACGCTCGCCCCAGCCGCCTGTGCCGATAAGGTCATCGATGACGATGCAGTAGTACATGCGCAGCTTGCCGTTGACTTCCCTGATCACAGGGGCCCAGTAGCCATAGTTTGGCTTGTCGATAGGAGCCAGGTTCATGCGTGACCTGATGTTGTTAAGCGAATCCTTGACCCATGTCGGAGCATCGTTCATCGGGCCGGGAACATATGTCCAGTTCACAAGGTCCTTGGAACGTTTTCCAGGGAAATGGCGGCCTGTAGTGGCCTTGAGGTGCTCGTTTCCATACGACGCATCCGTACAATACATATAATAGTAGCCGTCATACCAGGCTATCGAAGGATCATGGACATTGGCAAGGTTCCATTTGTTATGGTCTCCCCATCCTGCAATTGCAGAATAGTCATCCGGATAATCCGGAATCTTGACCTCAGAGCCTGTGCCGCTGCCATTGCCAGTGCCCGGACCGGTCTGTATGCCGGTACCTTCGGACGGATCCTCACAAGCCACGACAAGAGAAGCGGCTGCAATCAAAAGTGCCTTTGTAACTGTTTCGGCAAATCTCATGGCGAATTATATTTATTACCAATATAAAATGTCATTCTGAGCGCAATGAAGGATTTTTCAGGTCCCACATTGCATTCAGAATGACAGTAATATCAATTATTAGAGAGCTACTACAGGACGGATAGTCCAGCCGTTAGCCTCGAATACAGCCGCATTGTCTGTATTAGTGTTCGCAGAGTTACCCTTTCCGAGGTTTGGATTCGAGTTGAGAGTAGTCTGGAATATAGGGAAGTACTCATGACCAGGCTGATAGTACTGGTATGTGTTTCCAGTAGGGTTCTGCACCGGATATGCAGTGTTTGCAGTTCCGTCGAGAACATAAGAACCATGGTCCTTAAGCTGCTCCATACGGTCGTCCCTGTGGAAGAATCCCCAGCGGATGAGGTCGATGCCTCGGCCGTTCTCGCAACCGAACTCCTTCGGACGCTCTACGTTTGCGATCTGCTCGAAGAGCTTGTCTGCGCTTGTGAAGTCTGCAAGATTGAGGCTGGCAAGACCTGCGCGGTTACGCACCTGGTTGATGTAGTCGATTGCCTTCTGGCTAGGGCCAGAGATCTCGTTGATACACTCTGCAGCACGGAGAAGCACGTCAGAGTAACGCATCAGACGGAGGTTGATTCCACAGTGGAGACCTGTAACGATAGATGAGCATACATCAAGACGGGCATAAGTCCACTTCGCGCTTGAGAAACCGCCGTTTGAAGCATTTGTCTTAGGGGTCTCAGTGACAGCGTTCTGATAGATCACGTTGCAGCGAGGGTCGTTTCCGTCAGGATATCCTGCAGTCTTTCCTCCTGTATATGCATCATATTCAGGCTCGTAAGAAGAAATTGTCCAGTAAAGTCTTGGGTCGAGAGTGCCGTCTGTACACTTTTCCTTCTTGAAAAGGTCATAGAGCCATGGAGAAACCGAAAGGTCAGCCCATGAACCGTATGCTGTAGGAGCATAGTTAGACTCTACTGCGTGGCCCTGGGTAGCGTTTGAAGAAATGTTCACAGGAGTCCACTCCTCGTCTGATCCACCCATTCCGTAGTCGAGATACTGAACCTCGAAAAGGCTCTCCTCGTTGTTCTCGGCTGCGCCTTCGCGGAAGTTGTCACCGTAGTCAGCCATCAGCTTGTAAGTACCGTACTTGCCGGAGATGATGTCCTCGAGAACCACGAGAGCCTCATCGAACCTGTGACGGAACATGAGCGAACGTGCATAGTATCCTGCAGCAGCACCGCAAGTGGCACGGCCGCCTGCCCACTCACCGCCTGCGTTGCGTGAAGGGAGGATTTCCATAGCCTCGACAAGGTCCTTGTCGATCTGGTCGAAGAGTTCGTCCTGAGATACGCAAGGAGCGTACATTGTCTCCATCGACGAGTACTGTGCATAGTCATTGAACAGAGGAGCTGTCTGATAATAAGTGGCGATCGTGTAGTATGCAAGAGCTCTGAGGAACAGTGCCTGTCCCTTGATCTCGTTGTAAGCGCTCTGGCTGAGGTCTACAAGCTCCACCTTCTGGAGAACGAAGTTACAGCGGTTCACCACATGGTAGCAGTCGCGCCAGATCCACTGGGTTCCGATATCGTCGCCACCTGCAGAAATGTTGAGGTTGTCATAAGGGAGATACCATATCTGTGATGCATTCCATATTTCATCACCGCGGACTGCGTCCATGGTATATCCTACACGGGCAAATGTACCCTCGAGACGGATACGGTTGTAGCAGGAGATTACGGCCTCCTGAAGTTCTGACTCCGTATCACCGAAATCATAAGTAGTCTGGTTGTTAGGGTTTCTGAGGTCAAGCTCCTTGTTGCAGGATACCATTCCCAAGACAACCGCAAACGCTGACAGTATTATATTGATTCTTTTCATATTCATTACGTATTACTAGGTTTGTCCTCTTAGAATGAAAGGTTCAGACCGAACATCATTGTCATAGGAGTAGGATATGAGCAGTAGTTGTATCCAGGAGTGAATGTACCGCCTGCGAAGTCGATGTTATATCCTCTGTACTTCGAGATGGTAGCAAGGTTCTGTCCTGAAACATATACTCTTACACCGCTGATAACGCCTTTGAACAGCTTGTCAGGGAGGTTATATCCAAGCTCTACATTAGCGATCTTCCAGTACGCACCGTTCTGGAGGTAGCGTGAGCTGAACATATCGTTTGTGATAGAACCTGTGCTTGCCCAGTATACTCTTGGAACTGTTGTGCTAGGGTTCTCAGGAGTCCATGCGTTGAGGAGGTCGACGCTCTTGTTTGTGATGCTGTATGAGCTGCGGAGAGCCATATCCACGAAGTCTGCAACCTGATATCCTGCTGCACCGTAAGTAGATACGTTGAGGTCGAAGCCCTTGTATTCGAGACGGAAGCTGAGGCCGAACTGGAACTTTGACATACCGCTTCCGAGAACGGTACGGTCGTCAGCTGTGATCTCACCGTCGTTGTTCACGTCCTTGTAAGCGACGTCACCTGGCTGTGCACCGTTCTGGTTCACATGGAGGCCTTCGTCGTTCACGCGGTTGTCGATCTGGTCCTGGCTCTGGAAGATGCCTTCGTAAACATAACCGTACCACTGGCCGACTTCGCTGCCCACTGTAGTGATGCAGTTGCCGTCGATACGTGTAGACTCACCCATACCGAGGGATACAACCTTGTTCTTAGGGATAGTCACGTTAGCGGAGATGTCGTACTTGAGGTCGTGGCCGTAGTCATGCCATGAAAGCGCGAACTCGAGACCTGAGTTGACCATTGTAGCGGCGTTCATTGTAACGGAGCCGTTAGTGGCACCAGCCTCTGCAGGAACAGGCACGCTGTAAAGAAGGTCTTCTGATGTAGCCTTGTACCAGTCTGCATTGAATTCGAGCTTGCCGCCGAACATAGCGTAGTCGAGACCTACGTCGAGGGTCTTCTTCTTCTCCCACTTGATGGCTGTGTTCACGTAGTCAGAGATTGCAGAACCAGTCACCTTGTTGCCGTCGAAGCTGTAGGTGTAGTTTCCACGTGCCATTGTAGCCATGAACTGGTAGTCACCGATATTCTCGTTACCGAGCACACCATAAGAAGCACGAAGCTTGAGGAGGCTTACGAGCTGAGGATCTACATTGAAGAAAGGCTCCTTGTCGATACGCCAACCTACTGATGCTGAAGGGAACCAGCCCCAGCGTCCGTCATTTGAAAGACGGCTTGAACCGTCGCGACGTACTGTTGCCTGGAGGAGGTATCTTTCACCGTAGTCGTAGTTGATACGGCCGATGTAAGATGTGAGGACGTGCTCGCTCTCGAAGCTGTTTGCGTCTCTTGTCTCACCATTGTTTATCTGGAGATAGTATGGTTCAGGCATAGACACGCCCTTCGCTGCGAGGGTGTGGTAGCTCTCACGCTGGAAAGTGTGGCCGGCCACAACATTGAGGTGGTGCTTGCCCATCTTTCCGTCATAAGTGATGAAGTTCTCGATCAGTCCGTCAGTGTATGAACGGTAGCCCTGTGAGAGGGTCTCGTTGCTCTTTGCAAGATAGTTGGTCTCGCTGATGATGAATGCAGGGATGAATGTGAAGTCCTTTGCATATGTGCGGCTGTACGAAAGGTTGAGGTTGTATGAGAGGCTGTGGTTCTTGCTTGCCACTCCGAACATTCCGAGGAGGTCGAGGTTTGCAGAGCCTGTAGCCACGATACGGTCTACAACTGTATTTCTTTCGATGAGCTGGTTGGTAAGGAGAGGGTTCTGCATACGGATGTCACCGTGCTGGTCAGAATAGTATGTACCGTAGCCGTAAGCATCGTATGAGTAGTTTGTCGCTGCACCGAGCTTGTCGTCGAGGCACCATGTAGACTCGTCGTAAGCCTTGATGCTTGGCGGCATGAGGAGGGCTGAAGCCATCACAGGATACTGCTGGCCGTAAAGACCCTGGACATACTCGTTTGCATTTGAAAGAGCCATGTTGTCCTGAACGCTGTGGCTGTATACGACACCTGTGCGGAGCTTGAGGAACTTCACGTCCATCGTGTTGTTCACACGTGCAGTGAAACGGTCGTAGTTAGGACCTGCACCTTCCATGGTACCCTTCTGGCTGAAGTAGTCGAGACCTACGTTGTATGTATTGTTCTCGCCACCGCCTGAAATGTTGACATTGTGGTTCTGGCGGATGCCTGTCTTGAACATTTCGTTGAACCAGTCTGTATTGATTTCGGCAGGATCAAGGTATTTCTCACCACCGATAACATAGCCTGCAGGAGCTTCCATGCCGCTGTTTGCGAACGCCATGCGCACATAGTCGCCGTACTGGGTCGCATCCATGACATCATAAACACCCTTTCTGATCTGGTCAACACCAAGATAGCCGCGGTAGTCAACCTTCATAGGCTGGCTCTTCTTACCGCTCTTTGTGGTGATGATGATCACACCGTTTGCAGCACGCGAACCGTAGATGGCAGCTGCTGATGCGTCCTTGAGCACCTGGATGGTCTCGATGTCATTAGGAGAGAAGTCACGGATGGTTGTTCCCATAGGGACACCGTCGACAACGTAAAGAGGAGCTGTGCTTCCGAAGCTTCCCAGACCGCGGATACGTACTGAAGGGTCTGCACCTGGCTGTCCGTCAGATGTGATCTGCACACCGGCAACCTTACCTTCGAGCATTGTAGAGATGTTCGAATGAGAAACCTTCTTCATCTCGTCAGCGTCTACGATAGCCACAGAACCTGTGAGGTCTACCTTACGCTGCGAACCGTAACCTACGACAACGACCTGGTCGAGAAGGGTGTTCTCTACCTTCATTACGATTGTTCCTAGGTCTCCGCGTCCGTTCACTGCAACTTCAAGAGTCTCCATACCTACAGAAATGAACTGCACGGTTGCGTCTGCAGGCACTTCAAGAGAGAAGTATCCGTCGAGGTCGGCAGTAGTACCGATGGTAGTGCCAGCTACCACTACTCCTACGCCTGGTACAGGGGCGCCGTTTACATCGACCACCTGTCCTTTGATTGTCACATTGTCCGCCTGAAGCGCCTCAACAGAAGCTGCCGAAGCATTGACAGCAGCAAAAGGAGCCGCTGCCAGAAGGCCGCAAAGTGCTATCTTTACTATATTGTGTTTCATAATGCAATAGTCTTTAGATTAGTCGAAAATAAGGTGAGCACCCTCTGTTGTTATCATAAACTGCATATCAGCGCTATCAATTGCTATATTGTCATAATACTGGAAATGTGCTTCTCCATTATCCAATATAACATAATAACGGATTGAGGCAGTATTGTCTCCACAATTGGTAACAGATATAGCTACCATTGCACCATCAAGATTTGTCTGGAAGGTATCCCAGTTCCAATTGCTGGTCTTGACAGCAGCCTCCCATGAAGGATCCCATCCGTAATTATCCATACGGCACATGATATAACTTGCAAGGTCAGCCTTACGCAACATAATTGAAGGAGAATGCCAATTACCTCCTTCTGAAGAACGAAGGGTCATGCTGACAGCCTGAGTCTCACCAGCCTTAACCGGCCAATCCTGTGAGAAAACAGTCTTTCCTTCAGGAATTTCTGCAGGGAACCAAGGAGTTGTATTGTCTTCATATCCTACAATTACTTCCTGTGCAGGAAGAGCACTCTTGGCGATCACGAGGTCACCCTTCGCCTCGACTACTGAACCTGATGCTGAAGTATATGTAACTGTATAAGCATCCTTATATGTGCCTTCAACGCCCTCATAGACAAGCTTGTCATCAGTGAATGCCACTGCAAACTGTGAGGTCTTCAAAGGAGCTGATGTTCCGTCGGCGTATTCAGCAACAACCTTTACTGCGCCTGGAGAGAGGGTCACATACTTCGCACCTCCCACAAGATATGCATTGGCAGAAACCTCAAGAGCAACGATAGGGTTGGTAACCTCAAGAGTGTATGTGCCGGCAACAGCCTTACCGTAGTTGCCCTGCTTTGTCTTGCTGTAAGAGTAGAGGATGGTCTTTGTTCCGACTGTAGAAAGGTCAGGAACCACGAAAGTGATGTCCGCTGTATCTGCAACTGCCGTCGAGCCGTCGGTGAATGTCACTGTAGCGACACCCTGGCCCCAGAAGTCTTCAGAGCCTACTTCGATAGCGGCTGGAGTGCCAGTAACGACGATTGATGCTGCCATCTCGTCTGGAATCTCGGCGATCTCGGAAGGAACCTGATAAGCCTTCACCATGTTCATATGGCTGCCGTCAGCGATGAGGAAGCATACGAGAGATGTTCCTGTAACCGGCTGCTCATATGTCTGGTGGATTTCTGTACCGTCTGTAGCGATGGCTGTCGTATATACGAAAGCTGTTCCTGCAGATGCGTAGTCGATCTCTATCTTCGTATACGCGCCCTGCATGAGGGTCCTGAAGTCATTCCAGATGTCGCCGTCACCGTCTACATCAGGGTAGTCGTTCTTGAACATTGCTCCGTTGTAATCTGCGTTACCCCATCCGTAAGTGTCGGAACGGAGGACGAAGAACTCGGCATATCCGTCAGAATCTCGTTCGCCCGTAGCGAGACATACATTGTAGTTGTTCCAGTTGTCTACACCCTTGCCGTGGTTGTAGAATTCAAGGACAGTGCGCTTTCCTTGAGAAACTGTGAAGTAGTCAGAGAACTCGGTCCACCATCCGGAAGAGTTGTCTTCCGCTCCTACGAGAGCAGTAGCGATGGTAAACCAGGTAGTGTCACTTTCCGGCTTCTTATTCGCCTCTGCGATAGAGTCGATCTTGCTCTGGAGGTCAGCAGGCGGATTGATGTCGATGAACGAAATCTCCGAACAGCTGACTGAAACCGAAGCCACAAAGGCAGCAACGGCGAACGTTTTCAAAATCAAAGATTTGATTTTCATGGTTAATGATTTTTTTAGTTATTATGGTTATGGTTGTTTATTTCTGAAGAACGTACACCATGAATGTCTTCGGAGCGACAGTCACCTCAAGAGCCTTGCCTTCGAAATCAAGGGCAGCAGTCTGAGGAACGATCTTCTCCGGTTCATCAAGGGTGTTGTCTGCATCAAGGTCATCGCTGTGGTAGCTTACAGCCGCCACTCCCTTGAGGACTTCCTTCTTCTTGAGGCCCTCGAAGTTGATCTTTACAGGCTGTGCGTCATCCGAAACATTGATTACCTTTATATATACCTGATTCTTGTCAGCATCGTATACAGAGCTTGCGAAAAGTCCGTTCTGGCCTTCGGCGCCTGTGATGTTCACACCCTCCATATCGGTGAGTGCCAATGCGTTGGTTCCCTTATACTGAGTATAGAGTCTCTGTACATACCAGCTGCATGACTTCATGCTGCGGAGGTTGTCGAACCAGATGAGGTCAGGTCTCCACTGCCATCCTTCGATGTGTGCGAAGAGAGGCGCATACGTAGCCATATGGACGATGTCGGCGTTTCTTTCGATCGTGGTCATGAATGCAGCCTCGAGAAGGGATGCCTCGAAATGGTTCCACTTCTTGCCTGCACCGTGGCATGCATACTCGCCTGCGAACACCTTCGGGCCCTTGCGGTCGTAGTTGTCATAACGTGCTCCCTGTGCGAGGAACCAAGCCTCAGGACGATAGAAATGCTCGTCTACGAGGTCTGCACCGAGTCTCTTCATCTCCGGCCAGAGGAAGTCGAACTGGTCTCCCTCTGAATTAGGACCTGACGAACCTACTATAAGGATTTCAGGATAAGCGGCACGGATAGCCTTGATGAAAGGCTCGAGATGCTCTGGATATTCTGGCCCCCACTGCTCGTTTCCGATACCGATGAACTTGAGGTTGAACGGCTCCGGATGACCCATTTCAGCACGAAGCTTACCCCACTCTGTGGTCACGTCTCCGTTTGCGAACTCGATGAGGTCGAGAGCATCCTGGATATATGAATCAAGATCGCATACAGGGACATGAGCGTCCTGTGTCTCGTTCTGGAACTGGCATGCAAGACCGCAGCTGAGTACTGGAAGCGGCTCAGCACCGATCTCTTCAGAAAGAAGGAAGTATTCATAGAAGCCGAGACCGTATGACTGGAAATAGTCAGGATAGTAGCGGTGCTTGAAGGTATGCTGCCACCTGTTTTCGTTCAAAGGACGGTTCTCTACAGGACCGACGCTGTTCTTCCAGTTGTAGCGTGTAGGAAGGTCGGTTCCCTCGACGATACATCCGCCAGGGAAGCGGAAGAGACCTGGCTCGAGGTCATAGAGAGCCTGTGCAAGATCCTTGCGGAGGCCGTTCTCATGACCCTTCCATGTATCTACAGGGAAGAGGGAAACATGCTCGACATCGACAGTCACAGGGTTGTTGAGGAAGACGCGGAGGGTAGCCTTAGGGTCTGTAACCGCTGATGTCATCACTACCTCATATTTCTTCCACTCCTTTGAGTCAACTGTGATTTCTGCTACGGTATGTGCCTGTTCCTCACCCATTGAAGCGGTGTCGATGAACTCGATTCCGAGCTTTCCTGCTTCTTTTCCGTCAGGAATACGCGCCCATACGCTGAAGCGGTACTGCTCGCCCTTCTTCAGACCGATGCCGAAGAAACCGTTGTTCTCCATGGCGGTATGCTTGTGCGGGTGGCCAGGATAATAAAGCCTTACATAATGCGGATTGCGCTCGAACGGTCCGTCGTTCATTACCTCGAGACGTCCGCCCACTGTCCATCCCTGAAGACGGTTGTTAGGGAACTCGAACGAACGGTTCTTGACGAGCTCGGCATAGAGACCGCCGTCTGCCGCAAAGTTGATGTCCTCGATGAAGATACCGTACATTGTAGGCTGGATCGGTGCTCCAGGCTTGTTGACACGGACCTTCATCTCGTTCGTCTGGGCTGTCATGAGGACAGCCGCAGACATCGCGAGAAGCGATAAGATGATCTTATTCAGTTTCATTATGTTATAGATTTCTTGTTAGAATTCAAGACATACCACAGAAGCGGCAGGAACTGTCACTGTAAGGGTCTTTCCGTTCTTCTTGAACGCTGTGAAAGGCTTTGGAGCCACTGCAGGCTCCTTGCCGAAGTCATTGTATGACTGGATTGAAGGTGCTGCGAGTACTTCTGCAGTCACGTTCTTCGGCTTGAGCTCGTCGAAGTTGAGAGCGATGGTCTGAGCCTTGTCAAGGACAGGGTTTGCGATAGAGACATGAAGCTTGCCTTCCGCGTCCTTTGAAGCTGTAACGCTTACCTCAGGCATGAGACGTCCTGAAGGAGCTACCATTGTAGCCGCATTGCAGTCTGTAGGGACGAACTGTGCATCCTGGTGTACGTTGTACATGCGGAACACATGATATGTAGGAGTAAGCACGATCTCGCTGCCCTTTGTAAGGATCATGGCCTGAAGCACGTTCACGATCTGTGCTATGTTGGCCATTGTAAGACGGTCGGTATGACGGTGGAATACGTTCAGCGACATTGCTGCAACCATTGCGTCACGCATTGTGTTCTGCTGATAGAGGTGGCCCGGATTTGTGCCTGGCTCTACATCGAACCATGTTCCCCACTCGTCAAGGAGAAGGTCCACTCTTCCTTCAGGATCGTATGCGTTCATGATCGCCTTGTGGTTCTTGATCACTTCCTCTACCTCGATTGCCTTTGCAACCATATCGTACCAGCTGTCCTCGTCAAACACTGTTGCAGAACCCTTAGGACCTGTCCAGCCTGTCACTGTGTAATAGTGGAGGGAAACGCCATGCATCTGGGTTCCGATACGCTCCATAAGGACTTTTGTCCAGTTGTAGTCGTAGTCCGAAGCACCGCTGGCCACCTTGTAAAGGATGTTTCCGTCATAGTTGCGACAGTAAGTCGCATAACGGCGATAGAGGTCTGAATAATACTCAGGACGCATGTTTCCGCCGCATCCCCAGCTCTCGTTGCCTACGCCGAGATACTTGAGCTTCCAAGGCTCCTTGCGTCCGTTCTTTGCACGGAGTTCTGCAAGTGTACCGCCTTCAGCTGTGATGTACTCTACCCATTTCGCAAGTTCCTCGACAGAACCTGATCCCACATTTCCTGAAAGGTAAGGCTCGCACTCGAGAAGTTCGCAGAGATTGAAGAACTCGTGAGTACCGAAAGAGTTGTCCTCTACCGTTCCTCCCCAGTTGTTGTTGATCATCATCGGACGGTTTTCCTTCGGTCCGATTCCGTCCATCCAGTGATATTCGTCTGCAAAGCATCCGCCCGGCCATCTGAGCACGGGAACCTTGAGGGTCTGGAGAGCCTCGATGAGGTCCTTCCTGTATCCGTCGATATTCGGGATATCCGACTCCGGTCCCACCCATATGCCGTCATAGATGCATCGTCCCAGATGCTCGGCAAACTGTCCGTAGATTTCCTTGTGAATAGTTGGCTGATTTTCCGCTGTTTCATGCACATTTACCTGCACCTGTGCAGATGCCGAAAGGCAAATGAAAGTTCCCAGAATAAGGAATGCGATTTTTCTCATGATCTGTTATTGTTTAGTGTTAGGGGTTATTATCTAAAAGTAAAAGTACTAAATTATTTTCAAACACGACAGAACACATCGTATTTTTCAACAAAAACGACGAAAAGTATCACACTTGTGACAATTATTTCAAATCGGATTATTATTTCAGCCAGGATTCCGGATTATGCGGCTTGGTTCCCTGCCATAGTTCGAAATGGAGCTGTGTCTGTCCTGCGATGGTGTCCACAAGACCGAGGACATCACCGGTCTTGACCTTGTCATCAGCCTTTACCGTCACGTTCTTCAGCTTGCAGTATAGAGTGAAGTAATCGCCATGATCTATCAGGACGCACTGGTTGTGTCCAGGAAGGACCATGACCTGACGGACAACACCGTCGAACACGGCCTTTGCCTGCTCTCCCTTAGCCACAGCAAGATCGAATCCGTTGTTCGCAGGTAGGACGATATCGTATACAGGATGGCGCTGAGGGCCGAAACGGCCCACGATAGCGCCCTCGGCCGGCCAAGGAAGCCGGCCCTTGTTCTTCACGAACTCGGCGGCGAGCTTCGAATCTACCTGAGTCTTTCCAGAAGACTTGGAAGAACTTCCCTTCATTGCGGCAGCGATGATTCTTTCTATCTCCCTGTTGAGAGCCTGGACTTCCTTCTTCTTGGCATCCAGCTGCTTCTGATATGTCTTACGGTTCTTCCTGAGCTGCTTTACCACCTCGTCAGCCTTTGCCTCGTCCTTGCGCAGCTTTTCCAGTTCCTTGACACGTTCAGCCTTCACAGCCTCGGCCTCCTTCTTCATCTTCGAAAGCTTTTCCTTCTCCTCTTCCAGCTCCTCCCTCGCCTGGAGTATCCTCCGTGCCTCATCCTTCATCTCGCTCGAAAGATTCTTGAAATAGCCGAAACGGCGCATCGCCTGCCCCAGGTCGTCGCTGGCCAGCATATACATGTACCACACGCGTGCGTCACGGTTCTTGTATGCGCTCAGCACGAGCCTGGAATAATGGTCCGTAAGGGTTTCTATCCTTCTGTTAATCTTATTTATTTCCAGCTGGGTGAGATAGATGTCGTCATTGTATTTCCTGATCTGACGGTCGCTCTGGGCCACAAGTTCCTTTCGGTTTGCCACCTTCTTCCTGATAAGATTGAGGTCGGCAAGCCTGTTGCTGCTTTTTGACGCGTTGTCGGCAAGCTGGCGGTCGATGATTGCAATCTCCCTTTCCAGGCGAGCCTTACGCTCCTCCTGGACCTTAGTATCCTGCGAACGCGCTCCCGTGCACAGACACAGGAAGCACGCCATAGCTGCCATATGTTTCAGGAATCTGCTCATCTCTATCTGTTTATCGCCTTTTTCCTGGCCTCTATCCTTTCCTCAAGATCCGGAATTTCGCCGTCATTCTTCTGGCGGGCAAGATTCCAATACACAAAGGCCATGTCATATTCCTCCAAGGCATAAAGGACCTCGGCATAATGGTCGAGAATCACCGGACTCTCCTTTCCTCCATACAGCATCGCCTGCTTGAAATGAGGCTTTGCCTGATCCGGCTTTCCCTGAAGGAAAAGGATCCATCCGAAAGTATCGAGATATGTGGAATTGTCCGGTTCCGCCTCAATCGTCTTCCGGCTCATTTCGTATGCCTTCTTCAGCTTTTTGCCCTCCATGCTGAGGTAGTATGCATAGTTGTTGAGGACATATACATAGTCCGGATTTATCTTCAGGGCCTTGTCATAGGCCTTGTATGACTTCTTCGCATCTCCCAGGGTATGGTATATGTCACCCATGGTAGACCACGCCCTCAACGTGCTGGAACTGTCTGCAGGAGCTGTCTCCAGTACCTTCCGGCATATATCGAGCACATCATCGTACCTTTTGAGGTTATAGTCTCCGACGCTCGCCATCTCAAGGAAGGCAGTCTCGCCGGGGAACTTGTCAAACGCCTTGCGGCCTTCTTCGGATAGCGCTTCCCAGTCTTCTGCATACATCAGGAACTCGACCAGGGTCGCCGTTGCCGACATGCTCTCCGGCCATGAAGCGACAGTACTTCTGAAATAATCCTTCGCCTCGTCATTACGTCCGGTAGAATAGAAATACACGCCGGCTGTCCGGGTCAGCAGACAGTCGGCAGGGTGGACGTCAACAGCCTTTGTGATGACGCTGTCCAGCTGCGGAGTGAATGAGCGGATGAACTTCGGATCGGTCTTCTGCACCACGGCCATCAGATATTCGCTCTTTGCCGCAGCAGGTATGTCCTTCGACGACACGAATGTGTCCATGACACCGAAATAATCATCATACATGCGTGTAAGCCTGTAGGTTTCCGCCTTTCCAAGAAGAGCAGGAACATAATCCGGCGCAAGTTCCAGAGCCTCATCATAATAGGCTATGGCCGTAGAGTCATTGTACATCGACATCTGCCAGTCCGCTAGCGTAGTCAGCACGTATGGGGACGAATACTCTTCGTTGAACTTCTCCAGGGATTCAAAGGCCTCTTCGTGACGACCCATGCGCCTGAGAAGATTGAAACGGTACATCACAAGGTTTTCCGTCACTCCGAATACAGTCTCCACCTGATTGATGGTATCCAAAGCCTTCTCATATTCTCCCTGTGCAGCATAAAGATCCACCATATCCAGATACAGCTCGCTTCTTTTAGGGAAGTCTTCAAGAAGCTTCTCATACATGTCCACGGTAAGTTCCTGACGCTGGGTCGCTCCATAAAGACCTGCCAGACGGTATCTGTACCAGAAGTTGTCAGGATCGAGTTCCACAGCCTTCTTCAGGTACTCTTCCGCCTCTGAAACCTCCTGACTCATAAGGGAGGTCATGCCAAGATAATACCATGCCGCATCGTTGTCCGCATCCTGGGCAAGCAGCTTGAAAAGGACTGAACGCGCCCCCTCGATGTCGTTTTCATTCATCAGAGAGACGGCAGACAGAACCATATTCTCTGCCTCGGACCCGGGACGGGAATCCTGCGCATAGGCAGAAATCTGCAGAAATGCGGATATGAGGCATAAGATGAAGGCCGGTTTCAATATATTCAGCATAAGCAATATTCAAATATTTGTAGAAAACATACAAAAATAATACGGAATTCGGGAAAAATGCATAAGTTTGGAAAAAATGTGATGCAGATGCAACATTCCCGGGCTTATCTGCATCTTTTAAGGGCATGAATAATGAACAATAACCTCGACTTCCAGCTGATTGAGTCATGCATCAAAGGAGACAGAGCTGCGCAGAAGGTCCTTTACGACCGGCTGGCGCCGCGAATGTTTCCGGTATGCATCCGTTATGTTGGGGACAGGGAGCAGGCCGAGGACATACTCCAGGAAGGCTTCATAACATTGTTCACGCGCCTGGACACCTACAAGGGAGACGGATCCTTTGAAGGCTGGGCCAGAAAGATCTTTGTAACTACTGCCTTGATGGAGCTCCGGAGGAAGGATGCGCTCAAGATGAGCGACGACCTGGAGACGGTCAGAGGGATGAAGACGGAGACGGTGACCCAGCTCCAGAGCATCGGGTACAAGGACCTGATGAAGCTCATAACCCAGCTGCCGCCCGGCTTCAGGACCGTATTCAACATGTACGCGATAGAGGGATATTCCCATAAGGAGATAGGTGAGATACTTGGAATAAGCGAAACGACATCAAGGACGCAGCTGAGCAGGGCAAGGCTATGGCTGCAGAACAAGATAAAGGAAATTGAAAATGTTTGATGAAGACAAATATATCGAATCTGACGATCTGATGAGATCGATTCTTTCCCAGGGAGAGGAAGATGTTCCTGCCCATGTCTGGGAGGGGATTTCATCGGAACTTGACAGGATCGACGGCATCAGCAGAAGGAAGACGGTCATGCTGTGGTTCCGACGCAGCGCCGCGGCGGCTGCTGCCGCTGCCGCAGTTGCGGTCGGCGTGTTCACAGACTGGAACGTAAACGGGGACATCGTTCCTGCAACGTCAGACAAGGGACTGATAGCGGTCGCTGAATCTCCTGAAATCAACGCAGGATACGAACTGAGTTCTCCGGCTGCTATTTCGGAAAGGAAGCTTCCTTCATATCTGGCATATGTTCCTGAAGAAGAAGCTGAAACAGTCGAGACTGTTGCCGTACCTGCCGGGCCGGCGGAAGCGCCACAGAAGCAGGAACCTGCAAAAGAGCCGCAAGGCACTGTAAGTGCCGGCAATGAGCCTGCGGCTGAGACTTGGCCGGAAATATGGGAAGACGACGAGACTGAAAAGATAAGGAAGAGAAGACGCACAGCCCTGACCCTTTCGGGAATCGCAGGAACCAACAGCGTCCAAAGCAGCGGACTGGGTCCTATGAGGCGTCCGTCGATGTCGACATCCCGACCTAAGACCGGAGTGGAGCAGAAGAGTTCGGAATCCACCTACGGCCTCCCTGTATCGCTGGGAGCGGGAGTGAAGATCGGTCTGAGCGACAGATGGTCTCTCGGAGTCGGAGCGAACTACACCATCCTGACAAGGAAATTCTTCGGAACATACACTAAGGTAAATCAGGAAGGAACCATCGAGGAATCGGTCTCTACAGACATCAGGAACGCACAGCAATATGTCGGAATACCTGTGAACGCATTCTACAGCATCGTAGACAACGAGTATATGAACTTCTATACATATGCCGGCGTCACAGTGGAGAGGTGTCTGTCTGACAAATACGACATCCTGAACACGGAATATATCTACAAGGGCACCGTAAAAGGCGTACAGACATCCGCAAACATCGGATTAGGAGTGGAATTCATGCTCGGAAGACATCTCGGACTGTATATGGATCCGAGCCTGCGCTACTATTTCGACTGCGGACAGCCAAAGAGCATCAGGACAGCCCAGCCGCTCATGCTGGGAATAGAGATGGGACTCAGAGTTAACCTCTGATCTGCAAGTTATTATGTAAATAGCCTTAATCATCCCAGACCAGGGTTCGTGACTGGTCTGGGTTTATTGTAAAATACACCTTCAGAGTCTCCTCAGGCAGCAGGTCCTCAATGTTTTCCGGCCATTCCATGATGCAGAGGCAGCCGCTGTCAAGATAGTCGTACAGACCTATCTCCACCGCTTCCTGAAGCTTGTTTATCCTGTAGAAATCGAAATGGTACATAGGGTCTCCGTCCGCCCTCATGTATTCGTTCACTATTGCGAATGTAGGGGAACCTACAGGATCCGTCACTCCCAGAGCCTTGCAGATGGCGGTTGTGAATGTGGTCTTGCCGGCACCCATCGGCGCAAAGAACGCCACAAGGGTCCTGTCCCCTATCTTTTCCAG
>JAFTYS010000133.1 GCA_017461285.1 Bacteroidales bacterium | reverse complement strand
GTACAGGTCTCCACGCTCCCTGTCGATGCTACTTATCATATAGCCAATCCAACAACTTTCATCACTTCAAATAATAGTAGACAAAACTATGATTGGTTCTTCACAAGTAGTTCAGAATATCACAACGATCGTTGGCCAGACTCCGGCAGCCCTAAGTCAATATACGACCCATGCCCGGCAGGATGGCGCGTTCCTGATGGTGGTGAAAATGGCATTTGGGCAAAGGCTCATGGTTCCTCAGCATATTATAATAGTACTTACGACAGCGCCAAGAGGGGTTTTAACTTCTCAGGCGACTTCGGAGAATCCTCCCCTATATGGTACCCGCTTCAGGGCCAAAGAGGATATGATGATGGAATTCTCAAGTATGTCGGTCTATACGGTCGCTATTGGTCGTGCTCTTCTCCTACTGGAGCTCCAGAAGCGTATCTTCTGTACACATATTACTCTGGTGGCACAGTTAATCCAATGGCAACTACCGATCGTGCGAACGGGCTTCCAGTCCGTTGCTGCAAAGAATAATACCTTCAGTTGAAAACTGTAAAACAAAAATCACACGGTGGGTAAAATCTTTACCCGCCGTGTGTGTTGATATGCCCTGCAGTGCCCTCTGATGGCCCTGAACTCACACGACGGGTGAAGGTTTTACCTGTCATGAGCATTACGGAAGCAACCCCGCCGTCCGGAAAGCATTTCCCTAAGTTTTCTGCTTTCCGACCGACGGGGGTGCTGGATTGTATGCTGTCGCTTGCCAGGTGGTATCTAACTTACCAGGCGAAGTCGAAGACGATGTCGCGAGGGATGCCTGCGTTGTTTACGAGAGCGACTTCAGCTGCGAGGGTCTCGCGGATGCTGGCGTTCTCTGCAGCGTACTTCTGGGCGAATTCGAAGTCGCCTGTGGCCTGAGTCTTGAGGATGAGGCCGGACCATGAATCGATGGCTGCGGCAGCCTTCTCGAAATCGATCACATACTTGCCCTCGGCGTTGCGGCTGAATGCGCCATGATCCTCCATGTAGTTGAAGCACATCATGTTGGCCTTTCCGTGTGACGATGCCGAACCGAAGCGTACTGAGCGTACGATGCCTGCGATGAACGTAGCGATCGATTCCTCCTTGGTGATGTCTGTGATCTCACCCATCTCGATGAGCCTGTTCACCATGAACAGACCGAGTATGTCAGCCTTGGCCTCTTCCCATGAGGTCTTCTGGTCTCCCATCGCCTGATCCACTGTGCCCTTGCCGTTCACGGTCTGCTTTACTCCCAGACCGTGAGCAACCTCATGGAAAGTGACATTCCAGAAGAATGCGTCGGCTGTAAGGTACTTCTGCTGATCCTCGACAACGAGCAGCTCGCCGATAGGGGCGAGGATCTTGTCGAACTTCGCCATCATGCTGTTGTAGAGCTGGAGACGGCGTGCGCCCTTAGCCGCATGAACCCTCTCGTCGTTCGGAAGGTTGATCGCGATGGTCTTGCTTCCGGCGTTGCAGTCGCCTGCGTAGTAGATCGCGTCATACACGTTGAGGTCAGACGATGTTCCAGGCACGAAAGTCTTGTATTCAGGATCGCATGGAAGCATCTTCTGGAGGGTAGGGAGGAGGGCGACGTACTTCGCGAGGTTGGCGCTGCGTGTCTCGTCCTTGAGAAGGATGAAGCACTCGTAAGCGGCCTTTGCCTCGAAAAGATGGTCGTCATAGTTCTCGATAGGTCCTATCACCAGGTCCATGTTGCAGTCCTTCATGTCCATCCATGCCATGTCGCTGGCCAGATAGTCATCTGTGCGGAATGCCTTTACACGCTCTGTCAGGTATGTGCGCATTCCCTCGTTCGTCGTCAGCGAAGCTGCCTCCTCGAGGAGCGCGCACACCTTCTCAAGCTCTTCCTTATACTCGTCCCTGTACCATACGGTTTTAAGGGCTCCGTTCTCGTCGCGGCGGATGACGGTATAAAGGCTCAGCTTGTCTGGGTCGTCGAATGCCTCCCACTCTTCCATGGTCATGTCCTGAGGATAGTACTGGCATCCGAGAGGCTTGTCTCCATAGCCTTCGATGAAAGGCTTGTTGTCGTCGAGATGGTCCCATGCTCCATAGTTGATAAGTGCATAGTCCTTTGCATATCCTTCAGGAAGCGCATCGATCTCGGCCTTGTCTCCGAATGTCTGCTTCCAGAACAGGCCGTCCATGATTTCTCCGGCCTGGCGGAACAGTCCCACGATCTTCTTGTCATTCTCGGAAAGAGCGTCATAAAGCGGCGAGCTTACCTCGACCACCGCATAGCTCTCCACCTTCTCCTTAAGCTGCGCGTTTTCCGATTTCGAGGTACACGCAGCAACAGCCATGACGGCCATTGCAAAAAACAGTATTTTCTTCATAGTTTGATTTTGCGTTTATTACACAAGGGTTGTACTTGAATACCGGTCTTTATAAGGGTATTCCCGTTTTTGAAAACCGTGGCCGCCCATGGCCCTCGTGAATGGGAGGGACCCGCTCCAAAGGAGTGGGAGGGATTCAGTTTTCAAAAACGGGAATATCCTTATGTCCCAAATTAGAAACTTACGGCGATGCCGATGAAGTCCTCTGCCTTGAGGGCAGCGCCACCGATAAGACCGCCGTCGATGTCAGGACATGCGAAAAGCTCCTTTGCGTTTGAAGGCTTGCATGAACCGCCGTAAAGGATAGAGATCTCCTCAGCGAGCTCACCGAACTTCTCTGCAAGAACCTTGCGGATCTCAGCGTGGATCTCCTGAGCCTGCTCTGCAGTCGCAGTCTTACCTGTTCCGATAGCCCAAACTGGCTCGTATGCTACCACAACCTTTGCCATCTCCTCTGGAGTAAGAGTGAAGAGAACGTTCTTCACCTGCTCTGTAACTACCTCGAAGTGGCGTCCTGCCTCACGCTCCTCAAGCTTCTCTCCGATGCAGAAGATTGGAGAAAGACCCTCAGCGAGAGCAAGCTTTACTTTCTCTACGAGAGTTGCGTCAGTCTCACCGTAGTACTCTCTTCTTTCAGAGTGGCCGAGGATTACGTACTCGCAGCCAACGCCTGAAATCATGTTCACAGCAACCTCTCCTGTGTAAGCGCCCTTTACATGGTCAGCGCAGTTCTGTGCTGAAAGACCTACTGCTGTGCCCTTTACAACCTCTGCTACAGGATAAAGGTGGGTGAATGGAGGAGCAATGATAAGCTTTACGTCAGCCGGTACCTCAGCTGATGCTGCAACTACTGCCTTTGCGAGCTCTACGCCCTCTGCAACTGTGGTGTTCATCTTCCAGTTGCCTGCTACGATGTGTTTTCTCATTTTCTTATATGTTTTAATTGTTTGTATTTCTCAAAAGCGGCGCAAATTTACAATATTTTTCTCAATATCCATCATTAAAGTTCCCTGACCACCACGCCTATGGCCTCTTCTTCGCACCACAACCAGATATGACCCTTTGAATCGGTCTTTTCGACCCTGAACGAAAGCCCTTTTCTGGATCTGGTAGTGTTCGTGGTGGTCCATTTCAGGTCAGCCTTGACCCTCTGGCCTTCAGTCGAGGGGCGTTCGCTGCATCTGAAAGTGAACCAGTTCCCCAGATTGTCATCGAAGATGCGGAATTCGTTTTTCTGTCCGTTGTATCCTGTCTGGAAAGTGGCAGGATCGTATACGATCATGTCCACACCCTTGACCGTAAGGGACAGGTCCTCCCGCTGGAGCAGAATCTCGTCAATGTCGTACCTCTTGCATCCTGCAAGACACAGGATTGCGGAAAAAATCAATAATATCTTCTTCATGCCTGTTGTCTTATAATGATATGATTATGTTCTTCATTACCTTGTCGGTACTGCCGTCTTCCCAGAAGACCGTTGCCTGGAGCGTGCCGCTTTCCTTCAATGTAAAGTACCCGTCGCTCTCCCGCTTTATCGGTTTCCCGTTGAATTCCCACCTGATCTCGGCCGCTCCGGCGGCGCCATAGACCCTAAGCGGGCATTTTGCCCCGGCTTCGAAGCTTCCGTCGCTGTTCCTCTTCATGCTTCCGAGATATATGTATGGCCATGAAGACGAAGGCATCCTCCTGGTCATTATCGAAGTGCTCTTCCTGTCGCTTTCCATCCCGTCCGTGACGAAGAATATGTCCATCTCGTAGGTCTTTCCGCCCGACTCGAGCCCTTCCAGCAGCAGGGCGTACTTTCCCGTGCTGTACGGAAGGACCTCAAGTGTGTCTCTTTCTTCTCCGGAACGTCCCCAGGCCACAATCGCAGCCTCGTCGAAAGGATAGCTGCTTTCGAAGCCGATGATGGCCGCGTCTGCAAAGACATCCTTGGTTATGTTCTGGGCCATCGGAGGAATGCGGATGTCGTCGCTGCCGATGAAGTTGAATCTTATCTCGTCCCCGTCCTGTCTTATAGCGGCGATGGAGTTCTTGTTCCCTTCGTTTATCGAATCTGTGCCTCCGTAAGGGAAGAATATGCTGCCTATGCTCTGGACTGATGAATGGAATTCATCCACAGATGCGAAGCTGTCCTGTCTTCCGTCGGCTTCGATAAGGTCTGCCTTCTGGTCCGAAGGATCTGTGTTTACCTGATTGAGCTGTGTCCAGTCTGCATATCCTCCGTCAGAAAGGTCCAGGCGGTATGCGAGCATTCCCTTTCCTCCGATATACTGGTCCCATCCTTTGTTGGAGCGGCATTCGAAAATATAGAAGATGTTCTCGTCTTCGGTCGGAAGCATGTATGACTTTCCGGCCTCATTCACGGGGCTTAAGGTGTATGTGCCTGTGTTCTCCAGAAGCTCGGGCTCGCTGATGCCTGCTATCATCCTTTCAATGGCATTGTAGTATGGAGGGGTGTTTCCGAGGTTGTTGTAGTTGCCTCCGTCCATCAGGGATGTCCTGGTCCATAAGCCGGCGGCTATTCCGCCGCTTTCCTCATAGTCGGTGTCATAGAAGTCGGGAAGTCCCATAGTGTGGGAGTATTCATGGCAGAAAGTGCCTATTCCGCTTATGAATTCGTATATGTTTCCTTCCTGGTCATATGCGATCGTCAGTTCGGACGAGCATGCGTACCTGTCTATGGCTGTGCCGTCAAGCTCGAGCTTGATTCCAGCTCCGCTTTCGATATACCATGCATGCGACCATATGCACTCTTCCGACGCACCTTCGGCCTCGTCCTGTCCTGCAAAGAAGAGGAACACATTGTCGACAATGCCGTCCTTGTCGTCGTCATACAGAGAGAAGTCCACCTCGTCATCGGCAAGCCTGCATGCCTCAGCTATCATTTCTGCCGGAGCCTTATCGTTTCCGTCGCTTCCGTTGCTTCCGTAGTACGACCTGTTCCTGGAGAGGGTTACGACTTCGCTTACATGGAACTCAAACTCCATCTTTCCCTTGAACTGGCTGTCGAAATATTCCTTTGCGCTTCCCGTCGCACCGTTTACCGAATAGCCTTCTTCTGTAAGAAGGTTCTGGAAATCTTCCTTCGTGTGCTGGAACTTCACGTCCTTGAAGTTTGCAAGCAGCACCAGCCCGTGCTTTATGTATGTGTCTTCTGATTCTGTGCTTCGTGTCGTTGGACTGTGCCGTACGGCCCGTCTCCTGTCCATGGCCAGTTCAGAGAGTCTGGCATATGGGATGCGGGCGCTTTCTGAAAGCACTTCTGACGGGACGTCTTTTCCGACCTTCCAGCCGCTTGATCTTTTCGTGCCGTCTCCATGG
>JAFTYS010000132.1 GCA_017461285.1 Bacteroidales bacterium | reverse complement strand
GCCTCCCGTAGGAGTCTGGACCGTGTCTCAGTTCCAGTGTGGGGGACCTTCCTCTCAGAACCCCTAGACATCGTCGCCATGGTGGGCCGTTACCCCGCCATCAAGCTAATGTCACGCGAGCCTATCCGTTTCCGAATCTCTTTAGATGTACGAGGATGCCCTCATACATCACCATGCGGTATTAGTCGGCGTTTCCACCGGTTATCCCACTGAAACGGGCAAGTTGCTCACGCGTTACGCACCCTTGCGCCGGTCGCCATCAAGACTTCGACGAATCTCCGTCTCATGCTGCCCATCGAATTGCATGTGTTAAGCCTGCCGCTAGCGTTCATCATTATCCAGGATCAAACTCTTCATTGTATAATGTAAATCTCTCAGCTTGTCCTGACACTTATAATTTCACAAAGAAATTAACGCTTCTCGATAAATTGTATTTTCTCGGTACTTGCTTCTTGTACAGTAAAACAGTCTTTTCAATGAACTTCTTAATGCCCGTTTTTCGAACGGGGATGCAAAGGTACGCTTTATTTTTAAACTTCCAAACTTTTTCGCAAAAATTTTTCGATTTTTTCAAGCGTCAGTCTTTTAAAGAACTCATCCCGTTTTCAAAGGGATTGCAAAGGTACTACTTTTTCTTAAACCTCCAAATTTATTCTTTGCCAAAAACAGCCTCAAAGTGCCACGAAACGCAGAAACACGGGCATAACTCACTGATTCTCAAAACACACAACAGCCTGTTACAAATTTGTTAAAAGATCTTGACGCAAAAACCGCCCGACAACAAGCTCATCCCAACACGATGAAACGATATTTTTATTATATTTGCATATTGTACACATATATAATATAAGTAATATAAAACAGACATGAAGAAAACATTCCTGACCCTTGCGGCTCTTTTTGCAGCAGCTATGATGCTGTCGGCCGAGGACTCCCCTCTCTGGCTTAGAAAGAACGACATCTCCCCTGACGGAAGCAAGATTGCCTTTACATATAAAGGTAATATATACGTAGTGCCTGCCGAAGGAGGCAAGGCAAGCCAGATCACGACCAACCCAAGCTACGATTCCGACCCGATATGGACACCGGACGGACAGAACATTGTATTCAGCTCTTACAGAGAAAAGAGCAAGGACATATATGTAGTCCCGGCAGAAGGCGGATTTCCGAAGAGGCTTACATCACATACAGGAAATGAGACTCCGCTCGAGGTTCTGAAGGACGGCAGCGTACTGTTCACCGCCAACATACAGCCGGACGCACAGTATGGAGACTTCCCTGGAAACGCCCAATTATATAAGGTAGGTCCGGAAGGAGGAAGACCGGTGCTGGTAACCTCCCTGCCGGTTTCAAACATCAGCGTTACGGAAGACGCGGAAGGAACACATGTGATCTATGAAGACTACAAGGGATATGAGGATGCGCTCAGAAAGCATCACACATCTTCTGTTACAAGAGACATCTGGCAGTATGTGCCAGATGCTTCTGCAGAAGACTTCAGGATCACAGGGAACGGAAAGTTCAGCAAGCTCAGCACCTTCATAGGAGAGGACAGGAATCCTGTATTCCTCCCGGGAACGCAGAAGTACTTCTTCCTCAGCGAAGAGGACGGAACTCTCAACGTGTATTCAGCATCACTCAAAGGCGAAGGAAAGCCTGAACAGCTTACAACTTTCAAGGGAAATCCTGTAAGATACATTTCGGTATCGCAGAACGGAACCCTCTGCTTCTCATACAACGGAGAGCTCTACACAATGAAGGAAGGTACGCAGCCTGATAAGGTAGACGTCAGGATCGTCACAGACCAGATAGAAAGCCCTGTGCAGGACCGTACAATATCTTCCGGGGCAAGGAGCATGGCGGTATCGCCTGACGGCAAGGAAGTAGCCGTCGTATTGAGAGGAGACGTTTATGTCACCACTACAGATCACTCGACAACGAAGCGCATAACCAACACTCCGCAGCAGGAAAGAGACCTCTCGTTCTCAAAAGACGGAAAGACACTCTATTACTCTTCAGAAAGAAACGGTCACTGGGGAATATGGGCTACATCACTTGCAGACAAGGATGACAAATATTTCACATATGCTGTGAAGATGGAGGAGAAACTTGTCACAAAGCCGGGCGAGACATGCTTCCAGCCACAGGTTTCCCCTGACGGAAAGAGCATAGCATACCTGAAGGACAGGACTGCGATCGCTGTCATGAACCTTAAGAGCGGAGACGAGAAGATCGTTCTCGACAGAAGCATCAATTATTCATATCAGGACGGAGACCAGAGCTTCGCATGGAGTCCTGACAGCAGGTATATCCTCTGCAACTATCAGGCAAACGGAGGATGGAACAACGAAGATGTCGCTCTGATCGACGTTGAAAGCGGCGAGATCACCGACCTCACGGAAAGCGGTTACTCTGACGGCAACTTCAAGTGGGCTCTCAAGGGCAAGGCCATGACCTGGACTTCTGACAAGGCAGGATACCGCAGCCACGGAAGCTGGGGAGCAGAGAACGACATATACATCATGTTCTTTGACGGCAAGAGGTTCGCAGAATTCAAGAAAGACAAGGAAGACCGCGCGATTGCTGAAATGCTGAAGTCTGACACAGAAAAGAAGAAGGAGGAGAAGAAGGAAAAGAAGGACAGTGCCAAGGCAGAAAAGAAGGCTGAAGAACTAGTGCTCGACCTTGAAAACAGAAAGGACAGGACAGTGCGTCTCACCCGTTTTTCAGGCAGGCTCGGCGACCACCACCTCACCCAGGACGGCAAGAAACTTTATTACACGATGAGGCTCGAGCGCAGCATGGACCTCTGCATGCTTAACCTTGAAGACAACAGCATCAAGGTCGTTGCCAAAGGAGTGAGCGGATCAATATATCCGACTTCGGACGACAAATACATGTACATGCTTTCAGGCGGAAGCATATCACGTATCTCTACAGCTAACGGTTCGAGAGAAACCATTTCATTCTCAGGCAATTTCGAATACAAGCCTGCAGGAGAACGCGAATACATGTTTGACCATATCTGGAAGCAGGTAAAGGAGAAGTTCTACATGCCTGATCTTCATAGTACAGACTGGGAAGGCCACTATGCAAACTACAAGAGGTTCCTTCCGCATATCGAGAACAACTTCGACTTCCAGGAGATGCTTTCAGAGCTTCTCGGGGAGCTCAACGGTTCACACACCGGAGCCCGCTATCAGTATAGGTCAGGCCTCAACACAGCCAACCTCGGCATATTCCCTGACCACGACTACAAGGGAGACGGCATCAGAATCAAGGAAGTGATAAAGGGAGGCACCCTTTATATAGCAGACCCTGAAATAAAGGAAGGAGATGTCATCACATCCATCAACGGCACAGAGATCAAGGCCGGAACGGACTGGTATCCTCTTCTCCGCATGCAGGGAGGAAAGAAGATGGCAATCACAATAAGGAAAGGCGGAAAGAAGGAGGTCGATATGTATGTCGAACCGGCATTCACCGACATTCCTCAGCTCTACAACAGATGGGTCGAGCAGCGCGCACAGATGGTGAAGGAGCTCTCCGGCGGAAAGATCGGCTATGTACATGTCGAAGGCATGGACTCTGAAAGCTTCAGAAGGGTATATTCCGACCTTCTCGGCAAGTACCGCACATGCGAAGCAGTCATCGTCGACACCAGACATAACGGAGGCGGATGGCTCCATGACGATCTGGCAACCCTTCTCGGAGGAACAGGATACATCAGATTCGAGCCTAGAGGACAGTACATCGGCACAGAGCCTTATAACAAATGGACAAAGCCGTCATGCGTGCTCATGGGAGAGGACAATTACTCGGATGCATGCGGCTTCCCTTATGTATACAGGGCTCTTGGCATCGGAAAGCTCATCGGAGCGCCTGTTCCTGGCACAATGACTGCAGTATGGTGGGAGAACCAGATAGACAACACAATTGTATTCGGAATTCCACAGGTAGGAGCCCTTGGAGTAAAGGAAGGCAGATATCTGGAGAACATGCAGATCGAACCGGACATCCTCGTATACAATGACCCTGCATCGGTACTTCGTGGAGAGGACAAGCAGCTTGAGGCAGCGGTTGCTGAAATGTTGAAGACAATAGAGAAATAACATTCATATGGACAGAAAGGTAGTCATAATCCCGACTTATAACGAGAAGGAGAATATCGAGAAGATCATCAGGGCAGTCTTTGCCCTTGAAGGGGGATATCACATCCTCGTGATTGAGGACGGTTCGCCTGACGGGACGGCAGATATTGTAAAGAACATGCAGAAGGAGTTCCCGGAAAGTCTGCACATGATAGAGAGGAAAGGGAAACTAGGACTCGGTACGGCATATATCACAGGATTCAAATGGTCTGTAGATAACGGATATGACTACATTTTCGAAATGGATGCGGACTTCTCGCACAATCCGAATGATGTTCCAAGGCTTTATCAGGCATGCAAGGACGGAGCTGACCTTGCCATCGGATCACGCTACTGCAACGGCATCAGCGTGATAAACTGGCCGATCGGCAGAGTCATAATGTCGTACTATGCATCCGTATATGTACGTACAGTCCTCGGAATGAAGGTCTACGATACGACTGCGGGATTCAAGTGCTATAGAAGACAGGTCCTGGAGACCATCGACCTCGACAAGGTCAAGATGAAGGGATACGGATTCCAGATCGAGATGAAGTACTCGACCTATAAGCTGGGATTCAAGATACAGGAAGTTCCGATAATATTCGTTGACAGGACGGAAGGCACATCAAAGATGAGCAGCGGTATCTTCGGTGAAGCATTCTGGGGAGTCATGGGACTTAAGATGAGAAAAATAAAGCCAAGAAAATAATGAAGACATATCTTCTGCACAAGGCGACGATCGTGACTGCAGCAAAGGAAGCTGCCGGCAGCGTGATCATATCAGGAGGTAAGATTGCCGACGTATTCTACACCGATGACGAAGCTTATGAATATAGGATAAAGGCCGCATCAGAACGATATCCTGACATGGAGACGGTCGATCTCGAAGGCAAGTATCTGATGGCGGGCGGGATTGACGCTCATGTTCATTTCCGTGACCCCGGCCTTACCCATAAGGCCGATATGTACACGGAATCCCGTGCTGCCGTCGCCGGAGGCGTCACGACGGCATTCGACATGCCGAACACCAGACCGGCGACAGTAAGCGAAGAGGCTTTCGCGGCAAAGATGGAACTGGCGAAGGAGAAATCATGCATGAATCTGGGTTTCCATTTCGGCGCGACAAACACGAATATCGAGGAAATCGAGCGTATACTTGACGGAAAGACTCCCCTGTCCCCTGATGAGATAAAAGGCATCAAGGTGTTCATGGGGTCATCGACCGGAAACATGCTTGTCGATGAGAATTCTACCCTTGACAGACTGTTCTCGATCAAAAGCAAGCCGGTTCTGGTCCATTGCGAAGACGAGGAGACAATACGTCAGAACCTTCAGGCGGCTATTGAAAGATACGGAGAGGACATTCCGTTCAGCGAACATGAAAACATCAGAAGCAGGAAGGCATGCATAAAATCCAGCATCAAGGCGCTGGAAAAGGCCATCAGACATGGCACCAGGCTTGTCCTTTGCCATATTTCAACAAAGGAAGAGATCGAGATGGTCAGAGCCGCAAAATCAAACAATCCTGACATAATCGCCGAGACTTCATGCAACTACCTCTGGTTCTGCAACGAGGATTACGACCGCATGGGCAGCAGGCTTAAATGCAATCCTGCAGTAAAGACATCGGCTGACAGGGAGGCTTTGAGAGAAGGGCTGGCTAACGGACTCATAGACACTATCGGTTCAGATCATGCACCGCATCTGCCTGCGGAAAAGGAAGGCACATATACCAAGGCTCCTTCAGGTCTTCCATCTATCCAGCAAAGCCTTCCGGTACTCTTGACGATAGCCAGAGAAGAAGATATTCCGCTGACAAGGATAGCTGCTGTCTTCTCCGAGAACGCATCGGACCTGTACAGGCTCAGAAGAGGAAAGGTAATGCCAGGATATGAAGCGGACCTCGTCATATTCGACAAAGAGAAGTCATTCACTGTCAGGAATGAAGACCAGTACAGCAAATGCGGATGGAGCCCGTATAATGGAGAGACACTATACGGAGCGATAGAAACCGTATTTATCGGAGGTAATATCATATACAAAGACGGAAAATTCATTTAAAGGACATGTCACCGAAAGTACAGCCCAGCAAGACTCTTATATATATAGCATCGATGTTCGCCATAGCGCTATGGGGAATGTCTTACATATGGACAGACAAGCTGATTGCTCAAGGAATACCTGTCTTTTATTTCGTATTCGTCAGAATATTCCTCGCCGGAATCATCCTCTTTCTGTTCAACACAGCATATGCCCGCATAAAAAGGATACAGAAGCAGGACGTGGGCAAATTCCTCCTTCTCGCATTCTTTGAGCCTTTCATTTATTTCATATGCGAGACCTTCGGACTGAAGCTGACCGGCTCCCCTACCATAAGCGCAATGGTCATAGCCACCATTCCGATCTTTTCCATCGGCGCCGGAATCATCTTCTTCAAGGAAAAGATAAATGGAGTGAATATCGCAGGAATCACACTTTCACTTATAGGAATAGTTCTGGTTGCGATGGCGAAAGGAGATCTCGGAGAGCATTTCATATGGGGAATTGCACTGCTCCTGATTGCAGTAATCGCAGAAGTGGGACATGCGTCAATAACAAAAAGTCTGTCCGGAAACTATTCCAGCCAGACCATTGTGATGTATCAGTTTCTGATAGGTTCTGTGTATCTTTTCCCTCTGTTCCTATGGAAGGGCATCGACGGATTTGATTACGAAACATATTTTGATGGAGACGTATGGTATCCGATAATCTGCCTGGCCGTCTTGTGTTCAAGCCTGGCGTTTTCGCTTTGGGTCAGCACCATCAAGAACCTCGGAGTAGCGAAATCCAGCATATTCTCGGCACTCATACCTGTCGCTGCAGCAATCATCGCATGGCTTATCGGACATGAAATGCTTAACCAGAGACAGTGGATCGGCATTGCGATATCTACATTTGGAGTCATACTCTCCCAATACACGTCAAAGAAGGCGTAATCCTATACGTCCACGGTCCAGATCAACTGAAATCACAGCTACCTTCACCTGCTGATGGAGCTTGAGGACCTTTGATGGGTCAGCCATACCCTTTACGCCCATTTGGGAGGCATGTATCAGGCCGTTCTGCTTTATGCCTATATCCACAAAGGCACCGAATGCTGTGATATTTGTCACTATGCCAGGAAGTTCCATTCCTGTCTTCAGATCCTCTATCGTCTTGATGTCATGGGCAAATTCGAAGGTCTGGGCGCTTTCGCGCGGGTCGCGCCCAGGTTTCTTAAGCTCCTGGATGATATCGTTTATCGTAGGAAGGCCGAAATCCCCTTCGACATATCGGGACGGATCTATACGTGCGCACAGCTCGGCATTTCCTACAAGATCGCGAGGAGTGACCTTCAGGTCCTTTGCCATCCGGTCTACAATATGATAGGCTTCAGGGTGGACTGCTGAATTATCCAGCGGATTGTCAGCATCTGCAATGCGAAGAAAGCCGGCACACTGCTCAAAAGCCTTTCCGCCTAACCGCTTCACCTTAAGCAGTTCCTTTCTTGACCTATATGCCCCATTGGCAGTCCTGTATTCTACGATATTCTCAGCCAACGCAGGACCGATGCCGGAAACATAACTCAAAAGATAGCTGCTCGCTGTATTGAGATTCACACCGACGCTGTTCACACAACTTTCTACAGTATTGTCCAGCGTCTCTTTGAGAAGTCCCTGATCGACATCATGCTGATACTGGCCGACTCCCAAAGACTTAGGATCTATCTTTACAAGCTCAGCCAGAGGGTCCATGAGCCTG
>JAFTYS010000026.1 GCA_017461285.1 Bacteroidales bacterium | reverse complement strand
GGTACCAACAGATACTTCGAGTTTACAGCAGATGTGGCAGGAAAACTCACTGTTTACGCAACTAATACCGGAAGTGCAGAAGACCTGACACGTATGGTGACAGTAAAGGTAGGCGATGGCGAGCCTGAGTCTCTTCCTGGAGGATATTCGACCTCGAACGGCCCTGTAGCTGTTGACTTCAACATCACTCCTGGTGTCGTGAGGATCTATCCTACTGGAAACGGACTCCGTTTCTACAAGATCGAATACCATTCGAATTAGGAAATTACCAATTTCAATCATAACTTTGCGGAGCAGTGGCAACGAAGCTGCTGCTCCGCTTTTCAAATATATAAGTACAATGGTAAATTTTTCACTTGAAGGCAAAGTAGCTCTAGTAACCGGAGCAGCTTACGGAATAGGATTCGCCATGGCCCAGGCACTTGCAGAGGCAGGCGCAAAGATTGCGTTCAATTGCCGCACGCAGGCGAACATGGACAAAGCCATGGAGGCGTACAAAGCCCTCGGCATCGATGCAAGAGGCTATATCTGCGACTGTACGGATGAGGCCGGAGTGAAGGCGATGGTCGAAGACATCGCCAGGACCCTCGGCCCGGTGGACATTCTGGTCAACAATGCAGGTATCATCAAGCGCATCCCAATGCATGAAATGGCAGCGGAAGAGTTCCGCCAGGTCGTGGATATCGACCTCATCGCCCCATACATCTGCGCAAAGGCAGTCCTTCCGGGCATGATGGAAAAGAAGGTGGGAAAGATCATCAATGTATGCTCCATGATGTCCGAGCTCGGACGTGAGACCGTTTCTGCCTATGCTGCTGCCAAGGGCGGACTCAAGATGCTGACCAGAAACATCGCATCAGAGTACGGCCAGTACAACATCCAGTGCAACGGTATCGGCCCGGGTTATATAGCGACCCCACAGACAGCTCCGCTTCGCGAGCCTCAGGCTGACGGCAGCCGTCATCCTTTCGACTCGTTCATCGTCGCAAAGACTCCTGCAGAGCGCTGGGGTACCCCTGAAGACCTCATGGGACCGGTAGTCTTCCTCGCTTCAAATGCTTCTGACTTCGTGAACGGCCATGTCCTTTATGTGGACGGAGGTATCCTTGCCTATATCGGTAAACAGCCAAAGTAAGATGGAACAGGTATTCGGATATATAATCGGTATGGGCGCCGCGGTGATGATGCCTATCATCTTCACCATCCTCGGCGTCTGCATCGGCATCAAGTTCAGCAAGGCCCTGAAGAGCGGACTTCTGGTCGGAGTCGGATTCGTCGGCCTTTCTGTCGTCACATCGCTTCTTACCAGCACTCTCGGCCCTGCATTGAGCAAGGTGGTAGAGATTTATGGGCTTCAGCTCAAGGTATTCGACATGGGATGGCCGGCAGCCGCTTCCGTTGCATACAACACATCTGTCGGAGCCCTTATCATCCCGGTATGTCTGGGAGTGAACATTCTCATGCTCGTCACGAAGACGACAAGGACAGTGAACATCGACCTCTGGAACTACTGGCATTTCGCATTCATAGGTGCAGTCGTATATTTTGCGGCAGACAATATATGGTGGGGCTTCTTCGCGGCAATCATCTGCTATATCCTTACCCTCATTCTTGCCGACTATACGGCCGACAGGTTCCAGAAATTCTATGACGGAATGGAAGGAATATCCATCCCACAGCCTTTCTGTGCTGGTTTCGTGCCTTTTGCAGAGGTCATCAACAAGGGTCTCGACAAGATCCCAGGCATGGATAAGCTGGAGATCGATGCTGAAGGAATGAAGAAGAAATTCGGCCTTCTGGGCGAGCCTCTTTTCCTCGGAATCCTCGTCGGAATCATCATCGGCTCCCTCTCATGCGAATCATGGAAGGAAGTCGTGGACAAGATCCCTTATATCCTCGGCGTCGGCATCAAGATGGGTGCGGTCATGGAACTCATCCCACGCATCACATCCCTCTTCATCGAGGGTCTGAAACCGATTTCGGAGGCTACACGCGAGATGATCGACCGGAAGTTCAAGGGTGCAAAGGGACTGAACATCGGAATGAGTCCTGCCCTCGTGATCGGTCATCCTGCGACCCTCGTGGTATCGCTCCTGCTGATTCCGGTGACCCTTATTCTTGCGGTCGTCCTGCCGGGCAACGAATTCCTCCCTCTTGCCTCGCTTGCCGGAATGTTCTACATATTCCCTCTGGTCCTTCCTATCACCAAGGGTAATGTAGTCAAGACATTCATCGTGGGACTGGTAGTGATCCTGATCGGACTCTACTTTGTGACCGATCTGGCTCCGTTCTTCACACAGGCAGCCCAGGATGTATTCGCAAAGACCGGTGATGCAGCTGTTGCCATACCTGCAGGATTCGAAGGCGGATCGCTTGATTTTGCATCCAGCCCTCTTGCATGGGTGATATTCCACCTCTCGTACTCGTTGAAGTGGATCGGTGCAGGAGTCCTCGTCCTCCTTACAATGGGACTTGCCATCCTCAACCGCCGTGCAATCATCAGATATCAGAAACAAAATACCAACATATGAAAAAAATAGTTTTACTGACAGCAATGACACTTATGACTATTGCAGCTAACGCACAGCTGAACTACACCGTTCAGACAGCATGTCATCCTGATGACGTGAAGCATTACGACACGGAGCGCCTCCGCAGCGCCTTCCTTATGGAGAAAGTCATGTCTCCTGACGAGATCAACCTTACATATACCCTTTACGACCGTCTTATATATGGTGGCGTGATGCCTGTGACCAAGACCCTCGTGCTCGAGGCATTCGACGAACTGAAGGCTGAGCATTTCCTTGACAGACGTGAGCTTGGAGTGATCAATGTAGGCGGCCCTGGCGTCGTTACAGTGGACGGCAAGGAATATCCTATGATCTTCAAGGAAGGTCTTTATGTGGGATGCGGAAAGAAGGAAGTCACCTTCAGAAGCGTGGATTCTACAAATCCTGCAAAGTTCTACATTAATTCCACTCCTGCATACAAGGAGTATGTGACCCAGCTCATCACAACAGACAAGAACGCAGACCCTAAGAAATATGCCATCGCCCAGTCAGACAAGTACGGAAAGATGGAAGACAGCAACGACCGCGTCGTAAACCAGCTCATCGTAAGCTCTGTACTCAGCAAGGTGAAGGGCGGCGGAACAAACCAGCTCCAGATGGGCCTCACTGAGCTCAAGCCGGGTTCTGTATGGAACACGATGCCGGCACACACCCACACCCGCCGTATGGAGGCATACTTCTACTTCAACGTGACTCCTGGCAACGCAATCTGCCACCTCATGGGCGAGCCTAAGCAGCAGCGCCTCGTATGGATGCAGAACGAGCAGGCGATCACTTCTCCTGAATGGTCCATCCATGCTGCAGCAGGAACCAGCAATTACATGTTCATCTGGGGAATGGGCGGCGAGAACCTTAACTATGGTGACAAGGACGAGATCCCTTACACTGAAATGAGATAATAAAAACATATAATCATGGCAAAAGTCATTACATTCGGTGAGATCATGCTCAGGCTTTCGACTCCTGGCTATCTCAGATTTTCACAGGCAAAGCAGTTCGAGGCGACATTCGGCGGCGGAGAGGCAAACGTGGCAGTATCTCTTGCAAACTATGGCATAGAGACTGAGTTCGTGACCAGATTCCCGAAGAACGACATAGCACAGAGCTGCATCAAGGACCTTCACAGCTATGGAGTAGGTACAAGGCACTGTATCTTCGGCGGCGACCGTCTCGGCATCTACTTCCTTGAGACAGGTGCTGTCGCACGTCCTAGCAAGGTCGTTTATGATCGTGCACATTCATCCATCGCCCAGATAGAGAAGGGCATGATCGATTGGGAGAAGGTATTCGAAGGAGCAGACTGGTTCCATTGGACCGGAATCACCCCTGCAATCAGCCAAGGAGCCGCAGACGTATGTCTCGAGGCGATCCAGGCAGCCAACAGGCTCGGAATTACCGTTTCATGCGACCTGAACTATCGCAAGAATCTATGGAAATACGGCAAGACAGCATCTGAAGTGATGCCTGAACTTGTGGCTGGCTGCGATGTTATCCTCGGAAACGAGGAGGACGCTGAAAAGGTGTTCGGAATCAAGCCGGAAGGATTCGATGTGATAGCTACGAAGGGCGAGGTCAATGCGGCAGAGTTCGAGAGCGTATGCACCCAGCTCATGGCGAAGTTCCCGCGCGCAAAGAAGGTTATCATCACCCTCCGCGGCTCGATCAATGCGAACCACAACACCTGGGGAGGCGTCCTCTACAGCAACGGCACTCTCTATCAGTCGCCTCGTTATGACATCACCCATATCGTTGACCGCGTAGGAGGCGGCGACTCGTTCATGGGCGGCCTCATCTACGGTCTTCTCACATACACCGATGACGACCAGAAGGCTCTCAATTTCGCTGTGGCGGCATCATGCCTCAAGCATACCATTTTCGGAGATTTCAACCAGGTTACCGTTGCCGAGGTGGAGAACCTCATGAAGGGTGACGGATCAGGACGTGTATCACGTTAACGTCATCCCCGGCCGGATCGGGGATCTAATATGCATTTGAAATGGCAAAGTACAACAAACAACAGGTGATAGCGGCAATGAAGGAGACAGGAATGGTTCCTGTCTTCTACAATGCCGACCTTGAGACCGCAAAGGCGGTAGTAAAGGCTTGCTATGAAGGCGGCGTACGCGCCTTCGAATTTACAAACCGCGGAGATTTCGCCCATGAAGTGTTCGGCGAGCTCGTGAAGTATGCAAACAAGGAACTTCCGGGAATGATCCTGGGTATCGGTTCCGTTGTCGATGCTCCTACGGCCGCTCTTTACCTCCAGCTAGGAGCAAACTTCGTTGTAGGACCTCTCTTCAATCCGGACATCGCCCCTGTCTGCAACCGCCGTCTGGTACCTTACTGCCCGGGATGCGGAACAGTATCAGAAGTAGGAAAGGCACAGGAACTCGGATGCGATCTCTGCAAGGTCTTCCCGGGAGATGTCCTCGGACCTGCATTCGTGAAAGGACTCAAGGCTCCTATGCCTTGGAGCCAGATCATGGTGACAGGAGGAGTGAAGCCTACCAAGGAGAATCTGGAAGGCTGGTTCAAGGCCGGAGTGACCTGCGTGGGCATGGGCAGCAACCTCTTCCCTAAGGAAGCGATAGCTGCCAAGGACTGGGCTGCAATAACCGCCCTCTGCCGCGATGCACTGGCAATTATCAGCGAAGTCAGATAAATTCGCTATATTTGCGCGCTAAAACCTACAGATATGAATAGATTCAGACCATTGATCCTTGCGCTCGTAGTCGTCGTTGCTGCCTTTCTGGCCTATGGACTATGGACGCAGCCGAAGCCGCAGCCTGCTGATGCCCAGGGGTTTTCAGCGGCGCGCGTGGTGAATGACATTGAAGTCATCTCAAAGGAAAACCATTCAGTAGCCCACCCTGAAGAGCGTGCCCGCGTAAGGGAGTACCTTGTTCAGAGGCTTGAAGGGCTTGGAGCGGATTCCGTACGTCTTTTCGAATATGACTCCCTCGTCAGCCCGTCTAACAGACCGTTCGTCTATACGTTCGATGCTGTAGACGTGCTTGCCGAGTTCCCTCCGCTGAATCCGTCGGAAGATGATACATATCTCATGTTCATAGCCCATTATGATTCGAGGTATGCCCAGATCATGCCGAAGGACACCGTGTGGTCATACGGTGCCGCAGATGACGGATATGGTGTCGGA
Organism: Bacteroidales bacterium; assembly: GCA_017461285.1. Next base: position 68,043 of record JAFTYS010000026.1, on the reverse strand, counting down.
GTGACCCTCGAGACCGTGTCTCAGCTGCTCAAGCAGCGCGAACACTGGCATCAGGGCATCAAGGTCCTCTTCACTGATGCGGAAGAAGTGGGAATGATGGGTATGAAGGCCATCTGGGAGAACGACAGGGAAGTCTTCGATAATGTAGGTCTTGCAATCAATATTGAAGCGCGCGGACCTTTCGGACCAGCCCTCCTTTTCGAGGCATGTCCGGGCAATGAAAAGGTGATGAAGCTGTATGCGGACGCCGCGAAGTATAAGTATACCTACTCGCTCACGACAGTCGTATACGGATTCATGCCGAACTTCACAGACTTCACCATCATAAAGGATGAGATTCCCGGCCTGAACTTCTCCACGATCGCAGATGTGAACCATTACCACACCGATCTGGACAACTTCAGCAACGTGAATCCTAAGTCCATCCAGCATTACGGCGCACAGGTTCTTCCTGTTGCGATGAAGTATCTTACGACAGAAGAGTATTCTGACGTGGATTATTTCCGGGCAGACAGAGATGCCACCAACTTCAGTATTCCTGCTCTCGGCCTGTTCAACTTCACCAAGATACAGTACGTAATCCTTAATGCTGTCATCTGCCTTCTCTTCCTCATCCTCTTCGGCCTTGAAGGCGTAAGAGGCAGGATAAAGGCCTCGAAGGTCTTCAAGAACTCTGTATCGGTTCTGCTTGTCGGTATCGGCATCCTTGCCTTCGGCGAGCTGGTGGCATACCTCTGCTCTCTGATTGCAGGAGCGAAGTTCAAGCCTTTCGGCATCGTTCAGGGAATCACCTTTGACAATGCTGCTATGATTGCCGCTACTGTAGTCATGGCTGCTGTATCTGTACTGGTATATTGGGCGAACAGAAAGAAGGCTGTCCGTCAGGTGTCCGGCTCGATGAGGGCAAGCGCAGCTGTAAATGCTGCTTCAAAGCATGCCTACAATGTGCTCTACGGCACCCTGTCGCTGATGCTTGTACTGAATGTGGCTCTTCTTATCGCCATCGGCGAGAACCTGATGTTCCTCATCCCTCTGGCATTTGCAACGGCAGCGATGATCCTTTATCATATGACCTCGCTGAAGGCATGGCTGGTGATCTCGATAGGACTTGTCCTTCTCCATGCATTCTCGTTCTACTACGCCCTTGCAATGGCGCTTACAATCGGAGCCTACGGAGCGGTCGCAATGCTCGCGTTCTTCGACCTCATGGTCCTCATCCCGCTTGCCGACCTCTACCTCCTTTCACCCGCCAAGAAGAAATAATGTGGCTATTATATGAAAAATGCCGTCTGGTTTAAACCAGACGGCATTTTTGTTAGTATCCGAAGATCTCTTCAAGGGTCAGAACCTGAACTGGTCCCAAAGTCCTGAGATACTTCGTGTCAAGATCCTTGATGTCACCAAGGATGCCATATACATATGTGCGGCCCTTCACCCATTTCTCCTGTGTGGCCTTCACATCCTCGAGAGTAAGTGTCTGCACAGTCTCGTAGATATTCCTGTCACGAGTCTCTGAAAGTCCCATGTCGCGGTCGTCAAGATATGCATAGATCACATCCTCGCCTGTAGTGCGAGCTGTACGCATGCGTGCGATGAGGGCATCCTTTGCCACATCGAACGCCGCCTGCGACTCAGGCATGTCGTTGATGATCTCGTCGAATGCCTCGATGGCAGTCTTCATCTTGTCGTTCTGTGTGGCGATGAAAGCGAAGAATGTATAAGGATGGTCTTTATAGTACGGCTTCCTGAGGATTGCCTGTGACGAATATGCAAGACCGCGCGCCTCACGCATCTCCTGGAATACTATGGCGTTCATTCCGCCTCCGAAATACTCGTTGTACATCGAGATGTAAGGGTCTGCAGCCACATCGAACTGCTCTCCTCTGTTCGAATTCTGGATGTAATAAAGCTGCTTCGCGTCGTACTGCACGAGGTATACCTTGCTTTCAGGAGTCTCGACGAACTTCGAGTTGAACGGTTCGAGAGGCTTCAGCTCTGCAGCGGTCTTATGACCTGCAGCGAGGAGCTCTGTCACTTCCGCAGTGTTGTCCGGACCATAATATAATACTTCATGCTGGCATCCGAGAAGTTCGCGTACCTTGCCGAGAAGCTCTTCTGAAGTAAGGGCAAGAAGCTCATCGTCTGAAAGATTGATCTTCTGGATGAACTCAGGGCCGTAGAACACGTATCTCTGGAGCGCGTTGAAGCAGCTTGACTGGTTCAGCTTCGCATCTGCGCGAGACTTGAGCATGTCAGCCTTAAGGGCTGCCAGGATGTTCTCGTCAGGAACAGCATTGTATGCAAGGTCTTCAACGATCTTCATCGCTTCAGGAAGATTCTCGTTCAGACCGCTGAGGGAAATGTTTGTAACGGAGCTTCCTGCGCGGAGGCTGAACGAGCATGCAAGCTGATACATCCTCTGTGCGATCTCTTCTGCAGACATGTCCGGAGTTCCGAGGTAGCTGAGGTATGTGAAGGCCAGATTAAGGGCAGGGTCCTTCTCTGTACCGGTGTTGAAGCGGTATGTGAGGCTTGCGATGTCGTTTACAGTGTTTTCTGCATAGAGGACTTCATGGCCGTTTGCCTGGAATTTCTTCATGTCCTTCTCGTAATCGACGAATACAGGCTCGATAGGCTCTACTTCCGAAGCCTGGATTTCTGCCAGGAATGCACTCTGTGCGTCACGGTTTGCCTTGATAGGAGTGATCTTAGGTGCGCTTACCTTCTGGACGTTCTTGTCCTCTCCCATGCGCTTGTAAACGACTGCGTAGCTGTTCTCTCCCAGATACTTGTTTGCCCAGTCGATCACATCCTGCTTGGTGACCTTGCTCAGGTTATCGATCCAGGCCACTTCGTCAGCCCAGTCTGTACCGTTGATGAATGACTGAACGAACATGTCTGCCCTGCTTGAATTGTCCTCCAGCTGGTACATCTGGCCGAGCTTGAGGTTGTTGATGGTACCTTCCATCACAGCCTCGTCAAATTCGCCGTTGCGGAGCTTGGCCACTTCTGCAAGAAGAAGGTCGCGTACCTCTTCCAGGGTCTGTCCCTGCTTAGGGTTTGCCATGAGGATGAATTCTCCTGCATCAGGTCTTGTATAAGCCTCCGACTGTGCTCCAAGCACCTTCTGCTGCTGGTTCAGGTCGAGGTCGATCAGACCTGCCGATCCGTTGTAGAGGATATACGAAACGACAGATGCGACAAGTGCGTCATCAGTGCCTGCGCCCGGATACTTCCATCCCATCATGAGGGTCTCCGCATCAAGGCCGTATACGTCCTTCTCCTGCGGAGTCTCGATCACGCTCTTTGTCTCAAGCTTCAGCTGAGGGAGGTCCTTGTTAGGCTCCATCTGGCCGAAGTACTTCTCTATGATGCCTACCATTTCATCAGGATCGAAGTCACCGCTGAGGCAGATAGCCATATTGTTAGGCACATAGTATGTCTTGTGATAGTTCTTGATGTTCGTGATTGAAGGATTCTTTAGATGCTCCTGGGTTCCGAGGACAGTCTGTGTTCCATAAGGATGGTCAGGGAAGAGCATTCCGTCCATAGCTTCCAGAGCCTTTCTGAAATCTCTTGTGAGGGACATGTTCTTCTCCTCGTATACGGTCTCAAGTTCGGTGTGGAAGCCTCTGATGACAGGATTCATGAACCTGTCAGCCTCGACGCGTGCCCAGTTCTCGATCTGGTTCGAAGGGATGTCCTCGACATAGACTGTCATGTCGGTAGAAGTGTAGGCATTTGTGCCGTTCGCTCCGATCACAGACATGAGCTTGTCGTATTCGTTAGGAATCGCATAGCCTGAAGCCACATAGCTGATGGAGTCGATCTTATGGTAGATCGCTGCTCTTTCTGCTTCGTCAGTTGTGTTGCGATAGACCTCGAAGAGGGCTTCGATCTCGTCGAGAAGCGGTTTTTCTGCAGCATAGTCGGTCGTTCCGAAGTTCTGCGAGCCCTTGAACATCAGGTGTTCGAAATAGTGAGCAAGACCGGTCGTCTCCGAAGGGTCATTCTTTCCTCCGACCTTTACCGCGATGTAGGTCTGGATGCGGGGTGTCTCCTTGTTTACGCTCATGTAGACCTTCAAACCGTTGTCGAGCGTATAGATCTTCGTTCCGAGAGGATCGTCTTTCACAGTCTCGTACTTGTACTGTGAACATGAAGCGAGCAGAAGCATCATCGCTCCTGCTGCCAGAAGTAAGATTCGTTTCATATTTTCTGACATTTAGTTGTTAATATATTTTCAGTCAACATGTCACATGGTTCGAGGTCGTGCATAAATATGAAAATATGTCTACGTTACCTCTCCCCTAAATCCCCTCTCTCGGAGAGGGGACTTGCTATTGCTTCGCTCAAATTAAGATATTATAACTGTCAAATGGTTCGAGGACATGAATCAGTCGCGGCGGGCGAGGCCGATGTAGTACAGGAGGGTAGCGAGAGATCCGAGGGCGGCGATCACATATGTATATGCGGCCCATTTCAGGGCGTCGATCGCCATCGGACGTGTCTGGCCGTCGGTGATTCCTGTCTGCGAAAGCCATGTGATGGCCCTGCTGCTGGCATTGATCTCGACCGGAAGGGTCACGAAACTGAAAAGGGTAGTGGTGGCGAACAGGATGATTCCGAACCAAAGGAGGCCAGGGAACACGTTCATGAGGATCACACCGAGAAGGAGAACCCACTGCACGATGTTCGACGCGAAGTTCACCACCGGCACGAGCGCCGAACGCATCCTCAACGGGGCATATCCCATCGCATGCTGCACGGCATGGCCGCACTCGTGTGCGGCAACCGCTGCAGCCGCCACGCTTCTGCTGGAGTATACGCCTTCGCTGAGAGCTATGGTCATGGTCTGAGGATTGAAATGGTCTGTAAGCATTCCTTGGGTAGGAACCACCTTGACATTATATATGCCATGGTCCTGGAGCATCTTCTGAGCTACTTGTGCACCTGTCATTCCTGAAGGAAGCCCGACCTTCGAATACTTGCTGAAACGGCTCTGGAGCATATGCTGCACGATAAAGCTCAGCACCGTTATGGCTATCAATATAAACCAGATGTTCATGTCTAAAAAGGTTTTATTGTTAATAATCTGTAAATATAGTCTTAATAACTGACAAAATGTCCGAAAGCAGTAATTATTTTGCCGGCGCATATATATGCAAAATTTATTCCGTATATTTGCGACATGTATATCAACAGTGACTTCTCAAGGCTTGAGATCAGTCTCAAAGGCTGCCTTGACAATTATAGATACTTCCGCTCGAAGCTCGAGGACAGGACTAAGCTCCTTGTCCTGGTAAAGGCCAACGCCTATGGCCATGGAGCCGTCGAGTTCGCCACCCTCATGGAAGATGCGGGTGCAGATTATCTGGCGGTCGCCTATCCCGTAGAGGGCATAGAGCTGCGCCAGGCAGGCATAAAGTCGCCTATCATAGTACTTACCGCCGGTACGGATTCATTCGAGCAGATAGTGAATTACGGACTCGAACCGGGCATCCCTAACCTTTTCTCGCTCAAGGAGCTATGCTCCGTGCTCGAAAAGAGGGGTATGCGTGATTTTCCTGTGCATATCAAGCTGGATTCGGGCATGCACCGCCTCGGATTCGTGACTGAGGAGCTCCGGGAACTGGAAGATTTCCTGAAGGACTGCCGGTATGTCAAGGTAAAGTCCATCTATTCGCATCTGGCGGCCGCAGACGACCCTTCATGTGATGATTTCACCCTTGGCCAGATAGACCTTTTCAAGAAGAATGCGGATTCGCTTTCTGAGGCGGTGGGCTACAGGCCTATGTACCATATCCTCAATTCTGCCGGCATAGAGAGGTTCCCGCAGTATCAGTTCGATATGGTCCGTCTGGGAATCGGCATCTACGGAGTGAGCGCCATCCCTGGCAATCATCTCTCTCCGGTCGCGTCATTCAAGTGCAAGGTGCTTCAGGTCAAGAACCTCGCTCCCGGAGACGGAACCATCGGCTACGGCCGTCATGGAAAGATTGCTCCTGAAGGCACGGTAATAGCAACGATACCGGTAGGTTATGCTGACGGAGTGGACCGGCATCTGAGCTGCGGCAAGGCATGCTTCTCGATAAACGGCCACCGCGTTCCGACCATCGGAAACATCTGCATGGACATGTCTATGCTCGATGTGACGGGACTCGATGTAAAGGTAGGGGACACCGTGACGATCTTCGGCGAGGATCCGACCATAACCGAACTTGCCGACATCCTTGGCACGATCCCATACGAGATCCTTACCTCAGTCCCACGCCGTATCGAACGCATAATCGTAAAATGATGGAAAAAGTAAACAATAAATACAAAGTACTTTTCGTGTGCCTGGGCAATATCTGCAGGTCTCCTGCGGCACAGGCGGTATTTGAACATTATGTCCGCGAAGCCGGTCTGCAGGACCGGATTCAGGCGGACTCGGCCGGCATCTACGGCGGGCACAGGGGTAACCCGCCCGACCGCCGCATGCGCACCGCAGCCCTCTACAGAGGCTTTGCGGTGACCCATATCGCCCGTCAGGTCCGCGCCATGGACTTTCCTGACTTTGATCTTGTCATAGCCATGGACGATCAGAACTATGAAGACCTGATGCAGCTGGCTCCTTCGGTAGAAGACTCGCGCAAGATCCGCAGGATGGCAGACTACCTTACCACTCATAAGATCTCATATATCCCGGACCCTTATTATATGGGTGCTGAAGGCTTTTCACATGTTCTGGACCTGCTTGAGGAAGCTTGTCAGAATCTTTTGCTATCTTTGTCCCGGGATCTTGGAACAGGGGAATCCGGTGAAAGCCCGGAGCTGTGCCCGCAACGGTAAGTTCTGCGACGCGATAAGCGGAAACGAGTCCGAATACCTGCCAGGATAAGTCAAACAGGTGAAGCCCGGGGACAGGTTTCCGTTAAGGCGTCATTTAATGTTAACAACAATTCTGCTTTCCGCAGGTCTGCTGATTTCAGACCTGCCTTCCGGTTTTGAAGAACCGGTTCTAGACTCGCTTCATGCGGTCACGATCACAGCCGACAAAGGTCTTACTGTATCGAGAACAGATACACTCAAGGTCGGCAATTCATTTTCAGTATCAGACATCCTGCTTAAGAGCTCCGGCTTTCATGTCGGTGACAACGGAGGCTCTGCCGGCCTTAAGACCGTGAGCCTCAGAGGTCTCGGAAGCGCCCACACTGCCGTCTATATAGACGGACTTCGTGTCGGCAATGTCCAGTCAGGACAGAATGACCTTGGAATGGTCATGTCTGACAATCTTGGTTCTGTCGTCGTGGACTACGCCCAGAACAGTGTTTCCTTCAACACAGCACGTCCGGTCTTTGCGGACGGACCGGTTGCATCCCATGTCCGCCTGTCGGGAGGTTCTTTCGGTACATGGCTTCCATATGCAAGACTGGACTTCCGTCTGTCTGACAGGATCTCTCTTTCAGCAAGCACATCCGGAGTCTTCAGCAAAGGTGATTTCCGGTATGGAGAAGGTCTGGTGCGTCAGAACAATGACGTGAGCCAGGTACGTGCCGGCCTCGACCTCTTCGGGTCGCTCACCGGCGGAGATTACCATGTCAAGGCATATTTCAACGGGGTCGAGCGCGGAACGCCGGGCTCGACCGCCTGGCCGTCTGAAGACCGCCAGGCCGACCGCAACGCCTTTGTCCAGGGGGGCCTGCGCAAGAATTTCACTCATCTCTATACCCTCCGTATCAGCGGTAAGGCATCGTATGACGACATCTCCTATTCAAGCGCATGGGGAGACAGCAGATACGCCCAGACCGAATTCCAGCTGAACTCAGCACACGACTTCCAGATCAGGCGCTGGTGGAAGCTCTCCCTTGCAGCCGACATCCAGTGGGACGGACTTGAGTCCACAAGCTATGAGGCCTCGCGCCTTACGGCTTTCTCGGCCCTGGCATCTTCTTTCCGTACAGGTCCGTTTTCTGCCGATGTCGCATTGGAGTATAACGGAGCGTTCGATCGCGGCGCCCGCTCACGACAGGCATTCTCTCCGTCGGCTAATCTTCGTCTGAACCTGTCTGACGGGCTTGATATTGTTGCGTTCGCACGCCGGGCCTACAGGGTGCCGACATTCAACGAACTTTATTATGCCGGGTATGGAAATCCTGATCTCCGGCCTGAAGATGCATGGCTGACCGATGTTGCCGTAGACTATGTCCGCACTTTCGGGGATTCATGGTCAGTCAAGGCAAGGCTCGACGGATTCCTGAATCTTCTGACAGACAAGATAACCTCTGCACCGACTCCGGAAGATCCCGCAGTATGGGCTCCATACAATATCGGCAAGGTGCGCTCGGCGGGCATGGATGCCGCCGCCGGCCTTGCCCATGAAGGGGAGTGGGACTATTCGCTAGACCTGAAGTATTCTTACCAGTCAGCTCTTGACATGACCCCTGATGCAGATACATACGGACAGCAGATTCCATATATAGCCCGTCATGTCATTGTGGTGAGCGGCAACGTGTCATGGAAGGGATGGATTCTTGATCCTGTGTGGCAGATGAGGGCAGGTAGGAGCGACGGGACAGGGGAACTTCCGGACTGGAACACGTTGGACCTGACTCTTGCCAGGTCATTCCCTCTCAAGAAGTATGGCAATGTACTGCTGAAGGCCTCGGCCCGCAACCTGCTTGACTGCAGGTATGAGACAGTCAGCGGCTATCCTATGCCGGGCAGAAATTTCATCGCAGGTGTCGAATTCAAATTCTAGATCATGCTGAGTCTTTTATATGTACTTATTTCCGGCATCGCCCTGCCGATAGGCGGGGTACAGATGCAGTATCTCTGGAGAAACCAGCTTGGAGACGTCTACAGCCTGGGTCTCGGCAGCGCCGCTTGTCTTGGCGCGGCTGCTGCCACGATGTCAGGCTGGTGCTCCCTTACCGTTGGCAGCTTCATATGTACCCTCATCTGTACGGCTGTCTGCTTTTTCGTGACCCTTAAAGTCAGTACCCAGAACCTCATCACATTCGGAATCCTCTTCGGAACCTTCATAGGCTCCCTTGGAACCATAGTTGTGACCAATGCTCCGAACGGAGACCTCCTGAAGCAGTATTACCTGTGGGGAGCAGCCAATTTCAATCTTGAAGGAGTCACAGCGGGAGACATCGCCTTCTCGCTTGTCCTCTTTGCCGCCGGCCTTGCGGCGGCCCTCTGGACAGCCGGAGAACTGACCAGGCATATGAAGGGGGAAATCGAGCTCAACCGCATGCGCAAGGCCCTTCTCCTGCTGGCCATCATGTTCCTCGTTACCAGCTCAGTATCGATCTGCGGTCCGATAGGATTCATATCCCTCGGCGTGCCGAATCTCAGCCGCATCCTCTGCAAGAGCACCGATATCAGGAAGCATTATCTTATATCCAGTGCCATGGGCGTCGGCCTGCTGCTGATAACCTATCTTGTGGCGACTCATGTGAATTTCGGGATTTACCTGCCTATAAGCGCAACAATGGCCATCATAGCGCTTCCGCTGATGGCCATCCTCTTCATCAGACAGTCTTAGATATATAATGACTGATGTATTTCCTCAGGGTCTCTGCGTCTGTCTTGCCCATATGCTTGAAACAGATTCTGCCTTTTATCCTGCTGTAGCCGAACTCATCAATAAGTCTTCCTATGGATGTGTTCAGCATAAGTGTGGGAATACCTCTTACGTTCTCTGAATCAATGATAATCTGTTCATCTTGAAGATTACTGACGATTTCAGCGTATAATGCGGTGCCGGCATCAGGATAGTGCTGGTGCCGCTTCATTATATCTTCCAATCTGATAATGCACATAATACTATATTTCTTCAAATATGTCTTCGTCTTCCGGTAGCATGTATATTGAGATTTCAAAATATAAAAGCGTGCCCGGAAATTCGTAGTCAAGTGCAAAAGTACTGATTTTATCGTTTACGGCAATATATGATGCTCCATTTGAAATTATTTTGAACGTATCATCATCATTACAGCATGACAATATGTTGTCCAGACCGTATCCTCTGTTATGCTTTCTTGATTTGGTCGTGAAACTGTTTTCTACTGCCATGGCCACAGCCTTTGTGTCGTTCAGTATTTCAGGGAAATGGCTTCTGATTTTCTTCGCTATGCCCAATCCAAGGTCGCATACTGCAACACAGAGCCTGTCAGTAATCGGATCTAATGATAAACATATGAATGCAATGTCTTTTGCTTCTGCATGATCAAATACATTGTATAGAGCCTCATTAAGACATCCTTTGACCGCAGAGAGATCCTTATCCGGATAAAAACTTTGTTTAAGAATCCTACATATGTTGTGTGAATATGTTTCCAGATATGCTTTGTCCAGTTGCCATAAGTTAAAACCTTTTGAAATACTCAAAGTCGGTCTAGGCACATGCTGACAACTGCATTTGATCCCTCGCTTTTCCAGAAAGCACTTCACACATGCGATTGATGAGATGTGGATAGGGGTAAACTGTTCGTACGGAATCTCTTTGAAGTCGATCTGTACTTCATCGTTTGCAGAAAAATTTGCTGTGATGATTTCCGCAATTGCGGGCAGCCACTGGCTGATGTCGCTGATTCTGATTGAATGTTTCATAGCAAAATGATTTTAAGGGTTTAAAAATCATTTCACTATCCATTTATAAAGGTAGGTCAAAAAAGGAAAATGTGACGGAAAACGTTGCCGATTTTCGTCACATTTTTCTTTTTTTTATTCTTTTTTCCGTTTTTTATTATTCTGAAACAGAATTACGGTTACAGCATCAGACCTGCCTTGACTTTGTCGGCGACTTCCTGGCCTTTGAGTTTGGCCAGGATCGCCAGGCCGAAGTCGACGGCCCAGCCCGGACCGCGTCCGGTAATGAGCTGGCCGTCGGTTACGACGCCTTCCTTGACATACTCAGCTCCTTTGGCGGTCAGAGCCTCTTCGAAGCCGTCGTAGCATGTCATCCTCTTGCCCTGAAGATCAGGAAGAAGACTCAATACGACGCTTGGTGCTGCACAGATGGCTGCAAGAGTGCCACCTTCTGTGTAATGCTGCTGCATGATGTCCATCAGCTTGCCGAATGCCGCAAGGTTCGACGAACCCGGCATTCCGCCAGGAAATATCATCACATCCGAAGGAAGGCATGGACCGAACGAAGTCGATGCCCTGAATTCTCCGAAAGCCATGTCGGCCACGACCGGAATCCTGTTTGAACTTGTGACGATCCTGTCGTCATAGATTGATACGGTCTTGACATTCACTCCGCCTCTGCGAAGCATGTTCACGGTCGTAAGGGCTTCGGAAACCTCGAAGCCGTCGGCCAGAAATACGTATACTCCTTTCATGTCAGACTACATTGCGAATGTGTTGAATCCTCCGTCCACGACAGCGACAGTTCCTGTAACGAACTTCGATGCGTCGCTGATGAGGTAATGGATGGTTCCGCAAAGCTCTTCCGGCTCGCCCATGCGTCCGAACGGAGTCTGGCGGATCACGTCGGCACCTCTCTGTGTCCATGAACCGTCAGGATTTGTAAGAAGTGTGCGGTTCTGCTCTGTGAGGAAGAATCCCGGAGCTATCGCATTGACGCGGATCTTCTCTCCGAACTTCTTCGCGACCTCTGTAGCGAGGAATGCCGTGAAGTTGCTGATGCCTGCCTTGGCTGCGGCATAGCCTGCCACACGTGTCATAGGGCGGAAGGCCGCCATGCTTGAGAAGTTCACTATCGTTCCTTCTCCCTGCTCCACCATCTGCTTCAGGAACACCTGTGACGGGATCACGGTTCCTGTGAGGTTGAGGTCAAGCACCTTCTGGAATTCCTCCGGCTTGAGGTCGAAGAATGTTCCTGTCGGAGCGATCGTAGCTCCCGGCATGTTTCCGCCTGCGGCGTTGAGGAGCGAATCCACGCGGCCGTAAGCTGCTACGATGTCCGCAAGATTCTGCTCGAGAACCTCCTGGTTCATCACATCGGTCTTGAGGAACATCGCCTCTCCGCCTGCTGCCTTGATGTCGGCAACGATAGCCTCTCCGGCTTCAGCCCTGCGGCCGAGAATCACCACCTTGGCACCCTCGAGCGCCAGATACTTTGCGATTGCCTTACCGAGGATGCCTGTACCTCCGGTAATCACAACGACTTTTCCTGTAATGTCAAAAAGCTTGTTCATATGTCTATCTCATTTATTTGTCCAACTTGATCCAGAACGGAGCTACCGGCATGCCGTCAGAGTTCTTGAGGTTGCCAGGGTTGAAGTCTCCCCAGCCGTAACGTACCTCGCATGGGTCCCATACCTTCTCGCATCTGATCCTCAATACCTTAGGCTCATATTCGAAATATGCGTAAGTGACAGGATAGAATATGCCTTCGCTGCCTGCCACTTCGAGTCCCTCGATCTCCATCCATCTGCTGATGCCGTTGTCCATGTTCGTGAACTCCACAGCGAGCTCGTTCGGCAGGTCTCTGTAGTTATAGCATCTCACAGCTTCAGGACTGTAGCATGCTACAGCGTCGAATCCGTAGTCGCGGTTGAGGGCAAGACGTGCAAGCCTGTCGCCCACCTCGAACTTCTTCGCAGGATGGATGTTGTCCTTCTCGTAGCTCTCCACGAGGTCGTTGGTAACGACGATTGCGCTGTTAGGAATAGCCTTCGCGGCATCATGCTGCGCCTGACGGAGCAGGGAAGCGTAGCTGACTGCGGTTTCTGGCTTGTAGCGGTATGGAGCGATCTCCACCATATAGAACGGAAGTTCTGCCTCTGTATCGTTCCAGCACTCTCTCCAATGGCTTACCATATTGCCCATGCGCTCAACGAACTGCTCGTGGAAGCCCACGTTAGAGCATCCCTGGTACCAGATGAATCCCTTGATGGTATAACCCTTTACAGGATTAAGCATCGCGTTGTATGCCAGATATGGCCTGTGGTAGTGTGTCATGGCCTCGATATGGGCCTTGTCAAGGTTTTCGTCCGGATAAGTCTCGAGGATTTCCTTCGGAGTCCAGCTCTCGACGCGTGCGCCGCCATAGGCGATTGAAACGATGCCGACAGGAACGTCAAGCATCCTGTTCAGCTGGTGCGCGAAGAAATATGCAGTCGCGCTCATCCACTGTATGGTAGATGGTTCCGCACCTTCCCATCTGCTGTCGTCTGCATTGTCGAGAGGCTCGTAAGACTGGGTCGGGCGTATCGTGAACATCCTGATCTTCTCCTTTGCCGCAGGGGCGCAGATGTATGCCTGGGCATTTTCCACAGGGCAGTTGTAGAAACCCTTCATCGGCATCTCCATATTGCTCTGTCCGGAAGCAAGCCATACTTCTCCGACGAGAACGTCGTTTATCTTGAGGCTTGAACCGTCGCCCTTTACAGTGACTGTGTACGGCTTGTAGCTTGCTGCCGGAGTCGCAACCTTTGCAGTCCATCTTCCGTCAGCATCAGCCTTCGCACGATAGGTCTTCCCGTCCCATGAAGTCGTTACGCTGATCTGTGCGCCAGGCGTTGCAAATCCCCAGATTGCGGCCTCTGTCTTCTGCTGCAGCACCATTCCGTCGCTGCATAAGCTTGAAAGGGTAAGTTTTGCCTCCGCAGCCAAGCACATGCAGGCAAGGAGGATGATTGTGATGATTCTTTTCATTGTATATATCAGTTTCAGTGTTAATCTTCCGTTAAATCATACAAATTTAATAAAAAACTTGTAATTTTGGGGAGATTAATCGTACAATATGGAAAGAACATGGAGATGGTTCGGCAAGAAGGATAAGATCACTCTTGCCATGTTAAGGGAAATCGGAGTAGAAGGCATCGTGACGGCGCTGCACGATGTTCCTAACGGTGAAGTGTGGACACGTGAAAAGATACGCGATCTGCGCGAATACATAGAAAGCTACGGCATGAGATGGTCTGTTGTGGAAAGTCTACCTGTATGTGAGAGCATAAAGTATGGAGGAGCAGACCGTGACCAGCTGATAGAGAACTACAGGCAGAGCCTCCGCAACCTTTCAGCAGAAGGCATACATACCATCTGCTATAACTTCATGCCGGTACTGGACTGGGCCCGTACAGACCTTGACCACCCGAATCCTAACGGCACGACAAACCTCTACTTCTCCTACTCTGAATTCGCCTATTTCGACATATATATAGTAGGTAGGGAAGGCGCGAAGGAAGAATGGGCGGCCTTCAAGGTTCCAGGTCTTGAAGTCGAGCGCGATATCCTTGCGGAAGTCGAGGAACTCCGCGCGAAGATGACTCCGGAAGGGGAGCACAAGCTTGTCGAGAACATAATCGTGAAGACCCAGGGCTTCGTCAGCGGCAATATCCGCGAAGACGACGAGCACCCGATCGAGCTCTTCCGCCAGCTTCTCTCCCTCTACGACGGCATCACAAAAGACCAGCTTCGCGAGAATATGCGCTACTTCCTTTCGGCCATCATGCCGGTCTGCGAAGAATGCGGAATGAACATGTGCGTCCATCCTGACGACCCTCCGTTCCCTGTGCTCGGCCTTCCGCGCATCGTGACATCGGACGAGGACATCGAATGGTTCCTGGGAGCAGTCGACAATCCTCATAACGGCCTGACCTTCTGCGCAGGATCATTGTCTGCCGGCGCGCAGAACAATGTCGTGGAAATGGCCCGCAAATACGCTTCGCGTACCCATTTCGTCCATCTGCGCTCTTGCCATATATTCGAAAACGGAGACTTCACCGAAGCCAGCCACCTCGGCGGGCGTGCGGACATCATCGAGCTTGTACGCATCTTCGAGAAAGAGAATCCGGCCCTTCCGATGCGTGTCGACCATGGAATGACCATGCTCGGAGACGGAGACAAAGGCTATAACGCAGGCTATTCCTTCCTCGGCAGAATGTTCGCAATGGGACAGGTCCAGGGCATCCTCGCAACAGTCGACCGCGAGCTCAACCTCCCATACCGACTGACCGGCTTCTATCAGTAGAGAGTATAATACGAGTAGACAGTATAAATAAAACAAGCCGGTATTGATGTAAGTGACATGCCACCCCCGGCTAGGGGGACCCTGCCGCAGGCAGGAGGGGGTCACTGTAATCAATACCGGCTTGTTTTATAATCGGTGCAGACTACTCGTCAAGACCTTCGATAGGCTGGATCGTACCGTCCTCATTGTACTTGAGCTCGCAGACCTTGAGGCTCCTGAGCCAGGTCTTTCCGCCTGAAGGAACGCTGTCATGATGGAAGAGCCACCATTTTCCGCCGAACTCGACGATAGAGTGGTGAGTTGTCCATCCCACTACCGGAGTCATGATCACGCCCTTGTATGTGAAAGGTCCGTAAGGGTTGTCACCTACCGCGTAGCAAAGGTAATGGGTGTCACCTGTCGAATATGAGAAATAGTACTTGCCGTTGTACTTGTGCATCCATGATGCCTCGAAGAATCTGTAAGGGTTGTCAGCTGTGAGAGGCTTGCCTTCCTCGTCGAGAATGACTATTGGCTTAGGATCCTCTGCGAAACCGAGCATATCCTCGCTGAGACGTACAACTCGTCCTGGAAGCGCAGGCTCCTTTCCTTCAGGAAGATAAGCGCACTCGAGAGCCTTGTTGTCCTTGTATCTCTGAAGCTGGCCGCCCCAAAGACCTCCGAAATACATGTAATAGTTTCCGTCCTCCTCGAAGATGGCAGGGTCGATGCTGTAGCTGCCCTTTACAGGATCCGGCTGAGGGATGAAAGGTCCTTCAGGCTTGTCGCTGATGGCAACTCCGAGACGGAAGATGTCGTTCCTGTCCTTGAGAGGGAAGTACATGTAGTACTTTCCGTCTTTTCTTGCCACTTCGCAGTCCCAGAGCTGGCGTCCTGCCCATGGGATGTCTGCAACGTCGAGAACCTTGCCGTGGTCTGTTACCTCTGCTGTCATAGGATCGTTGCCCTCGAGGCTGAACACATGGTAGTCCTTCATGTTGAAGTGGTCTCCGTTGTCGTTCTCTACGAAATCCTCAGGTTCCCAGTCGTGTGAAGGGTAAATATAGATCTTGCCGTCCCATACGTGTACCGATGGGTCTGCCATAAAGTCCTCAGGGACCAGATATCTTTTAGGTGTCTTCATGTTTTGTTGTTTTTGTGCATTAATTATTAGTTCCTAACTTGTTGAACTCTAATATTCTTTAAGGAATGGTTTGAGTTCGAGGTTGCGGTCGAAGAGGAGAGGGTAGTCTGTACGTCCTTCCACCGGCCAGTCGTTCTTCCATGAATCGTTGTCGCTCACGCCCCATGCGGTCACTCTTGTGATCACGTCGGCATGCTTCAGGAAAAGGTCCATGCACGTCTTCATGCGAGCGTTCCACTCTTCTGCAACCTCTGCTGGAAGTCCGTCCGCGTAAGGGTCCAGAGCCTTCCTGTAGGCCTCTGTGTCGCTTACGTTCGCTCCTGTGTTTACGGTAGGGATCGCGGACATGTCCCACTCTGTGATCATAACGTTGATGCCTGTGCCTGCATATGCGAGAAGGCTTTCCTCGAATTCTCCGAAATCAGGATAGTCCATTCCCATATGCCCCTGCATTCCGATGCCGTCGATGCGCAGGCCGCGTGCCTGGAGATCCTTGATGATCTTCACATATGTCTCGCGTCTTCCCTTCACGTTCATTCCGTAGTCGTTCAGGTAAAGCTCTGCATCAGGGTCAGCCTCGTGGGCATACTGGAATGCGAGCGGGATGAACTCCTCGCCGAGGATCTGGTAGAACGGGCTGTTCCTGTATGAGCCGTCCTCCACGATCGCCTCGTTCACCACGTCCCAACCGTTGACTCTGCCCTTGTAGCGTGTCACGATGGTGGTTATGTGGTCCTTCATCCTCTGCTTGAGGACTTCGGGGCTCACAAGTTCGCCCTTGTCGTCGTATGGGAACCAAGGAGCGAGCTGCGAGTGCCATATGAGGCAGTGGCCTATGATGAACATGTCGTTCGCTTCACCGAACTCAACGAACTTGTCGGCAAGCTCGAAGTTGTATACTCCTTCTTCAGGGTGGATTTCTTCAGACTTCATGCAGTTCTCTGCAACGATGGAACTGAAATGCTTCTTGAGGATCTCTACTCCTTCTGTGTCTGTTCCGCGGATCTCATCCTCGTTGATTGCGGCTCCGATGTAGAACTTGTCAGCGAAGACGTCCTTCAGGCCTTTCTCTGCAGGTGCACTGCAGGATACTGTCGCCAGGATCGCGGCGATTATTGAAATTCTTTTCATGGCTGTGTGTCAATGGCTTATGCGTTCTTGACCCTTTCTTCGATCTCCATGTTGATCTTGTCGATCACGTCGTCCTCAAGCTCGTATTTCGAGATTATGAACATAGCGAGAAGGAGGAGGACTGCAGGGATTACGCATACGAGCCAGAGGATACCCTGCTCTGCAAGCGCTGTCTGCTGAGGAAGTGCTGCATCGAACTTCACGATTGAAAGCACGAGGCCCGGAACCACTCCGCCGAGTGCCATGCCGGCCTTGAAGAAGATGCCTGTAAGGGCGTTGACGATACCTGCGATACGCTTTCCTGATGTGTACTCGCCGTATGAGACCACTTCAGGAACGAGGGCCCACATGTAGCCTGTCGCCACGATGATACCTGTGCTCTTCACGAACTGCGCGATGCAGAGGAGCCAGAACTGCTTAAGAGCCTCGACCTGTACGAATGTGTACATCATCGCCATGCCCACTACCGCTGTTCCGAGGAAGAGGTAGAACATTCCTTTCTTTCCGATCTTGCGCTTGATTGCTGGAACGAGAGGCATGAAGATGAATGCAGGGATGGTGCCGAGCCACATGAATGCTGTCGTCATCACAGGAGTCGCACCTACGTTATATGTCATGAAATATGCGTCAGCGGCATTTCCGATGCTCATCATTGCGAAAGCAGTGATGAAGAAGAATGCGAGGACTCTCAAAGGCCTGTTGCGGAGGAACTCCATCCAGAGGTCGCTTACCTTCACATTCTCCGACTCCTTCGCATCCATCACCACTCTTTCCTTGCACTGCGCAAAGCAGAACACGAGGAGTGCGAGTCCGGCAAGCGCGAAGATCGCCATTGTGATGAACCATGCTGAAGCCGATTCAGGCTTGTCGATGATAGCCGTGCCGTCAGCAGCCATAGGCGCGAAGATCGCGAGAACCATAGGAAGTGACTTCACTATGAGGGCGCCGAGGTTGGCCATGAACATTCTGGTCGAAGTGAGGACTGTGATCTCCTCTGTGTCTCTTGTAAGAGAAGAGTTGAGCGCTCCGTAAGGGACATTAACCAAAGTGTAGCACATGCTCATTCCTACATATGTAATATAGGCATATACGAGGGAACCGCTGAACTGGTTCCAGAAGCAGAGGATTGCAAGTCCTGCGAGCGGAATACCTCCGAGGATCAGCCATGAACGGTATTTTCCCCATTTAGGGTTGCTCTTGTCCACGAATGCTCCTACGATAGGGTCCCACAATACGTCCACCAGACGCACCACAAGGAACATCAGGGCAGCTGCGCCCGGGCTGATGCCGTATACATTGGTGTAGAAGAAGAGCAGCCAGATGCTGACTGTCTGGTAGATGAGGTTCTGCGCCATGTCTCCGCTGCCGAAGCCGATGCGCTGAATCCATGAAAGCTTGTAGAAGCCTTTAGCTTCATTTGCATTGTTGTTCTGTGCCATGGTATTTAGTTTTAGCTATTATATTCTTCTTCATACAAAGTTATGCATTTTTATTTGTTAGTCTGCCAAGAATGATTTCATTTTATATCAATAATGTAACATTTGGCCATTCATCGATGGAATCTGTTTAGAAAGTCGAAGAAAATGCTTATCTTTATTCGATTTTTAAAATACATGTAACTAAACTAATCCTAATTATAATAACATGAACGACAAGAAAGTTATGAACATGGCTGCGGACAATATCAGAATTCTCGCAGCCTCAATGGTGGAAAAAGCGAAGTCGGGACATCCTGGCGGAGCCATGGGAGGAGCAGACTTCATCAACGTGCTCTATTCGGAGTATCTCCAGTATGACCCGGAAAACCCTAAGTGGGAAGGCCGTGACCGTTTCTTCCTTGACCCGGGCCACATGGCACCGATGCTTTATTCGCAGCTTGCTCTCGCAGGCAAGTTCTCTCTTGAAGAGCTCCAGCAGCTCCGCCAGTGGGAGTCTCCGACTCCTGGCCACCCAGAAGTGGACATCATGCGCGGAATCGAGAATACATCAGGTCCTCTCGGACAGGGTCATGTGTTCGCAGTGGGAGCGGCGATCGCTGCCAAGTTCCTTGCAGCCCGCACCGGAAACCCTACCTTCGCAAAGGAGACAATTTATGCATATATTTCTGACGGCGGCGTACAGGAGGAGATATCTCAGGGTGCAGGCCGCATAGCAGGCCACCTCGGCCTCGGCAACCTCGTGATGTTCTACGACTCGAACGACATCCAGCTCTCTACAGAGTGCGGCGAGGTGATGACCGAAGACACAGAGATGAAGTACCGCGCATGGGGATGGCATGTCATCACCATCAACGGTAACGACTGCGACCAGATCCGCGCAGCTCTCGACGAGGCAAAGACCGTAAGCGACCGTCCTGTCCTCATCATCGGAAAGTGCGTGATGGGCAAGGGTGCCCTCAAGGCTGACGGCTCGTCATACGAGCGCAACTGCAAGACCCACGGCGCGCCTCTCGGCGGCGACGCTTTCAAGAACACTGTGGCGAACCTCGGCGGCGATCCTGAGAATCCTTTCGTGATCTTCGACGAAGTGAAGGCTCTTTACGCAAAGCGTGCTGAAGAGCTCAAGGCAGTGGTTGCAGAGCGTTATGCTGAGGAGAAGGCATGGGCTGAAGCAAATCCTGAAAAGGCTGCCGCACAGGCAGAGTGGTTCAGCGGAGCTGCTCCTAAGGTAGACTGGTCTGCAGTGCAGCAGAAGGCCGGCGATGCTACAAGAAACGCATCTGCAGCCGTTCTCAGCCAGCTTGCAAAGCAGGTTCCTAACATGGTCTGCGCATCGGCCGACCTCTCTAACTCAGACAAGACAGACGGATTCCTCAAGGAAACCAAGGCATTCACATCAGGCGACTTCAGTGGAGCATTCTTCCAGGCAGGTGTCGCAGAGCTCACAATGGCATGCTGCTGCATCGGTATGGCTCTCCACGGCGGTGTGATCGCGGCTTGCGGTACATTCTTCGTGTTCTCTGACTACATGAAGCCAGCGGTGCGCATGGCTGCCCTCATGGAGCTCCCTGTGAAGTTCATCTGGACACATGACGCATTCCGCGTAGGTGAAGACGGCCCTACTCACGAGCCGGTAGAGCAGGAGGCACAGATCCGCCTCATGGAGAAGCTCAAGAACCACCATGGAAAGAACTCGGTTCTCGTGCTCCGTCCTGCAGACTCGGTCGAGACAACGCAGTGCTGGAAGATGGCGATGGAGAACGTCGATACTCCTACTGCCCTCATCTTCTCACGCCAGAACATCGAGCAGCTTCCTGAAGGAAACGACTATACCCAGGCAGAAAAGGGCGCATACGTCGTTGCAGGTTCAGAGGAAAATCCTGACGTAATCCTCGTGGCATCTGGTTCTGAGGTCGCTACCCTCGTTGCAGGTGCAGCCCTCCTCCGTGAAGACGGCCTCAAGGTGCGCATCGTAAGCTGCCCTTCAGAAGGACTCTTCCGCACCCAGCCTAAGGAGTACCAGCAGGCAGTCCTCCCTTGCGGAGCGAAGATCTTCGGTCTTACAGCAGGTCTTCCTGTCAACCTCGAGGGTCTCGTTGGATGCAACGGAAAGGTATTCGGTCTCGAAAGCTTCGGTTTCTCAGCTCCTTACAAGGTGCTTGATGAGAAGCTTGGCTTCACTGCTCAGAATGTCTATAATCAGGTTAAAGCCATGTTCTAGTCTTCTGAAAGCATGAAAAGACTGATTTCTACAATATTGGTGGCCGTGGTGAATATCTCCGCGGCCATCGTGTTAAAGGCGGACTTCTATGATGCCTATATCCCTAGTCCGTACGGAGTTACCTCTGTCTATGTCTTTACGCAGGACGGAAGGGCATTTTATCAGGTCGAGCACAACAGCGAGCCGTTTGTGAGCACATCACGTCTGGGTCTCCGTACGAATGCCTTTGATTTTTCCGAACTTGAATTTGTTTCAATGGACCAGGAACGTATCGGCGGAACGTATCAGATGGACAGAAGCAAGGCTTCCGAGATGTCTTATGATGTGACAAAGGCCGTATGTACTTTCAAGAATAAGGAGGGCAAGACTCTTCAGGTCGAGTTCAGGGTAGGGCGTAATGATGTGGCTTTCCGTTACTTCATCCCGAAGGAAGGTGAGACAGGAAGCGTCAGGATCCTTGAAGAGCTTACCGAGTTCAGCTTCAATGATACGCCGGAACATGACTATCTGAAGACATATCTTACCCCTCAGAGCCACGCCCTGATCGGCTGGAAGCGTACGAAGCCTAGTTATGAGGAGTACTATGGCATAGGAAAGCCTGTGACTGCTCCAAGCGGATATGGCCACGGCTATACATTCCCGGCACTTTTCCAGCTGGGTGGAAACGGATGGGTGCTTGTCAGCGAGACAGGAGTGGACGGACGTTTCTGCGGTTCAAGGCTGAGCGAGCATTATCAGACTTCCGGAAACTTCCAGGGCTGTGTCGGCGCTTCGTACAAGATCGAATATCCTATGGCGGAAGAGAACAACGGCAATGGAACATCCGAGCCAGGAATCGCCATCCCTGGCGGAACTCCTTGGAGGACAATAACTTTGGGTGAGACTCTGGCGCCGATAGTGGAGACGACAGTCGCATGGGACCACATCGAACCTCTCTACAAGACCGACAGGAACTATAAGTTCGGAAAGTCTGCATGGAGCTGGATAGTATGGCAGGATGCCAGCATGAACATGCCGGACCAGAAGAAATATGTCGACCTCGCATCCGAAATGGGCTTCGAGTATCTCCTCGTTGACGCCCTCTGGGACGCAAATCTCGGATATGACGGCATCGAGGAGCTCGCTGCCTACGCGAAATCGAAGAAGGTCGACCTCTTCCTGTGGTACAGCTCGAGCGGATGGTGGAACGACATCGGGCAGGGACCAGACCACGTGATGAGCAACCCTATCCTCCGCAAGAGGGACATGCGCTGGATGAAGGAAATCGGCGTGAAGGGTATAAAGATAGACTTCTTCGGTGGTGACAAGCAGGAGACCATGCTCTATTACGAGTCCATCCTCAGCGACGCCGATGACAACGGCCTGATGTGCATCTTCCACGGCTGCACCCTTCCTCGCGGATGGGAGAAACTTTATCCGAATTATCTTGGAAGCGAAGCTGTGCGTGCTTCGGAGAACCTCGTGTTCTCGCAGTACGAGTGCGACCAGGAGGCTCAGGCTGCATGCCTTCATCCGTTCATCCGCAACACGGTCGGATCGATGGAGTTCGGAGGATGCTTCCTGAACAGGCGTCTCAGCCGTTCGAACGCTCATGGCACTGTACGCCGTACGACCGACGTGTTCCAGATCGCCACGCTGGTTCTCTACCAGAACGCTGTGCAGAACATCGCCATTACTCCGAACAATCTTACTGATGCTCCGAAGGTCTGCCTTGACTTCATCAAGGAAGTGCCGACCACATGGGATGAGACGCGTTATATCGCCGGCCAGCCTGGCGAGAATGTGGTTCTCGCCCGCAGGCACGGCGACAAGTGGTATGTTGCTGCAGTGAATGCCGTGGATGCTCCGCTTGAAGTCAATGTCGATGATGTCCTCAGGACTCTCGGCGCCGGGAAGGCGGATGTGCGCCTGATCGACGGCGGAAACGAGCCTAAGGAAGGAAAGGCTCCGAAGAAGATTTCTGTAGCAAAGAATGATGCAGCTGTCCTGATTATCGGATAGTCCTTCTACAAAGTCCAGCAGCCTGCTGTTTCCGGCGATCCTCCCCACTCCGTGGGTCCCCTCCCTTTTCGGGAGCCAATGTCGCTCAAAAACAGCAGGCTGCTGGACTTTTGTCGTGTGCTAGATGTTCGTGATGAGGACTCCGACTACGCGGAAGACATTGATTATGTCGTTGTAGGGGAGTTCGAAGTCCGGGAAGTCCTGCTGGTTCTCTGCTATGAATGTCAGTGTGCCGGCTTCCGGACCGTTGTCTACGATCTTTCGGAGGAACATGCCGCTGGACTTGGTGTCCACTACATAGACTTCTCCGTTGATTATAGTCGATCCTTTAGGCATTCTTCTGAGAGCCACAAGGTAGCCTCTGCAGATTCTTGGGGCCATCGCATCGCCCGGGCAGGTGGCGAAGATGTCGTGCTTCTGGAAGTGAGGCACAGGCGGAAGCCTGTCGACAGAAGACGATGAAATCACATAATCGTAAATGTTGATGTCAGGTGCTCTGAAAAGTCTTGCTGGAACTACGGGGATGTCGTCTTCATGGTTAAGTTCAGGATGGTCGTCCAGCATGCCGTCGGTGTGGGGGATGTCCTGCGGGTCGAACATGGGGCCTTCTCCTGTCAGGAGCCAATTGGTCCTGAACCCGAATGCATTGCTCCATTTTGCTGCCGAGTTCTTTCCGAATGGGCGGCCGTTCAGCTGATTGCTCACGGCCGCAGGCTGGACGTCGAGCGTCTTGGCCACATCTGTCTGGGAGATGCCGGCTTCGGAGAAATATTCCTTGATTTTCTTGCCTATTTCAAGTGCGTTTAACATATTCGGTGATATACTTTACAAAAAATGTGTAAAAAAGTTCACAAAAGTGTTGAAAGTTTACAATTTTGGTGTTATGTTTGCAAAGAGCTTCAGTAACTGGGTGCAAATATAACACATTTTGTGAATTTTACCCAGATTATAGAGTGAAAAGTATACAGATATTGTAAATTTGGTTGAGTATGGCAATGACGATCAATATTAACAACAGGCCGGTACGCATTACCTTGGAGAAGGTGCTTGCCGCGATCTGCTTCCTTTCCGGAATAGCATGCCTTATTGTAGCTTTGCTCGGTCTATGGCGTCATTTCTTTACCATGGGCATATGCTTCGCTGTCGGTGTCATGATCTCTGACGAGGCAGATGACGATGAGCAAGAAAAAAAGCGTCACAAACAGTGACGCTTCATCTGGTTTACAGCCATTCATTAAGCCATCTGAAATATTCCCTGTGCCACAGCATCGCGTTCTGCGGCTTGAGTATCCAGTGGTTCTCGTCAGGGAAGATAAGGAGCCTTGACGGAACTCCCATCATCTGTGCGGCATTGTATGCGGCCATTCCTTCGTCTACCGGAACCCTGTAGTCCATTCCTCCGTGTATCACCATCAGCGGCGTGTGCCACTTTGTGACGAGCTTGTGCGGCGACAGAGCGTAGTGGCGCACAGCCTTCGGATCGTTGCTCCATGGCGAGCCGCCCTGCTTTATTCCTCCGAAAGTCACTCCGTCTCCTGCAGGACCGACCGGACCGTCCGGCGTGCCTACCCTCGGGTCGATGACGGTCTCATGCAGACCGCCGTTGTCGAAATTCGGGAACCACATCTCTTCAGTGGTCATGTACATATGCTCCTCGTTGAATATACCCGCATGCGCGATGAATGCGTCGAATGTGTTCTCATGTGTGCCGCAGAGGTAGTATACCGAATAGCCGCCGTAGCTTGCTCCGCACGCCGCCATCTTGCCCACATACGGCTCCGCCTTCAGCTCGCGGGCTGCGGCCAGATAGTCCTGCATGTTGAGGCCCGGGTAGTCGCCCGAGATCTGCTCCGTCCATTCCTGGCCGAACGCCGTTGTTCCGCGACGGTTCGGAAGCACGACCACATAGCCCTGCGACGCCATCAGACGGTAGTTCCAGCGGTATGACCATCCCTGGCTCAATGTGCCCTGAGGGCCTCCGAGGCAGATCAGGATCGAAGGATATTCCTTCGAAGGGTCGAACTGAGGAGGGTAGAGCACCCATGTCAGCATATCCTTGCCGTCCACGGTCTTCACGTATCTCGCTTCAGTCTTATGCTCGGCAAGCTGATCGAGGATGTGGCCGTTCTCGTCGGTTATCTGGCTGCATGAGAGTCCGGTTCCGTTTATGTTTACGGCCACGAGTTCGGTAGGGAAGTCCATGCTGCACCATGTCGTGTAGAGCGTCTTTCCGCCGTCCTCGCTGTCAGCTACATAGAAAGGCGAGCCGAAATCGTACCACAAATCATCTCCTGTGATGCGCTCGATATCCCAGCTCTCTGCGTCCTCGTATGCCCTGAATATGCCCTGGAGGCCTTCGGCGAGGCTGGCGAACCAGATGCTCTTCGAATCATCGGCCCATACCGGCGACGATGCGTTGTACTTGAAGTCCACGGTGATGTCCTGGATCTTCTCTGCCTTCGGCATCTGTCCTTCCTCTGTTGTCATCTCAGCGACGATAAGCCTCTGCTTGTCAGCCTCATAACCGTCCCTCTCCATGCTGATCCAGCACAGTTTCTTTCCGTCAGGGCTCCAGACAGGATCGGTATCGTATCCTCCGCCCATCTCGATCATCTCTGTCTGGCCGGTCTCTACATCATATATGTATATCTCCGTGTTGGTCGAGAAGGCGTACTTCTTTCCTGCCAGCTTGCGGCATGAATATGCTATATATCTGCTGTCGGGGCTCCATGACAGCTGTTCCAGACCGCCGAACGGCTCTGTAGGAAGTTCGTAGAGCTCCTTCTCCCCTTCGAGTATGTCCTTCGGAGCGCCTGTTGTCCCTTCCTCCAGGTCGATGTCTGCGACGAAAGTGTGCGGAATCTCCATCACGGTGTGGTCCCAATGGCGGTACATCAGGTCGTCGGTCGTGTATGCGGTCGCCTTGTCAAGGTCGCTGTAGCAGTCTGTCGGAGATTTCACGGCGCTCTTTATGTAGCTGATGTACATCACCTTCTTTCCGTCTGGGGAGATCTTGAACTCGCCGATGCCGTTGGCCACGTCGCTGATCTTCTTCATGTTCTTAAGGCTCCAGCCCTTCTTTCCATGTCTGATGTCCGCCGTCCAGATCTGGCCTCCGTAGAGGAACGCTAGCTTCCTGCCGTCATTGCTCCAGCGTGCGTTGGAGATGCTTTTGCCGGCTTTGGTGAGCAGCTGATTGTCAGATCCGTCCAGATTGCAGATGTACAGGTTGCGCACGCTGCGGTTCTCCTCCACTGACGTGTAGCTCACACCATATATGACATGCTTTCCGTCAGGCGAGACCTGCGGGTCCGACACTCGGCCGAAGGCCAGGAGTGCCTCCGGACCCATCTTGCCATCTTCGATGGCTATCGTGCTTCTGCCGATGAATCCTTCGCTGCTGATTTCCTGTCTGTCCTTTTTCATAAAAATAAATAATCCGATTGCGATTGCTGCCAGCGCTGTAAAGCTGACCACTTTTCCGGTTGTTTTCATATTTGTAGTTTAACGTTTGATTATTTTCAGCTTTCGTGCGCGTATTGCTCGGCTGCCTTCCGGAGCTCCGCTCCGACAGCCTCGCGTACGCTCGCCGGGCTCACGACCTCCAGCCGGGCCCCATGCTTGCAGAACTCCATAATCAGAGAGTCGTTCGGGCATACGAATATCTCGAAATACACGCTCTCATCCAGCGGATTCAGTCCGGGCACATGCTTCCGTGCCTCTGCCGGCGACAGCTCCCTCTGGCTGCCGTGGACCGGCAGGTCGCGGAGGAAGTTCGCCTCCTTCCGCGTCGTGCGGAAGACTACCGTCTGACCCTTCGATTCCGGTATGTACGGGCCGAAGCTCGTCGCAAATATCCTGTCCACGTCGAAGTCCTTAGGCATCTTGAACCTGTTTCCTGTCATCTCCAGGCTCATGATTCGGTCCAGTCCGTAGATCCTCATCGCGTCGCGTTCGATGCAGTATCCGACCAGGTACCACCTCTTTGCAAACTCCTTGACCGCGTATGGGCGCAATGTGTATGTGCCTGTCTCCTCACTGGTGTACTTGCGGTATCCGATGACCATCTCGCAGTTCTCGTTCATCGCCTCCATGATGCTTGTAAGGTGCCTGTGGCCCGAAGGGATGTCCTCCACGGAGATTCTTCCCGAAAGCCTTTCCTTTCCCATCGAGAGCATGCTGTTGACGGTGAAAGTGTTTATGAGCCAGGCTGTTTCTGCGTTCTCGTCCGCCACATCCTCGGAGTATTCGATGAAGTAGCGGTTCGTGCTCCTGTTGCATTTTATGTCGATTCCGAAGACTTCGAACACAGCTTCCCTGTGGTTGTTGAACGTGCGGCGCGAATAGTCCGTGCCGAACCTTTCCTCCCACCGGTATGTGATCTCGTCGAGACTGAGGCCCCTCTCTCCTGCGCGGATGAAGGTCTGCACCAGCCATAAGTATTTCTTCAGCAGTTCCGTTACCATGGTCTAACTGATTTTGCTATAGTCCTTTATCTGATATTTGTCTTTTCTCAGTTCCTTGCGCAGCAGCTGGTTACGGTCTGACGTGAGGGTCGGGTCCTCCTTCAGAATCGCTTCCGCGCAGTCTCTTGCGGCGTTAAGTATCATGCCGTCCTTTGCCAGGGATGCGATGTTGAGGCTGATAGGGAGTCCGCTCTGCTGCGTTCCTTCAAGGTCTCCAGGGCCTCTCATCTTCATGTCCTCTTCAGCCAGCTCGAAGCCGTTCTCTGTCGCGCACATCAGCTCTATCCTGTGCTTCGACTCCTTGCTGAGCTTATGGCCTGTCATCAGCACGCAGTAAGACTTCTCGCTTCCTCGTCCCACTCGCCCCCTCAGCTGATGGAGCTGGCTCAGTCCGAACCTCTCGGCGCTCTCTATTATCATTACAGAAGCGTTCGGGACATCCACTCCGACCTCGATCACCGAGGTCGCGACCAGGATGTCCGCCCTGCCTTCCGCGAAGGCGTCCATGTTGAATTTCTTGACATCGTTCAGCTGCTTTCCGTGCACGACAGCCGTCTTGTAGTCCGGGAACGGGAATTTCTGCATGATCTCCTCTGCTCCTGCTTCAAGACTCTGATAGTCAAGTTTTTCTGTTTCGTTTATCAGCGGATAGACAATGAATATCTGCCTTCCTTTCGCGATCTCCTCCTTCATGAACCGGTACATCGCAGGACGCTTTCCTTCGGTCGCATGTATCGTCTGAACCGGCTTTCTTCCAGGAGGAAGCTCGTCTATCACTGATACATCCAGATCGCCGTACAGGGTCATGGCCAATGTCCTCGGGATAGGCGTGGCCGTCATCACGAGCACATGCGGCGGAGCCCCGCATGAAGCCTTCCGCCAGAGCTTCGACCTCTGCTCCACGCCGAACCTGTGCTGCTCGTCGATGATCGCAAGACCCAGATTGCGGAAGATGACATTGTCCTCGATGAGAGCGTGCGTGCCGACAATTATGCCTATGGAGCCGTCCTCAAGGCCTGCATGCACCTCGCGCCTCTCGGAAGCCTTGCTGCTTCCGGTAAGAAGCGCGGACTTCACGCCAGTCGGCGCCAGGAACTTCTGGATGTTCTTGAAGTGCTGCTGTGCGAGGACCTCGGTAGGGGCCATTATGCATGCCTGGAAACCGTTGCCTATCGCTATCAGAGCCGTAAGCACAGCTACCATGGTCTTTCCGCTGCCCACGTCTCCCTGAAGCAGGCGGTTCATCTGGTGGCCGCTCTTCATGTCGTTCCTTATCTCCGTTATCACCCTTTTCTGGGCTCCCGTGAGAGGGAAGGGGAGAGCATTGTAGCAGAGGTTGAACGCCTCGCCCACCTTAGGCATGGCGATTCCCTGCTCGGCTCTGCTGCGTATGTATTTCTGTTTCAGAAGCGAGAGCTGGAGATAGAACAGCTCCTCGAACTTCAGTCTGTATTTGGCCTTCTCAAGGGCGAGCATGTCGGTAGGGAAGTGGATGTTGCGGAGCGCATAATGCAGAGGCACAAGTCCGCACTGCTTCATGACATACTCCGGAAGCGACTCCTCGATGTAAGGAAGCCCCCTGTCCAGCGCCGCCTCCATCATCTTGTTCATAACCTTCCCGGTGACCCCCGCATTCTTCAACCTCTCAGTACTAGCATACACTCCCGTCATCTTCGGTGCCCCATAGCCACCCAGTTCCCCCGTCTGTCCCGATGGGAGCTGGGACTTTTGGACTGGGACTGCGTCGACTTCAGGATGGACCATGTTGATGCGTCCGTTGAATGCGGTCGGCTTGCCGAAAAAGATGAACTCCGTTCCCGGCTTCAGCTTCTCGTGCATCCACTTGATGCCCTTGAAGAAGACCATCTCCATCTCTCCGGTACCGTCTTCCACCCAAACACTCATTCTACGTATGGTGTTGAACTTCAGTGTGTCGGTTTCAGCCTGTCCGTTGGAACCGTAGAGGTCTACCCTGGTGACCCTTGCACGGACCTGAAGGTATGCCATGTCCGGTCTCGCATCACAGATCCTGACAATGGAACTCTTGTCGATGTACCTGAAAGGGTACAGACGCAAAAGATCGCCGACAGTCTCCACTGCCAGCTCCTTCCGCAGAAGTTCAGCCCTCTTAGGCCCCACCCCCGGCAGAAATTGAATCTCCATATCCAGTCCATGTGCCATAATACAGCAAATATAATAAATTAATTCCAAATCCCCTCTTCATCTCCCGTTAGTCTCCTGTTCGTCTCTTCATCTCCTGTTCGTCTCTTCTTCCTTTTTCTCTTCTACCTTCTCTCTCAACATCCTCTCGCATTTCTTGTCCCATCTCCTCGTTCGTCCCTTACTTCCATCTTCCTCTTCCATCTTCCTCTTCCTCGACCATCTTCTCTTTTCATCTCCATCTTCCAACTATCGTGTTTCTCTCAGATTTCTTGTCTTGCTCCTTCCCTCCATCCCTTCGTTCAGGTTCCTTATTCAGTTTCTTTCCTCCATCCCTTCGTTCAGGTTCCTTATCCAGTTTCTTCTTTTCAGTTTCTGTGTCCGTTTCCTTCTTTAGCTTCTTTGATCGGATACTTTTGACCATTTTCCGTTTTAAGGTGTGGCTAGGGCTTCATTTTAAGGAAGCCCTAGCCACATACCTGGTTTGTAATTTGCTGTTTAATAATGCCTTACAAAAAAGTCCCTGTGTCTAGGGCTCAGACAAACCCCACCCCTAGCCACACTTATGCCCGTTGTGTGTATCTATAGCTGGTCTTATCTACTAATACATACGCTTTTATCTATAATAATATAGTTATTAACCTTGATACCTATGTTAAAATTCAGACGTGATAGCCAGAATCTCTTCTCCGAACTTTTCCCATCTTGCTTCTCCAAATCCGTTGATCGCCATCAGCTCTTCGCGAGTCCGAGGAATCTTGGTGGCGATCTCTGTAAGAGTCTTGTTCGGAATTACTCTATAAGCCGGTATGTTCAACGCCTTGTAATGCTTAGACCTCCATTCCTTGAGCCGTATCTCCAACCCGATATTGACAATCGGCAGATCCTCCGGCTTTGGTGTAGCTTCCCTTACCACATCTGCTGTGGTTTTCCTAGCTCGGTCGTCCATTTTATTTCCATGAACACAATCATGTTCAGCTCTCCAGTCACTGTCCCACTCGGTATCCCAATCCATGTTACTTTCGATTTCATATTCGATTTCATCCTTGGTCACCCCGGTAAACTTCTCAATCTCTTCGTAACTCATTTCACTTTCAAGCATCGACAACGCTACTCTCATCCTGGCCTCAATCTTAGCCTCAAACCTGGCTACTGCAATTGCCTCTTCGTAAACTCTGATCAATTCTTCTTTGTACAACATAATGATTCGATTTTAAATGGTTTAAATATTTATTACCTGTATTACTCTTTTCACTTCTAGGTTCAATATCCTTGCTATCTGCTTTGGTGAGCATGCTAACTTGTTTTTAAGATATCTTATGATTCTTATGACACTTTCTTCAGGAAGTTCGCTGATACTCAATGAATCATACTGCTTTTCCAGAATCTCTTTAAGACATGATATTATTGTGCTGTCACTGTACGAAACAGGCATTTCCTTTCGATCTGTCCTACTCGAAGAATTCAAGAAGTATCCTAGTGAACTTGCTCTCTTAAAGAGTTTTTCTACAAATTGAATATTTATATATGATGCCGGTTCGATATATCCATCTTCATTAATAAGATAACTATCGTTCAGTTGACATTTACTATGTAAGATTCTCCTGGCTTTCCTAGTGCCTAAACTGCTGATCGGAGTGAGATGCTTACTTGTCCCGATATTTGAAAAGTAGCATCTGCAACTGCTCCATTCATAATTTTGTGGAGCGCAGTTGATACCGGCCTTTACAGGATTATTGAGAATGTATGCTATGATTTTCTTGAGACCTTCATCCGTCAGATCGATTTCTTTACATTCGGCAATGCATTGATGTAAAGCTTTGACTATTCCATATTTATTTCTTAGATAAGACGCTATCAACTGTTTGAATAAGTTAATGAATCTTACCGCATCATCGTGTCCGGATTTCGTAACGAAATGGAAATGATTGGACATCAATACAAATGCCAATAAGTCAATTGAAGTCAGATGTACGCATATGGCGATATAGTTCATACCGGCAATATAATCTTCACGATCTAGGAATATGACCATGTCTTCCAGTCCTTTGGTGTAGATGTGGTAAAATCTTTCTTTAGCCATTATTTCTTTTTTTGCAAAGTTCCGAATGATTATCCGCATACCGAAAAAGTATGCGGATAATTTTGAAAATCGCCTTTACAGATATCTCAGAGCAGGATTTATCTCCAAAAATTTGTTCAATTTTTATAAAAAATCAAACAAATTTCCATGACAAAATTCCTCCATCCGTCCCTCCCAATATTGCCCCAGGCGTTACTCCTAAGCGTTGCCCCCAGCCTTGCCCTCAGGTGTTTCCCTCAGGTGTTGCTTCTCGTTGATACCTCTTAGCGTTGCTCCCAGCGTTGCCATAGTAGTTTCCCACCAGCGTTGCTGCCCAGCGTTGCCCCTAGGCGTTGCCGCCTCTGATGCTGTGCGGCGTAAATTCCTGATGGATAACTGATTAGATGTTTTGCATGCTGTCCTGACGTGGCAGGCAAAATGCGTAATCTTCTGAGAATTAGTTAATTATACCGCACGGCGCTTATGTTGCGCGTTTATCTCTTTGAGATTTCCCGCTTCGGTTTTTGGATTATTAATCTCGTAGGCATGGCGCCTAATCAGTTGTTGAGCAGGGTGTTAGTGGTATATGCCTGCTGCAAAATGCAGCAGGCATATACCACTAACATTCAGAAAGCCAGTAACATAGCTGCCACTCTTTGCGACTCTTTATTACCGTATCTTTCATTTCTGTTACTAGCCACGTTATTTTTATAGTTAGTGGAATTTCTCTATTTACGATAGATAAGTAAATATGTCCAATTTCTATGAGCCCACCGTGGCTAGGGCTACAGAAAAAGTTACCCCTAGGCACGCCGTGTTTTTGTAAGCACTTGCTAGATAACCGCTTACGAATAACCTCTGTGGCTAGGGCTATTCAAACTAATACCCCTAGCCACACCGGAGTCTATTGTCAAGAAAAACTATAATCACCCTCCCCATATAACCACGATGTCTGGTAGGGTAATGTCTTTATAGCTATGATGAGAACAGGTAACCTATCTGAAAGCACCGCCTCTGGCAAATACGCCAGCCAGAGGCTCCACACTCCGGTCCGGGCGGCTCGGCCAAGGGGCCGTCCTCCCGCCAGGTGGTGCTTGCTAGCCGAGACGTTACAGGCAACAGTCAAGCGCGAGGACGGCCCTTTGGGTCCAGCCGCCCGGAGCGCTTGATCTGTAGTCGCCGGAGACGATATATTCCGGCGACGGTGCCGCCAGTCAGTAATATGTAGTCTAGAACATCTCTAATATCACCCAATGTCTAGACAAACATCAAACATCCACTGTCAGTAAAACTCCTATAATTTCCGAACATGCACAGTTCAAGTATCCGTATGTCCCTCTAGATTTCCAAATCACTTATATCTCCCAGGCTTTCCGGAGAAGCATCCTTTAAAGTTCCCAGTATTCGTATATTTTCCTCGATTTTCGGACAGGTACTCCGTAGAGGTTCTCCTGTTTTGGAGATGATGTGATACGAACCACTTGATTCGTCTCGGTATGGGTGGTTCATTTGATGTTTTTAATCACAATGGACAGATTGGATGTAGTGAACCACGTGATGGGATTCCATTTCTGTGGTTCACTTTACTTTCAGATGCTACATAGTCTCCTTATTACAGAGATCTTAACTTCTTTTGATTACCTAGGACCATATAACGCTTCTACCTTTAAGTGGTCTTCCATGCTTTGGCTTGCAAATGCTTGGTATATAATAAGTTATAAGTGCGGCTGTGCCAAATGGTTATTGCCCCCGTCTTCTGTAACTATAATTACCGTTTCCATGCCTCATTTCGCAGGCTGGATCATTCATTTGCAATTACAGACATATTATGCTATCTTTCGCAAACAGTGAAGACAAGTCACATGTATCTTACTAAAATAAAGAGAAGTACACCACATATTAACTAACTATCTATGAAAACGCGACAGTTCATTTTTTCTGCAGTAGCTTTAGCACTGGCTTCCTGCACCAAGCCATCAGATACAACAAGCCTTCAGTCATTGGAAGTTTCAGAAAACGGACACTATCTGCAATATTCAGACGGCAAACCATTCTTCTATTTAGGAGACACTGCATGGGAGCTGTTCCACCGCACGACACGTGAAGAAGCGGAACTATATCTGCAAGACCGTGCGGGAAAAGGATATAACGTGATTCAGGCTGTCGTCCTGTCTGAAGTTGATGGCATAGATGTCCCTAATTCATATGGTCATAAGCCTCTGATTGACAGAAATCCGGCACGTCCGGACATCAAGGAGGGCGATGACAATGATTATTGGGATCATGTAGATCATATAATCAGACAGGCCAATGAAAATGCGATGTACGTCGGACTACTGCCTACATGGGGAAGATGGTGGAATGACAATGACCCTATATTTGACGAGTATAACGCTGAGATTTACGGCCGCTGGATCGCAGAACGATATAGTAATTGTGACATAATCTGGATAATGGGCGGAGACCGCAACCCTGACAATCCGGAAAAGCAGGCAATAATCCGTGCCATGGCCAAAGGTATCCGAAGTGTGGATAAAGAGAATCTCATGACATTTCATCCGACTGGATGGAACTCTTCTTCAAAATGGTTCCATAATGATGAGTGGCTTGATTTCAACGGAAGACAGAGCGGACATAACCAACGTTTCGATTCTAACAGAAAGGTCATGAATGACTTCTTCAGGACACCGGTCAAACCTATTATGGAACTCGAGCCTCTCTATGAAGACCATCCTTTGGAATTCACTCCTGACAATGACGGTCATTCCAATGCCTGGGATGTCAGAAGGACTTTATACTGGAGCGTATTCTACGGCTCAGCCGGTGTGACATACGGTCATCATTCAGTATGGCAGATGTTCGATGCTGAAAAGGGACGTTACCCGATAAACCGACCTCTCATGCCTTGGCACGAAGCAATTGACCAACCTGCAGCCGGGCAAGCGGTTCATTTGAAGAACCTGATGGAATCAAGGCCATACTTCACACGTAAACCATCACCGGATTTCATCGTTCAGGATGAGGTCCAGTCTTCAGTTCCGGGCGCAGGACGTTACCACTTCGCTGCCACTATGGACGAAGAAGGTTCATATGCAATGGTCTATGCTCCTATCGGCCGTTCTTTCTCCGTGAACACCAGCATGTTGCAAGGCGAAAGAATCATTGCATGGTGGTACTGTCCAAGAACAGGAGAAGCTACAGAAATAGGAAAATTCACTAATGACGGGAAAGAACGTTCATTCATGCCTCCGACACCGGGCGAAGCAATGGACTGGGTACTGGTGCTGGATGATGCATCCAAAAAATATCCTGCACCTGGAAAACGGATGAACAGCAAGTAAATTTATCTGATCGACAAGCATCGGTACCCTGCCTAATGTGCTTACAGATTTTGGGACAATGCGATGTTAGAACGTGGCGCCTAATCAGTTGCTGTACAAGGTTTTAGATGAAGATGCCTGCTGCAAAACGCAGCAGGCATCTTTATCTAAAATCCAGAAAACCAGCACAATAGCTGCCACGCGCACCGTCCCACCACACGTCCCAACCGCCCGACGGTGCCGCCAGTTGTTTTATCCTGGTCGTTGCCTCAAGGTTGAAAAATTATAGTTATATTTGCTAATTATTTTGTCGTATTGTGCCTTGGGAGGAATCAAAGAGGGGGACAAAAAAGATAAGTATCAGATAATTAATAAGTTAAAAATAATAAAGGATAAAGCTATGGCAAAGAAATTAGTGGTCGGAATCACACAGGGTGACGGAAACGGTATCGGATATGAAGTCATCATCAAGGCGCTTGCAGACGAGAGGATCCTTGACATGTGCACGCCGGTGATTTACGGCTCGTCAAAGATCTTCGGATTCTACAAGAAGCAGATACATAACATTGACCAGATCAACACTCATGTCATATCATCGGCAAAGGATGTCCACCAGAAGCGTGTGAACATCGTCAACTGTCTGCCGGAGAACGTGTTCGTGGAGCCGGGCCAGCCGACTCCTGAGTCGGCTAAGGCCGCGATGACATCGCTTGAAAGAGCGGTCCAGGACATCAAGGACGGCTATATAGACGTCCTTGTGACCGCACCTTTCAACAAGAGGGCGATGGCAAGTGAAGGTTTCGGCTACACCGGCCATACAGAGTATCTTGAGAAGGAATTCGGTGTCGATGAGGTTGCGATGATCATGGTGTGCGACCGCCTGAAGGTCGGCGTCCTCACCGGCCACATCTCGCTCAAGGACGTCTGCGGCAGCATAACACAGGAAAAGATCATGAGCAAGCTCCGCCTCATGAAGGCTTCGCTTCAGAGGGATTTCGGAGTGGACCAGCCGAAGATAGCTGTGCTCGGCCTCAATCCGCATTGCGGCGACGGCGGCCTTCTCGGCGACGAGGAGCAGCAGATCATCCTTCCTGCTGTCAAGGCTGCAAACGAGGAAGGCATCCTGGCGTTTGGCCCGTATTCTCCTGACGGATTCTTCGGCCTGGGCAACTACAGCAAGTTTGACGCGGTTCTTGCCATGTACCATGACCAGGGACTGACTCCGTTCAAGGCCCTCGCATTCGAGGATGGCGTGAACTATACCGCAGGACTTCCTATCGTGAGGACATCTCCGGACCATGGTACAGCATACGAGATGGCCGGACGAGATCTTGCGGACCCTCGCTCGATGATAGCTTCGATCTACACCGCCATCGACATCTACAACAGGCGTGCGGCCTACGACGATCTCGTGGAAAACCGCATGACCATAAAGATGCCGGATACCGAAATCAAGCCTAAGGGCGGCAGGATCATCGAGTAGCATGGCGGAAACCACTCAGCAGAGGCCTCCGATATTCCTTTTCACGGACGGCGCATCAAGCGGAAACCCCGGCCCTGGCGGCTATGGGGTGGTCCTCAAATGTGCCGGAAGGGAGATGGAGATGTCGGGCGGATTCAGCCTCACGACGAACAACCGCATGGAACTCCTGGCGGTCATCAGGGGCCTGGAGGCCATCAGGTGGCAGAACGCTGAGGTCCATGTGTACAGCGATTCGTCATATGTCGTTAATGCCATCAACAAGGGATGGCTGGAAGGCTGGCAGAGAAAAGGCTTTGCCAAGGTGAAGAACCCTGACCTCTGGATGAGGTTCGCCAATCTGTACAGACTGCACAGGGTTTCATTTCATTGGATAAAGGGACATGCAGGGCATCCTGAAAACGAGAGGTGTGACGCATTGGCGGTAGCGGCCGGGGCGGGCGCTGTGGCAGCGGGCAAGCCGCTGCCGCCCGACCCGGGCTACCGGCCGGAAGAACCAGGACTGATATGAAAGTAATAAAGACAGACATACCTGAAGTGATGATCATCGAGCCTAGGGTGTTCGGCGACCATCGCGGATATTTCTTTGAATCGTTCTCTGAGAGGGACTTTGCTGCAGAGGTGCGCGAAGTCAGGTTTGTGCAGGACAATGAGAGCAAATCGTGCTACGGAGTGCTCCGAGGTCTGCATTTCCAGAAGCCCCCTCATGCTCAGAGCAAGCTCGTGCGTGTCGTGAAAGGGCGTGTTCTGGACGTTGCTGTGGACATCCGACGCGGTTCGCCGACTTTTGGAAAGCATGTTGCTGTCGAGCTTTCGGAGGAGAACCACCGACAGTTCTTCATCCCTAGAGGCTTTGCACATGGCTTTGTAGTGCTGTCTGACGAGGCTGTGTTCCAGTACAAGTGTGACGATTTCTATGCGCCTGAATGTGAGGGCGCTGTTGCATGGAACGATCCCGAACTGGGCATAGACTGGGGCATCCCGATGGAGGATGTGATACTTTCAGAAAAGGACAGGAAGCATCCTAGACTGAAGGATGCTGCGGAGCTTTTTGATTATTCTGTAGACTATTATATATAGGTATGAATGTATTGGTGACAGGAGGCAGCGGGCAGCTTGGGCGCACCATCATGGATGTGGCCAAGGGATCTGAACACAGGTTTATCTATACCTACATGAATTCACAGGATCATGAAGGTATGGTGCAGCTGGACATTACGGACAAGGACGCTGTCAGACGGATCGTCGAGGACAATTCGATAGATGTCATCGTCAACTGCGCCGGATACACGGACGTGGAGAAGGCTGAGTCTGAAGAGGAAACCGCGTTCCGCCTGAATGCGGAAGCGGCAGGCCTGCTGGCGGAAACCGCCAGGGCCTGCGACGCAACGCTCATCCACATGTCTACCGATTATGTCTTTGACGGTCGTCAGTCCGAGCCATACGGCGAGGACGCGGCGCTGGCGCCGCTGAACGCCTACGGGCGTTCCAAGCTCGCAGGCGAGCTTGCTGTCCTCGCCTCCGGATGCCGCCACATAATAATTAGAACCTCATGGCTTTACAGTCCATACGGAAAGAACTTCGTGAAGACCATCCTCTCGAAGAGCCGGAGTCACGCGATGCTCAAGGTCGTCTCCGATCAGGTCGGCACCCCGACCTATGCCGGAGACCTTGCCGGATTCATCCTTACTCTGCTTGAACCGTATAATCTCAGGAAGGAAGGCATATATCACTATTCCAACGAAGGCGTCTGCTCATGGTTCGACCTCGCGTGCGAGGTCTGTCACCTGAGCGGCAATCTCTGTGAAGTGACCCCATGCGGAACAGGGGAGTACCCTGTCAAGGCTGCCCGTCCGCATTACTCCGTCCTCAGCAAGTCCAAGGTCAAGCGGACATTCGACATCGAAATCCCGTACTGGAAAGATTCTCTTCGCCATTGTATCTGCCAAATTGTCAGATAATCCCTCTGTTTTTGGATAAATCACAGATTGTCACTATATTTGTAGGTTGTTTGTACTGTAATGTACGGGCAACCTGTATTTTTGATTAAAACAATATAAGATATGTCATTTGCAGACGTTTTCAAGAAGATATTCGGAACCAAGGCGGACCGAGACATGAAGGCTATCAAGCCTACCCTAGACAAGGTGCTTGAAGCCTACAAGACGATAGACACTCTGGACGACGATGCTCTCAGAGCAAGGTGCCAGGCCCTCAAGGACAAGATCCGGGAAGCGATAGCCGCAGACGAGGCCCGCGTAGCCCAGATCAAGGAAGAGCTTGAGAAGGAAATCCCTCTCAGCCAGAAGGAAGCCCTTGCTACAGAGCAGGATAAGCTCGTCAAGAAGATTGACGAGACGATAGAGAAAGTTCTCGACGAGATCCTTCCTGAAGCATTCGCCATCATGAAGTCTACCGCCCGCCGATTCACCCAGAACGAAACCATCAGGGTAAAGGCCACAGACTTCGACCGCAACCTCAGTACCACAAAGGAATTCGTGACAATCGAAGGCGAAACCGCCGTATGGCAGAACCATTGGATGGCCGGCGGAAACGAGGTGACATGGGACATGATCCATTATGATGTCCAGCTCATCGGAGGTATCGTACTCCATCAGGGAAAG
The DNA here is from genome assembly GCA_017461285.1 of Bacteroidales bacterium. Next base: position 29,081 of record JAFTYS010000026.1, on the reverse strand, counting down.
ATCGCCGAGATGGCGACGGGAGAAGGAAAGACCCTCGTGGCTACCCTCCCTGTATTCCTTAACGCACTGGCAGGCAAGGGTGTGCACGTCGTTACAGTGAACGACTACCTCTCGAAGCGAGACTCCGAGTGGATGGGACCTCTCTACATGTTCCACGGACTCAGCGTTGACTGCATCGACAAGCATCAGCCGAACAGCGATGCCCGCAAGAAGGCATACGCATGCAACATTACATTCGGAACAAACACCGAGTTCGGTTTCGACTACCTCCGTGACAATATGGCGATGTCCCAGAAGGACCTCGTGCAGCGCAAGCACCATTTCGCGATTGTCGATGAGGTGGACTCCGTCCTCATCGACGATGCCCGTACTCCTCTGATCATCTCAGGTCCGGTTCCGAAGGGAGAGGACCAGCAGTTCATGGAGTTCAAGCCGCTTGTGGAGCGTCTCTATGCAAACCAGAAGACCCTTGTGAACCAGCTCCTTAACGAAGCAAAGAAACTTATCTCAGAAGGCAACGAGAAGGACGGAGGCGTCCTCCTCTTCAGAGCGTTCAAGGGCTATCCTAAATACAAGCCTCTGATCAAGTTCCTCAGCGAGCCGGGCATGAAGCAGCTCCTCCAGAAGGTCGAGAATTATTACATCCAGGACAACGAGCGCGAAATGCCTTTCATCACAGACGAACTCTTTTTCGTCGTGAACGAAAAGATGCATACCGTCGACATGACCGACAAGGGTCGTGACCTCATAACAGGCAACCTGTCAGACCCTAACTTCTTCGTCCTTCCGGACGTGGGAGCGGCCATCGCCGAAGTCCAGAAGGACTCCGGCCTGACCGCAGAAGAAAAACAGGTGAAGAAAGACGACATCCTCGCCGACTTCGCCCTCAAGTCGGAGCGTGTACACACTGTGAACCAGCTCCTTAAGGCCTACACGATGTTCGACAAGGAGATCGACTACATCATCCAGGACGGAAAGATCAAGATCGTCGACGAGCAGACCGGCCGTATCATGGAAGGACGCCGCTGGAGCGACGGACTCCACCAGGCGGTCGAGGCGAAGGAAAACGTGAAGGTGGAGGCAGCGACCCAGACATTCGCGACCATCACCCTCCAGAACTACTTCCGCATGTACCACAAGCTTGCCGGTATGACCGGTACGGCGGAGACGGAGGCGGGCGAGTTCTGGTCGATCTACAAGCTCGACGTTGTCGTTATCCCGACCAACAGGCCGATTGCAAGAAAGGATCATAACGACCTGATATACAAGACAAAGAAGGCGAAATACGAAGCCGTGATCGCAAAGATCGTCGAGCTCACGAAGGAAGGACGTCCTGTCCTCGTCGGTACTACCGATGTCGAGACGTCCGAACTCCTCAGCCGCATGCTCCGCCTGCGCGGCATCGACCACCAGGTCCTCAATGCGAAGCAGCATGCCCGCGAGGCCGAGGTCGTTAAACATGCGGGTGAGCCGTCGACCGTGACCATCGCGACGAACATGGCCGGTCGTGGTACCGACATCAAGCTTCCGGACGAAGTCAAGGAAGCGGGCGGACTCGCGATCATCGGTACCGAGCGCCACGACAGCCGCCGCGTCGACAGACAGCTCCGCGGACGTTCCGGCCGTCAGGGAGACCCGGGCTCGTCGATATTCTTCATCTCATTGGAGGACAAGCTCATGCGTCTCTTCGGATCTGAGAAGATCGCGGGAGTGGTGGACCGTCTCGGACTTGAGGAGCATGAGGCACTCGAGGCACCGATGCTCAGCAAGTCAATAGAAAATGCACAGAAGAAGGTAGAGGAGAACCATTTCGGAACCCGTAAGAGACTCCTCGAATACGACGACGTGATGAACTCGCAGCGTGAGGTGATCTACACCAAGAGACGCAACGCCCTCTCGGGAGAACGTGTCGAGATCGACGTCATGAACATGATGCAGGACATCGCGCAGATCCTCGTGGAAAGGTCGGAAGGCATGTCGTACGACGAGTTCGCCGAGAATGTGATGATGTCGCTCTCTATCGAGCCTGGCTTCGATGAAGCGTTCTACAACAGTTCGAACTCTAAGGCTCTCGTCGAGGCACTTCAGGATAACATGCTGAAGACATACCAGCGCCGTATGGATACCATGGCGCAGAGGGCTCTTCCTTTCATCAGGGAGATGTACAGGAAATACGAGGAGACCGCATCCGGCACAAGGGTGACCATCCCTATCTCCGACGGTCGCAAGGGACTCCACCTTCCTGTCGATCTTGCCAAGGCCTATGAGTCTGACGGCAAGGAGATTGCGAGGGCGCTCAGCAAGACGATCACCCTCTTCGAGATCGACGATAAGTGGAAGGAGCATCTTCGTGACATGGATGACCTGAAGCAGTCGGTGCAGAATGCGACATACGAGCAGAAGGATCCTCTCCTCATCTATAAGTTCGAGAGCTTCAACCTCTTCAGCCAGATGCTCGAGGATCTGAACAAGAACGTGCTTTCGTTCCTGCTCAGGGCGCAGATTCCGCTCGCTGATGCGACAACGCCTCGCCAGGCGCCTCCTCAGCCTCGCCGCCAGACCCCTGACTTGAGCCAGCTTCAGACCAGCAGGACCGACCTGGTGACCAACGGAGGCCAGCCGAAGAGCAATGCCCCTGTCCATGTGGAGAAGCAGGTCGGACGTAACGACCCATGCCCATGCGGTTCCGGCAAAAAGTACAAGAACTGCCACGGCAAGCAGGCTTAACAAGAATATTAACAAACAAAACTATAGACTATGGCAAAGATGGAACCGGTAGTAAACGCAAATGCGATCAGCAGGATATCTGCAGGCACCGTGATCAAGGGCGAGATCCTTTCTCCATGCGACATCCGCATCGACGGAACCTTCGAAGGCAAGATCCAGAGCAAGGGCCGCGTGGTAGTGGGCGAGAGCGCACACATCAAGGGCGACATCGTATGTGACAGCATCGACCTTTGGGGAAAGGTTGAAGGCAACGTGTTCGTGAAGGACACCCTCAACCTCAAGGAAGGATGTACAGTCAACGGTAACCTGAACATCCGCAAGCTCTCTGTAGAGCTCGGCGCTACATTCAACGGAAACTGCAAGATGATCAGCGAGGCTGACTTTGACAGAGTGGTCGGAGCAAAGGCTCCTGCACAGCAGCCAGCCCCAGCCCCTGCAAACTAGTGTCAGAGGAATCTTTAACAGGACAATCTGGAAATTTTTGGAATATTTTTTGGAATTCCGAAAAATAGCCGTATATTTGCAGTCCTGTTTTAAAGGGAGCATAGCTCAGTTGGTTTAGAGCATCTGCCTTACAAGCAGAGGGTCGGGGGTTCGACTCCCTCTGCTCCCACCGAAAAGCTGCTTCGACGAAGCAGCTTTTTTCGTCTATGGGGATGTTTTGGTTTTGACAGCATCAGACATTGGACGGTAAGCACGCCGGGCGTTGTAGGTTTGCCCGTTAATCTCGGCCTTCGAACTTTTAGTTGGCAACAACTCTTATGCACTCGCTGCGTAGTCTGCTAAGCACACTACCTTAATCCGCGACGCCAAGGCTGCGTCGCCGACGAGTATCCCTCTGACCTTTATGCCGGTTATGGTCAGAATCCGGGGTATCATTCAAACCGGATGCTCGAAGGGACTCCTTTAAACTTCGCTAAGACTTAGAGGATAAGCGTACGATGGCCTGTCTCCCGGCAGCCGTGCGTCGAAAACCAAAGGAAGACTAAGCGTGTAGAAAGCTTTCTGGTGCGGTGTTTGGACGGCGGTTCGAGTCCGCCCATCTCCACACAAAAAAAAGAGACCGGATGGTCTCTTTTTTTGTGGAGATAAGCGTCCTTTTTCATCAGTTGGCAGGAGCGGCAGGCTGAGCCTTCTGCTGCGGCGCGTGCTGCTTCTGGTTCTGAGAAGCGTGATCCTTCTCGATGATGCCTGCGATCTTGTCGAATTCCTCTTCGTTGATCATACGGCAGTTTCCGTTGAATGAAGAGCCGAGCTCGACTGAAAGCCTTCTCACATTGAGGTTACCGTCAACAGCACATCCATCCTTGAGAGCCAGAGTATTCTTAACATAGACATTACCCTCCAGTTTGCCCCAGAGATCGATATTTTCGCAGATCACGTCACCCTTCACATTTGCAGACTCTCCCACTACGACACGTCCCTTTGTCTGAACCTTGCCCTCGAATGTTCCGTCGATACGGATATCGTAAGGAGAAAGGATTTCTCCCTTGATGATAGTACCCGCAGAAATCCTGCTGATGGAATTCACGTTTACTACAGGTTCTGTTTTTGCCATAACTTCTTATTTTTAGTATTATTGTTTGCGATTATTCTCAAAGATTTTTTATATGCCTTTGCCGTGACAGTTCTTGAACTTCTTGCCAGAGCCGCAAGGACATGGGTCATTTCGTCCGACCTGCTTCTCGACATGCACCGGCATATTGCTCTTGGCCTCTCCCCCGTTGGTCACGAGGTCTGTCCTGCTTGTCTGCATCTGGCTCATATCGGTCTTTCTATGCTGAGGAGCCGGAGCCTTTGCCTGTGAAGCGTCACGAAGCGGGATGAAGGCTCTGAGCAGGAATGAAAGGACATCCCTGTTGAGATTTTCGAGGAGCTGGCTGAAGAGGTTGAAGCTCTCGAACTTGTAGATGAGAAGAGGGTCCTTCTGCTCGTAAGTGGCGTTCTGGACTGACTGCTTGAGGTCGTCCATATCGCGCAGATGTTCCTTCCACTTCTCGTCGATCTGCCAGAGGGTGATTGTCTTGCTGAGAACCCTCGCAATCTCCTTTCCTTCAGACTCATAGGCCTTCTTGAGATTGACAGAAAGGGTCAGCATCTTACGGCCGTCCGAAATCGGACTCGCGATGTTTTCGTAGATGGCAGCCTGCTTTTCGTACACTTCCTTGATGATCGGGAACGCCCTCTGAACCATCGTGTCCATACGGCGCTGATATGTAGAGAGCATATTCTCATGAAGCATCTCGGCGATGGTCTTCTCGTTCGCCTTGTTGAAGAATTCTTCATCAAAGCCAAGGTCAGTCGAGAGGGTCATCATGACCATTTCCGAGAACGACTCATAGTCAAGTCCTTCTGCCTTCTCGGCGAAGATCTGAGCCATATCCTGCATCATGTTCATGACATCGATCTCGACTCTTTCTCCCGAGAGAGCGTTGCGTCTCTTGGTGTAGATCACCTCACGCTGAGAGTTCATCACATCGTCGTATTCGAGGAGTCTCTTACGGATACCGAAGTTGTTTTCCTCGACCTTCTTCTGGGCTCTTTCGATAGAGCTGTTGAGCATCGGAGCCTCAAGAGCCTCATGTTCTTCCATTCCGAGGCGGTCCACAACACCTGCGATCTTCTCAGATCCGAAGAGGCGCATCAGCTTGTCTTCGAGAGATACGTAGAAGATGGATGATCCCGGGTCACCCTGACGGCCGGAACGTCCACGGAGCTGACGGTCAACTCGACGGCTGTCATGACGTTCTGTACCTATGATGGCAAGACCTCCTGCCGCCTTCACTTCATCCGGCAGCTTGATGTCGGTACCACGACCGGCCATGTTGGTCGCAATGGTCACGGTAGAAGGTTCTCCGGCATGTTTTACGACCTCTGCCTCACGTGCGTGCTGCTTGGCATTGAGCACCTGATGGTCGATGCCGCGCAGACGGAGCATACGGCTGAGGAGTTCCGACGTTTCGACGTCGGTAGTACCCACGAGGACAGGACGTCCTTCCTTGGTGAGCTCTACAATCTTGCCGATGACAGCTTCATATTTAGCCTTCTTGGTCTTGTATATGAGGTCATTCTGGTCAATACGTGCTATAGGTCTGTTGGTAGGGATGACCACTACGTCAAGCTTGTAGATGGACCAGAACTCGCCTGCCTCAGTCTCTGCCGTACCGGTCATTCCGGCAAGCTTGTGATACATTCGGAAATAATTCTGGAGGGTGATGGTCGCGAATGTCTGGGTAGCGGCCTCGACCTTGACGTTTTCCTTTGCTTCGACTGCCTGATGGAGTCCGTCGCTCCAACGGCGGCCTTCCATGATACGTCCGGTCTGCTCATCGACGATCTTTACCTTGCCGTCCTGGATGATGTAGTCGATCTCCTTGTCGAACATCGTGTACGCCTTGAGCAGCTGGTTTACAGTGTGGACTCTTTCTGACTTGAGGGCGAAGTCTGCGAGGATCTCGTCCTTCTTCACCTGCTTCTCTTCCGCCGACAGTGACGAGTCCTTCTGGACTTCCGCCACCATAGCTCCCACGTCCGGAAGGACGAAGAAATTGCTGTCGGAGAGGTTGCCTGTGATGAGGTCACGTCCCTTGTCGGTCATGTCCACGGAATGCTGTTTCTCGCTGATCACGAAATAGAGTTCATCGGTGATGAACGGCATTTCGCGCTCGTTGTCCTGAATGTAATAGTTCTCCACCTTCTGGAGAAGCTGCTTCATGCCCGGCTCGCTGAGAAACTTGATGAGAGGCTTGTATTTAGGATAACCTTTGTATGCTCTGAAAAGAAGTGCGCCTCCGTCCTTTTCGTTGCCTTCCGCAATGAGCTTCTTGGCATCATTGAGAAGCTGGTTGACCAGGGTCTTCTGGGCGCTGTAGAGTCTTTCCACAAGCGGTTTGTATTCCAGGAACTGCTGGTCCTCGCCCTTAGGCACCGGACCTGAGATGATGAGAGGGGTACGGGCATCGTCGATAAGAACGGAGTCCACCTCATCGACAATTGCGAAATGGTGCTTGCGCTGAACGAGGTCGTTCATCGAAGTGGCCATGTTGTCGCGAAGGTAGTCGAAACCGAATTCGTTGTTGGTACCGAAGGTAATGTTGCAGGCATAAGCCTTCTTGCGGGCATCACTGTTAGGCTGATGTTTGTCGATGCAGTCCACGCTGAGTCCGTGGAACATATAGAGAGGTCCCATCCACTCGGAGTCTCGCTTGGAGAGGTAGTCGTTGACGGTCACCACATGCACTCCCTTGCCTGCCAATGCATTGAGGAAGACCGGCAGCGTTGCAACGAGAGTCTTTCCTTCTCCTGTCGCCATCTCTGCGATCTTTCCCTGATGCAGGACGATACCACCGATGAGCTGGACGTCATAGTGGACCATGTCCCAGGTCACTTCATTTCCTCCTGCGATCCAGTGGTTCTGCCAGAGGGCATAGTCTCCTTCGATGGTCACGAATTCCTTGGTTGTGCTGAGGAGTCGGTCGAAATCCGTAGCCTTCACCTTTACCACAGGATTCTCCTTGAAACGACGTGCTGTCGATTTCATGATGGCGAATGCCTCAGGAAGAATCTCGTCAAGCACCTTTTCTATGGTCTCGTCAATCTTCTTCACCAGCTTGTCCGACTCAGTAGCGAGTTCCTCCTTCTGAGTTAGAGGAATGTCCTTTTCGAGTTCTGCCTTTATTTCAGCCACACGCTGCTCGTCTGCAGCAATAGCCGCCCTTATCTTGTCCTTGAGTCCCTGGCATCTCTCTCTGAGTTCGTCGTCCGAAAGAGTGTCGATGGAACTGTATGCCTCAAGTACCTTGTCAAGGGTAGGCTTGATGGCCTTCATATCTCGGTCCGCCTTGGTACCGAACAATTTCTTGAAAACGTCTGTAAATGACATATCTATACTTTTTATATTCAAAAATAGGTCGTCTGTACGACACGGCACAAACAACCTACAAATATAATGACAAATAAGTATTTACCCAAATTTTTCAATTTCAGTGACACAGAATGCGACAGAATCCTTCCAATGGGATATTTCCGTTCCAAAGGTTTCCTTGAATTTCCTCTTGTCAAGCACGGAATAATGCGGACGGCTGACATTGGTCGGATAATCATCTGTGCTGCATGGCATTACAGTACATAGGCTTCCCGACACCTCGCATATTTCCTTGGCGAAGTCATACCATGAGCAGACCCCTTCATTGGTAAAATTGTAGATGCCTGTCATGTCCAGCATCCCTTCATCAATGATTGTGAAGATGGCCTCGACAAGATCCGGTGCATAAGTCGGGGTACCTATCTGATCAGCCACAACATTCAGCATGGACTGTTCCGAAGACTTCTTCAGGATGGTCTTGAGGAAGTTGCGTCCGAACCGGCTGAAAAGCCAGGCGGTCCTCAGTATGAAGTATCTGCATCCGGAAGCGATTACGGCATTTTCTCCTGCCAGTTTTGACCGGCCGTATTCTCCGAGAGGCTCCGCATGGTCTTCTTCACGGTATGGAATTGATGACTGCCCGTCAAATATATAGTCTGTGGAAATATGTATCAGCACAGCATCGTTTTCCCTGGCTGCCCTGGCAAGATTGGCTGCAGCATGTTCATTCAGGAGATACGCCTTTTCAGGTTCGGTTTCAGCTCTGGCGACATCTGTATAGCCTGCGCAGTTTATTATGACTTCTATACCCTGTTCCCTCACAAGTTCAGAAACGGCTTCGGAATCGGTAACATCGAGCTGAAGCAACTGATGACGGCTTGAAGAGCATGAAGGGCCTGGCACTATGGTACGCGCAGTGAACACAATCTCATGATCCAGATCATGAGACGAATTCAATATCGCCTGACCAAGCTGGCCACTGCTGCCTGTCACCAGTATCCTCATTTCTCTTTGACGGGAGAGTTGTTCTTAATATTCAAACGGAATGTCCGCATCCTTCAGTCGAGGGTGTCTGGAGTCTTTTTCTGAAAGCATGACCTTGTCTGCAGGCACACCCCAGTCTATCCCCAGGTCCGGATCATCCCAGGCGACGGCACCTTCACTCTGAGGAGCGTAGTAATTGTCGCATTTGTATTGGAACACAGCTTCTTCAGAAAGTACTGCAAAGCCATGAGCGAATCCGCGCGGAACGAAGAACTGACGATGGTTATCTTCGGTCAGTTCGACTGCCACATGCTTTCCATAGGTCGGAGAACCTTTCCTGACATCCACTGCCACATCGAGAACCCTTCCTTTGACTACACGTACAAGCTTGGCCTGAGTGTGAGGTGGTTTCTGGAAATGGAGTCCGCGCACTACGCCATAGCAGGACTTGCTCTGGTTATCCTGAACGAAATGGGTCTGGGAAACCTTTTCCGTAAATTCTCTTTCTGAGAACGACTCAAAGAAATAGCCGCGGCTGTCGCCGAACACTTTCGGTTCGATGATCACCACACCCGGTATCTCAGTCTGGATTATATTCATAATTATAATCAGTTTTTAATAATTTTGCGTGTACCTCATATCTTCACAGATCACTGCATTTCCACAGACGCCGATTCTTTTATCTGATGTTTTTAAAGCGACTGCAGCATGCTCATGCCTGCTATTGCAGGGATAAGCCAATCTTGCTGGGAGACGACAAAGTGCTACAGAAGTGTATCTTCAGGCTTGTAGCCGGGATCCGGAGGAAGGTCCTTTCCTGCTGCCACCGCTCCTGCTCCTGCCGCCACTGCAAGGGCGTCACAACGTTCGTTTTCAGGATGTCCGGCATGTCCTTTTATCCAATGGAAGGCAACTCTGTGCTTCTGAAGAAGAGGAGCGAATCTCATCCATAGGTCCGGATTCTTGACTTTTGCAAAACCTTTTCGTTTCCAGTTCTCAAGCCAGCCTTCATTGATGGCCTTGACCACATAGGAAGAGTCGCTGTAAACATGAACTTCCGCGTTCTCCCACTTGATTGCCTCCAGGCCTTTGATGACGGCCAGAAGTTCCATTCTGTTATTTGTGGTCAGACTGAATCCTTCCGACATTTCCTTTTCAACACCCGCGCATTTCAAGACAACTCCATAGCCACCGGGCCCCGGATTGCCACTGGATGCCCCATCCGTATATAGGAAGATAGGAGGCTTTGGCGCTGAGTTCTTCGATGGTGTTGTCATAGACGAGGAAGTATCTTTAATTTCCGGCATTACTCGATGATTCTTCCGCCACGTGGCTTGATTTCAGTGTCAGGCATCTTGACTGTCATGCGGTTTTCCACAAGATCATCATAGTCTGCACGACGGTTGAAGATATCAATAGCCGTATAGATAGCCGACATCATCGAACGTGGATCCGCGAGGTCGCGACCGGCCATTTCATAGGCTGTGCCATGATCAGGGGATGTTCTGACGATCGGCAGGCCCGCAGTGTAATTCACGCCCTCTTCAAACGCGAGAGCCTTGAACGGTGTCAGGCCCTGGTCGTGATACATGGCAAGGACAGCATCATATTTACTGTAATTGCCAAGACCGAAGAAACCGTCAGGAGAGTATGGACCGAACGCGAGTATGCCTTCTTCATTTGCCGCCTTCACAGCCGGGAGAATTATCTGTTGTTCCTCGTCGCCGAGCAGACCGCCGTCACCACAGTGAGGGTTGAGACCAAGTACGGCAATCTTCGGCTGATCGACACCGAAGTCCCTCTGGAGGGATGCCTTCATCAGTCTGAGCTTCTTGAGGATCTTCTCCTGAGTGATGCTGCCGCAGACGTCCTTCAGGGATATATGGCCTGTCACCACACCCACCTTGAGCTGATCGCATACCATGATCATCGCCACCTCATCGACACCGAACTCCTTCTCAAGATATTCCGTATGGCCTGTGTAGCTGAAACCTTCGCTTACCATTGCCCTTTTGTTGATCGGAGCTGTAACCAGGACATCGATATATCCCGCCTTTATGTCTTCGACTGCCCTTTCGAGCGCGGTCATCGCGGACTTTGCAGACTCAGGGGTTGCCTGACCTGGCTCCACGAAGACGTTTTCCGGAAGGCAGTTGACTATATTTACTCTTTTATTGTGGACATCCTTTGCAGAAGATATCACATTGGTATTTATCTGTTCGAGATTATGTATCTGCTTTTTGTAGAATCCGAATATCTTTGATGAACCATAGATTACCGGAGTGCAGAGGTCAAGCATTCTTTCATCAGCCAGTGCCTTGATTATCACTTCATAACCGATTCCGTTCCCGTCTCCCTGGGTAATTCCCACGACTAATTTCTTTGCCATTGTATTTACTTTTTATGAAATATCTTACAAAGATAACTTTTTTATTTGAAATGGCACAGTCTTGATGTTTCCAGCAGCGGTTTGGGATATGGTGCTAGTGGCGGTAATCGCCAATGGCGGTGGCGAGGCTTGTGATGGAGTTGGCGACATGACGGTCGGGAGCGTTGCATACAAAAGTTTTGGGCAGAGGTATGGATTATTTGGGGAGAGTTTTGTAAATTTGCCGTGATATGGCACATATGGAAAAGAGCGCTCTGGAGATGGATATTCAGTTTCTGCCGGGGGTCGGGCCGAAGAGGGCCGATCTGCTGCGGAAGGAGCTTGGCGTAGGTAACGTGGGGGAACTCCTGAGGCTTTATCCGTTCAGGTATATCGACCGGAGTTCTATGATGAGGATTGCCGACGCGAGACCGGACATGGCTTATGTACAGTTCCGCGCACGGGTCGTGAGGGTGGATCTGTTCGGTAACGGTCCGGCTGCAGGAGAAGCTGCTGGAGGAACCGCCGGAAAGGCCGTGAAGTTCAACACGGTGAAGAGGATGAGTGTGTGGGTAAGCGACGGAAGCGGAGAGATGGAGCTGGTGTTCTTCAAGGGTATCAAGTGGATGTATGAGAGGCTGAAGAGCGGCAGCGAGTGGGTGTTTTTCGGGAAGCCGACGGCGTTTAACGGCAGGATGAACATCGTGCATCCTGAGGTGGACGCGGTGCCGGCAGGAGCAGCAGCGGGAGCGGGTGCCGGGATGTCGATGACGGGAGTTTATCAGAGCACGGAAAGACTCAAGAACAGCGGGGTGACCGGCAAGGTGATGAACAAGCTGATGGAGTCGGCGCTCAACAAGGCTCTTGGGGCCGTGGAGGAGAGTCTGCCGGAATATATAATGAGGCAGTGCGGGCTCGTACCAATACATTTTGCATTGAGGAACATTCATTTCCCGAAGGATATGGTTTCGCTTGAAAAGGCGAAATACAGGCTTAAATTCGAAGAGCTCTTTTATTTGCAGCTATCGCTTCTGAAACAGAAATATGTGCGGAGCAGGGCTGAGCAGGGCATCATCATGCCAAAGGTCGGTGATGCATTCAACAGATGTTACGAGGCACTTCCCTTCCCTCTCACAGGTGCTCAGAAAAGGGTGATCACGGAGATCCGCAACGACATGAAGAGCGGGCATCAGATGAACAGGCTTCTTCAGGGAGATGTCGGAAGCGGCAAGACAATGGTTGCCGTGCTCACAGCATTGATAGCGATAGGAAACGGCTTTCAGGCATGCATAATGGCACCTACGGAAGTGCTTGCCCAGCAGCATTATAAAAACATTCAGAAGTTCCTGGAGCCGACAGGCGTAAAGTCTGCACTGCTTACAGGCAGTTCCAAGACCACTGAGAGAAGAGAGGTCCATGCCGGACTTGAGGACGGCAGCATAGGCATCATAGTAGGCACACATGCGTTGATAGAAGACAATGTTGTATTCCGCAATCTCGGTCTGGCAATCATAGACGAGCAGCACAGGTTCGGTGTGGAACAGAGGTCGAAACTGTGGAGAAAATCAGTTTGTGGAGCGCCTCCGCATGTGCTTGTGATGACGGCGACGCCTATTCCGCGCACTCTCGCCATGACTCTGTACGGAGACCTTGATGTGTCCGTTATCGACGAACTTCCTCCTGGAAGAAAGCCGGTGCAGACGATTCATGCGACCGAAGGTAAAAGGCCGGCACTCTATAAGTTCATGAAGGACCAGATTGCGCTGGGACGCCAGATTTTTGTGGTTTATCCTCTGATCAACGAAACAGAGAAGCTTGACTACCAGAGCCTTGAAGCCGGAGCTGAGGATATCATCAAGCACTTCCCTTTCCCGGACTACAAGACGGCTGTGGTGCATGGCAAGCAGCAGAACGATGTGAAGAAGTTCAATATGGATGCTTTTGCTGCAGGCAGGGCAGATATTCTTGTGGCGACTTCGGTTATCGAAGTCGGAGTGGATGTGCCTAACGCATCGGTGATGGTGATTGAGAGCGCGGAAAGATTCGGACTCAGTCAGCTTCATCAGTTGCGTGGCCGAGTGGGACGAGGAAGCGAGAAGTCGTACTGCGTGCTGATGACAGGACACAAGATGAGCAAGGAGTCGAAGCACAGGATCGAGCTTATGTGCGCTACCGAAAACGGATTCGAGCTGGCGGAGGAAGACATGAAGATGAGGGGGCCGGGCGATCTGGAGGGAACTCAGCAGAGCGGTCTGCCGATAAGTCTCAACATAGCTTCTCTGGCCAAGGACGGACTTATACTCAATGCGGCCAGGGACTGCGCGGAGGCCGTACTGAGGGAGGATCCGACGCTTCATGCGGATCAGAATCAGCTGCTGCGCAATGAATTACGGAAGGACAAATATCAGGTGAAGGATTATAGTAAAATCAGTTGAAAGATTCTTCACTTCGTTCAGAATGACAGAAGGATGTTCAGGATAACAGACATATATTGATATGGTAACGGAGTTATTAAGGAAATACATCTGGCTGGTGCAGACGTTCATCAGGGCCGGAGAGCGTGGCCTCAGTCTGGAGGATATCTCAGACAGGTGGGAGGAAAGGTTTGACAGTCCGTATTCGCGTCGTACGTTCAACAACCATCGTGAAGCCGTGGAGGAGGTCTTCGGAGTCAGGATAGGTTGCAACCGCAGCACGAACCGATATTTTGTCGAATACTCGGAAGACGTGAGCGACGAGAATGCCGAGACTGCATGGCTGATAAACACATTCACTGTCAACAACATGCTGGCTCTGGGAAAAGAAAGGCTGTCGGGAAGAGTGTCTGTGGAGGACATTCCGTCGGGACACAGTCATCTGACTGCCGTCCTTGAAGCAATGACAGAAGGACTGGAGATTGTCATCACATACCAGAAATACACCAGTTCTCAGGGTGGTCAATACACTTTAAGACCGTACGCAGTGAAAGAATTTGCCAAGAGATGGTATATCATCGGCTATTGTCTGGAGAGAGAGGCTCTGCGTGTTTACGGACTGGACAGAATCCAGCACATGGAAGTGACGGACAGAAAGTTCCGGATGCCGGACGGGTTTGATGTGGACGAGCTGTTTGCGACAAGTTTTGGAATTTATCTTCCGGAAGGACCGGGACAGACGATTCTATTCAAGGCTTCACCTACGGAGGCAAGATTCCTCAGGGACCTCCCTGTTCATTCCAGCCAGACAGAAGTGACAGGACGCCAGAGGCTGGAAATCATGGACAGATACGGAAAGAAAGGAGATGACGTGATCTTCAGCATCTTCGTCTGCCCTAATGAAAACCTTGTGATGGAGTTCTGCAAATTTGCCGGAAGGGTGGAGGTACTATCGCCTGAGCCGGTAAGGACTGCCGTAGCAAAACAGCTTCAATCCGGTGTGTCGGATTATGGCATAGATAACAAATGAATTACACTTATATGAAGAAAAGAGTTAAACTTATCTGCGGTTTTACATTCCTGATAGGAATTGCTGCAGGAATCCTGATTGTCATGACAAGAGAAAAGAACGGATTGAGCGACGAAGGCTATATCGGCAGAAGCTCGATGATTGTAGAAGACGGCAAGATGAGTCCGGAAGTGCTGCTGGCATTCGGACGACTTTCCGATCCGCAGGTATCACCTGACGGGGAACATATATTATATGGTGTAAGCTATACTTCTGTGGAAGAGAACAGAAGCGTGCGCAATCTGTTTATATGCAACCTTGACGGGTCTGATCCTCAGCAGATCACTACTTCAGGAAAGAGCCTGAACAATGCCCGATGGAGCAATGACGGCAAGAAGATAGCCTTCACTATGGGAGGACAAGTCTGGGTGGCAAAGGTCGGTCAGAAAGGTGGCAAATGGACTCTGAGCGGAATGAAGCAGGTCAGCGACGTTCCTTCGGGAGTCGGCGAGTTCAAGCTTTCTCCGGACCAGAAGAAGATCATGTATGTGAGCTATGTGAAGAGCCATGTGAAGTCACCTTCGGACATCTATCCTGAGCTTGACAAGGCAACGGCCTACACGACTGACGACCTGCTCTACAGACATTGGGACCATACCGTGCTGGAGATTCCGCATACATACATAGCTGATTTCAGCTTCTCAGGCAATAAAGTCATTTCGGCTGAAAATTCGGTTGACATTCTTGGAGAGGAAGGCGCTCTTTACGAACTCCCTACTGAGCCTTTCAGCGGCATCGAGCAGCTGGCATGGAGCCCGGACAGCAGATTCATCGCATATTCATGCAGGAAGCTCGTCGGTAAGAAATATGCTTTCTCTACCAATACCGAAATCTATATATATAATGTAAAGACTGCCGAGACCTCCGTCATCGACATGAAGGGCGGATACGACACTGATCCGGTATGGAGTCCTGACGGTTCAAGACTTGCATGGATAAGCATGGCCCGCGATGGCTACGAGGCTGACAAGCAGAGACTTATGGTGGCTTACGCAGACTGGTCGGAAGTGTCCGGAAACGGAAAGGGAATGCCTTCGTTCTGGGGCATCACAGATGTGACCGAGTCATTCAGATACAACGCAAGCGGCCCTGTATGGTCGGAAGATTCGGAAGAGATATATTTTGCAGCGCTTGCTGAGGGTATTCAGGGAATATTCGTTGCCGAAGGTCCTTCTACAGAAGCAGTTGAAGGTCTCAGAAAAGCCGCGGTTGCAAAGAAGCTTGCCCCTTGGGAAATAGAGAGACTTACTGCCGATGACCTCTGGTATGATTTCGGTTCGCCGTTCCATGTAGCGGAATCTGAGGATGGAAGCAAGACTCTTTACACGACATGGTGCAGCATGGACTTCCCTACCGAACTTGTTGCTGTGACTGTACCCGCTGACGGCGTGGCAGCAGCTGCGGACTGCAAGCAGATCACAGCTGAGAACGACCACCTGCTTTCACAGCTTACTCCACATGAGACCGAGGCGCGCATGGTAAGGACCGTTGACGGAAAGGACATGCTGACCTGGGTTCTCTACCCTCCTCAGTTCGACGCATCAAAGGAATATCCGGCAATCCTCATCTGCCTCGGAGGTCCCCAGGGAACCCTCAGCCAGGGATGGTCTTACAGATGGAACTACCGTCTGATGGCCGATCAGGGCTATGTGGTCGTGCTGCCTAACCGCCGCGGAACCACAGCTTTCGGGCAGGATTGGACAGAGCAGATTTCGGGTGATTATCCGGGTCTGAACATGCAGGACTATCTTGCCGCTGCACGCGAACTCAAGGCAGAGCCTTTCGTAGGAAAGATGGCCGCCTGCGGTGCAAGCTACGGAGGATATTCGGTATATAATCTTTGCGGAACCCACGAGGGCATGTTCGACGCCTTCATCGCTCATGCGGGAATCTTCAACCAGGAGCACATGTATATGACTACAGAGGAGCTCTGGTTCCCTAACTTCGACAACGGCGGCCTGCATGAGGCATGGTTCGACTCACGTCTGGGAACGGCTTCAGCTCCTGTCGGTCCGGCAGGCGACGGACAGACATTCGGCGGCATACGTCAGGGAGGATCTCCTTGGAGCAATGCACCTCGTGCAGTACGCCATTATGCCGAGTCACCTCACAAGAAGGTCACGAAGTGGAACACTCCGTTGATGGTGATACATGGTGCGATGGACTACAGAGTGCCTGTAGATCAGGGAATGGCTGCATACAACGCAGCCCAGATGATGGGTGTGCCTTCAAGACTGCTCATATTCCCGGATGAGAACCACTGGATTCTCAAACCGCAGAACGCGATGATGTGGCACAGGGAGTATTTCAGATGGCTTTCTGAATGGCTCTAAGGTATTTGAAGGTCTGAATGGTGACGCCATTCAGACCTTTATCTTTCCCGGTCTTCCGTGACAATAAAGGCTGCAAGGTAGCAGAGGCTCATGGTTACATAATATTTCCATGGGCCGAACAGTGCAAGAATAAGGAATACAGTGCCCATTGTAAAACACACGAGAGAAGAGCCCTTTTCAAGGGTCATAGTAGAGAAATACTTGACTATGCTCTTTGAGCATGACTCTACAAATTTTGAAACATTTAATCTAATTCCCATAATTTATGTTATATTTGCACCGAATTATTACAGAAATCACCACAAATATAACACCGTTTTTGTAATAAACAACACTTTTTAGTTATTTTTTACACAAATTTTGTAAACCAACTACACAAAACTATGAATAACCCTATAGAAATAGGTAGAAGAATCAAAGAATACTTCAGTGAGTCCGGAATGTCTCAGCAGGATGCGGCCAATATTCTCAATGTGCAACAGGCCGCTGTCAGCAATCAGCTCAACGGCCGCCCTTTCGGAAAGAATTCAGCCGTCAAATGGAACAAGGCTTTCGGATTCAGGATCAACTGGCTTCTTACCGGCGAAGGGCCTATGTTTGACACAACCGACCACATGGTCAAGGAATATGACATCGAGGACCATCCGGAACTCAACCATGACGATGACATCCCCGTGATTCCGGCAAGGCTGTTCAGAGCACCAGAGATCAACATATATGATTATGTGATGGGATCGCTACACGTGGAAAGACTTCCGCATGTACCTCATTTCCAGAAGCATGACATCTTTGCCACCTGTCCGGGGGACGCAATGGCCCCACGCATCTGCCGAGGCTATCTGATGGCTCTGCGCAGGATGCCGAAAGACTCCACAATCATCAACGGAGAAATCTATGTAGTCGACACAGCCTCGCAGGGAATGTTCCTCAGAAGGATAATCGACAATGGGGACACCCTCAAGTTCGTCGCAGAGAATCAGGCGGAATTCCCCGACTTCGAGCTGCCTTTCAGCGATGTGATCAACATCTTTCGAGTCGTGGGTGTGCTTATTCCCAATATTTAGAGAATATCAGGCGCCGGTGATTTCTACGGAATCATCGGCGATTTTGGCTACGAGACCCTGCAGGACCTTGCCGGGACCGACTTCGATGAAACATGTGGCTCCATCCGCCATCATATTCTTTACGCTCTGCGTCCATCTTACAGGAGAAGTAAGCTGAGCAAGAAGGTTGGTCTTTATTTCATCAGGATCCGTTGATGCCAGCGCAGTCACATTCTGATATATAGGACAGACAGGACTACGGAATTCAGCCGCTTCAATACCTTTTGCCAGTTCTTCGCGTGCTGTTTCCATCAGAGGAGAATGGAATGCGCCACCGACAGGCAGAGGAAGGGCACGTTTCGCTCCCGCTTCCTTCATCTTGACGCACGCCGATGCGACAGCATCCGATGCCCCTGAAATGACTATCTGTCCGTCACAGTTGTAATTTGCTGCAACCACCACAGAATCGGCCGAACTGCATGAAGCGCAGACACTCTCAACTACATCTGCTGGCAGAGCTATGACTGCCGCCATAGCACCCGGATGGGCTTCACATGCTTTCTGCATGGCCATAGCACGGGTCGCCACGAGACGCAGACCGTCTTCAAAACTCAGTGCTCCAGAAGCGACCAACGCAGAGAACTCTCCTAAAGAATGACCGGCTACCATGTCTGGTGAGAAGTCAGGAAGGCATTTTGCCTGAATCACGGAATGCAGAAAGACGGCCGGCTGTGTGACCTTGGTCTGCTTGAGATCTTCGGCAGTCCCGCCGAACATGATATCTGTTATTCTGAAGCCGAGTATCTCGTTTGCCTTTTCAAACAGGTCACGGGCTACAGGATCGGTGTCATAGAGTTCTTTCGCCATTCCCGGAAACTGAGATCCCTGGCCGGGGAAAATATAAGCTTTCTTCATTTTTACATTCTGTTTAAGGACTATCTGTCTGACTTATTCAGACATCCGGTCCGGACTGTATTTATTAAACAGTTACAAAATTACAAAATTCAGACAAAGAGGGGTACATGATTTCGCCACATGTGGGAATACGGGCTTATTTTGTGGCGAAATCCTCATTTTTAACTATATTTGCAAAAGAATTGCAATGTGAAATTTCGTATATGCCCCTATAGTTTAATGGATAGAATTTCAGATTCCGGTTCTGACGGTTGCGGTTCGATTCCGCATGGGGGTACAAAACAAGGAGGCATCAGCCTCCTTGTTTTGCTTTTGTGCGACACACTATTATTTTTTAGAAAAAGGCGCAGCTTTCTCGACATTTTTCACTAATTTTGTATGATTTTTTCTTATTCAGGCCCGAGTTTCGGACAAAAAGAAAATCTCGTGACAGAAAGTCAATAAAATACAACATAAAATTAAACGAATTATGGCAAACGAAAAGAAATTCGTCACTTGTGACGGTAACTGGGCAGCGGCGCATATCGCTTACCTCTTCAGTGAGCATGCGGCCATCTACCCTATCACGCCTTCTTCGACCATGGCTGAGTACGTGGACGAGTGGGCGGCACAGGGAAAGAAGAACCTCTTCG
The DNA here is from genome assembly GCA_017461285.1 of Bacteroidales bacterium. Next base: position 9,732 of record JAFTYS010000026.1, on the reverse strand, counting down.
GTGAGGTGGTAAAGGTAACAGAAATGCAGAGTGAGGGTGGTGCTGCAGGTGCAGTTCACGGTTCACTCCAGGCAGGTGCCCTCACCACCACATTCACTGCTTCGCAGGGTCTTCTCCTGATGATCCCTAACATGTACAAGATTGCCGGCGAGATGCTTCCTACAGTATTCCACGTATCGGCTCGTGCACTTGCATCGCATGCACTCTCAATCTTCGGTGACCATCAGGACGTAATGGCATGCCGCCAGACAGGTTTCGCAATGCTCGCATCAGCTTCCGTTCAGGAGGCTCTCGACATGGCTGCCGTGGCTCATCTTTCTGCCATCAAGTCAAGCATTCCTTTCCTCCACTTCTTCGACGGATTCCGTACTTCACACGAGATCCAGAAGATCGAGCTCATCGACGAGGCTGCCCTCAAGGAGATGGTGAGCACAAAGTCTCTCGCGAAGTTCCGCGCAAAGGCACTTTCACCGGACGCTCCTGTGACACGCGGCACAGCTCAGAACGCTGACGTTTACTTCCAGGCACGCGAGGCATGCAACCAGTACTACGATGCAGTTCCTGACATCGTGGCAAGATATATGGGCGAGATCAGCGAGCTTACAGGCCGTGCCTATCGTCCATTCGACTACTACGGAGATCCGGAGGCAGAGAACATCATCGTTGCAATGGGTTCTGCCACAGAGACAATCAAGGAGACCATCGACTACCTCGCGGCTCAGGGCAAGAAGGTCGGCGTGATGATCGTACGTCTTTACAGACCGTTCTCAGCTAAATATTTCATGAAGGCTATGCCGAAGAACGTGAAGAGGATCGCTGTTCTCGACAGGACCAAGGAGCCCGGCTCACTCGGAGAGCCTCTCTTCCTCGACATAAAGGCACTTTTCCAGGGCATGGAGAACGCACCGCTCGTAGTAGGCGGACGTTACGGCCTTTCTTCAAAGGACACTACTCCGGCTCAGATCGTCTCTGTTTACGAGAACCTCGAACTTGCTGAGCCTAAGGACGGATTCACAATCGGTATCGTGGATGACGTGACATTCAAGTCGCTCCCACAGAAAGAGGAGTTCTCTATCGTGAAGCCTGGTACTACCGAGTGCAAGTTCTACGGACTCGGATCTGACGGTACAGTGGGTGCCAACAAGAACACCATCAAGATCATCGGTGACCACACACCTAAGTACTGCCAGGCATATTTCGACTATGACTCGAAGAAGTCAGGCGGATACACCTGTTCGCATCTCCGTTTCGGAGACTCACCTATCAAGGCTCCATACCTCGTAGGTACCCCTGACTTCGTGGCCTGCCACGTTCCTTCATACCTCACAAAGTACGACGTGCTCAGAGGTATCAAGCAGAACGGTACTCTCCTTCTTAACAGCCTCTGGGACGAGGAAGAGACCCTCAAGAGAATCCCTGACCATGTGAAGGCTGTGATCGGAAAGAAGAACATCACTCTCTATATCATCAACGCTACAAAGATCGCTTCCGAGATCGGACTCGGCGGACGTACAAACACCATCCTCCAGTCTGCATTCTTCAAGATCACTGGCATCATCCCTTACGAGGAGGCCGTTGACTACATGAAGAAGGCTATCGTGAAGAGCTACGGCAAGAAGGGTGAGAACATCGTGAACATGAACTACGCTGCAGTTGACAGAGGCGGCGAATATACAAAGGTAGAGGTTCCTGCCGACTGGAAGGACATTACCGCGAAGTTCGAGAACCCTAACAAGGACCGTCTCGCTCCTGCATTCGTGAAGGAGATCGCTGACGTGGTAAACGCACAGGCCGGCGACACTCTTCCAGTAAGCGTATTCAACGAATATGTTGACGGAACAATCCCTGCAGGCACTTCTGCATACGAGAAGCGCGGTGTGGCCGTGAAGGTTCCGGAGTGGCAGGCTGACAACTGTATCCAGTGCAACAGCTGTGCATTCGTTTGTCCTCACGCTGCTATCCGTCCGTTCCTTCTCACTGAGGAGGAGGCTGCAAACGCTCCTGAGGGTCTCAAGCTCCAGCAGGGCAAGGTTGCATTCAAGGACTACAAGTTCGCTCTCAGCATTTCTGTCCTCGACTGTACAGGTTGCGGCAACTGTGCCGATGTCTGCCCTTCTAAGGAAAAGGCTCTCGTGATGAAGCCGCTCCAGAGCCAGGAGGCAGAGCAGAAGAACTTCGACTATCTCCACGCACACGTAGGTTACAAGGACAATGTGCAGCCTAAGAAGCAGAACCTCAAGAACGCTCAGTTCGCTCAGCCGCTCTTCGAGTTCTCAGGTGCCTGCGCCGGTTGCGGTGAGACTCCATACATCAAGACCATCACACAGCTCTTCGGTGACCACATGATGATCGCCAACGCTACCGGATGTTCATCTATCTATGGTGCGTCATTCCCTGCAGCACCTTACTGCAAGGATGCGAACGGTCACGGACCGTCATGGGCCAACTCACTCTTCGAGGACTTCTGCGAGTTCGGTCTCGGCATGAAGCTCGGTTCTGACAGAGCCCGTATGACTGTTGCCAAGCTCATGGAGGAAGGCCTTGCATGCTCATGCTGCACAGACGAGATGAAGGCTCTCTTCACTCAGTGGCTTGAGAACAAGGAGGATGCAAAGATCACCCGCGAGGTTGCAGACAAGCTCATCCCTCTCTGCGAGGGCTGCGGTTGCGACGTATGCAAGGGTCTCGTAGAATACAAGACATTCATTCCTGCACGCAGCCAGTGGATCATCGGTGGTGACGGTGCTTCATACGACATCGGATACGGCGGACTCGACCATGTGCTCGCTTCAGGTGAGAATGTGAACATCCTCGTGCTTGACACAGAGGTTTACTCTAACACCGGCGGACAGTCGTCAAAGGCTACTCCTGCAGGAGCAATCGCGAAGTTTGCGGCTTCCGGCAAGAGGGTACGTAAGAAGGACCTCGGAATGATGGCAATGAGCTACGGTTATGTATATGTGGCTCAGGTAGCCATGGGTGCATCTCCTGCACAGTACTTCAACGCGATCAAGGAGGCTGAGGCTTACGACGGTCCGTCACTCGTGATCGCTTACGCTCCATGTATCAACCACGGTCTCAAGGCAGGAATGGGTCTGAGCCAGAGGGAGGAGAAGCTCGCAGTCGAGTGCGGTTACTGGCATCTCTACAGATACAATCCTGCACTCGAGGGCACAGACAAGAATCCGTTCACTCTCGACAGCAAGGAGCCGGACTGGAGCAAGTTCCAGGACTTCCTCAAGGGCGAGGTCCGTTTCGCATCGCTCTACAAGATGTATCCTGAGAGCGCTGACGAACTCCTCCAGAAGACAGAGGAGTTTGCAAAGGTAAGACTCGAGACTTACAAGAGACTCGCGAAGTAAGACTTCAGGACGCGGCAGAGCTTCGTGGAAGCGAAGCCTGCCGATGGTCTGAAAAGAACATCGAAATACGACAAAGATTCATGGGTGGCTGCAAAGTCACCCATTTTCTTTGGGGCCGGAGCGACGGATACACGGATCTTGGCTATGGTTTCAGGATAAATGTCAAACGGTGAATCCGGTGACGGAACCAGAGAAAAGCTCAGATCGGCATCCTCGAAACCTGTCCGCACGAAAGTTATTTCCGGATGTATCTTGACAAAAGATCCGATGGAAGGAGCTACGAAATAAGAATAGAGTTCTTCGGAAACAGAGATCCTGACCGTCTGTTCCTGAAGAGGAGTGAACAAGACGGAAGCATATTCATAACCTGAGAGAATCCTGTCGGCGTAATCGAGAAACACACGGCCTTGTTCAGTAAGCATCACTTCACCTCTCTGCCTGTCGAACAGGCGTACTCCGGTTATTTTTTCCAATTCAGCTATATGCTGGCTTACTGCCGGCTGGGTTATGTCGAGAGCTTGAGCAGCTTTTGTGAAACTGCCTTCATTGATCACCGTCTTGAATACTTTAAGTCTGAAATCCTCCATCCGTCAGTTAGTTTCCGCAAAAATAGGAAAAAGATTTTAGAATCTTTCGTATATTTGTAGTTTGTAGGACGCATATGGCGTCTAAAGGTGGAAATGAAAAACAAACACATCTAAATAATTCAACATGAAAAGATTCATTATGTTATTTGCGGCCATGTTTGCCGCAGTGATGATGTTCGGTCAGACACCGCTCCCTAACGATCCTGCCGTAAAGGTCGGCAAGCTCGAAAACGGTCTTACCTACTACATCCGTCACAATGACCAGCCCGCACAGAGAGCGGAATTCTGGCTCGCAACAGATGCCGGAGCACATCAGGAAGAGGATCATCAGGACGGTCTCGCCCACTTCTTCGAGCACATGTGCTTCAACGGCACAAAGAATTTCCCAGGCAAGTCAATGCTCGAATATCTTCAGAGCATCGGCGCTGAATTCGGAAGAAACATCAATGCATCTACCGGATTTGAAGTAACCCAGTATATGCTCAACAACATCCCTGTAATAAGGGAAAGCATCGTTGACTCATGTCTGCTCGTTCTTCACGACTGGTCAGGTTTCGTGACATGCGATCCTGCAGAAATCGATGCAGAGAGAGTCGTGATCATCGAGGAGAAGCGCTCACGTGATGCAGCAGACTGGAGAATGTATATGGCTGCCCGTCCATATCTTTATGGTGATGCACCTTATGCTGACCGTACCCTCATCGGAAGTTACGACCAGCTCGCGAACTTCGAGCACCAGAGTCTCATCGACTTCCACAACAAGTGGTACAGACCTGACAATCAGGCAGTAATCGTTGTCGGAGACATCGACGTCGATGCTGTAGAAGCGAAGATCAAGGCGCTCTTCAGCGACATTCCAGTACCGGCTGAATCAAACGAAAAGCCTGTAGTGAAGATCGCTGACAATGTCGAGCCTATCGTTGGAATCATCACAGATCCTGAAGCTCAGTACTCTTATGTAGAGCTTCTCTGGAAGAGCGAGCCGATGCCTAAGGAATTCAACAACACCGACATAGCATTCATGACTGAGCTCATCAAGGATTATGTACAGCTCATCATGGCTGAAAGGTTCGGCGACATCGCTTCAGATCCGGCTTCTCCTTTCATCGACGCAGGATTCTATTTCTATCCTATCTGCTACGAATGCGACGCAGCAAGAGGTCAGGTGATTTTCAAGGAAGGCGAGGCTCAGAAGGCTCTCACAGCATTCATGATCGAGGTCGAGAAGATGAAGAGATTCGGATTCAACGAGGGCGAGGTACAGCGTGCCACAGACAACATCCTCAAGCATTATGAAGAGGCTGTCGAGGCTGCTCCAACCCGCAAGAACAGTGATTTCGTAAACCCTCTTCTGAACAATTTCTACGAGAACAAGCCTTATCTCGCACCGGAGATGGCATACCAGCTGGCACAGGCAATCTGTTCGCAGCTCAACGCAATGGTACTCAACCAGGTAGTCGCACAGCTCATCACTGACGAGAACCTCGTCGTTCTTTACAACGGCCCTTCAAAGGAAGGTTCGGTCATCCCTACAGAACAGGAACTTCTTGACGCGATCGCTGCAGCAAAGAATGCCGACATACAGGCTAATGTCGAAGAAAGCGTGAACGAGCCTTTCATCAGCAAGGAACTCAAGGGTTCGAAGGTGAAGAAGAGCTCCGAGACTCTTTACGGAGCTACTGAATGGATCCTCAAGAACGGAGTGAAGGTGGTTGTGCTCCCTACGCAGCATAAGCAGGATCAGGTGCTCTTCAATATTTCAAAGGAAGGCGGAAGAACCCTCATTGCTACAGAGGACATGCCTTCATTTGAAGACAACATCTGGACACTCTACCTCCAGAACTCAGGAATATCCAAGTTCCCTGGCAAGACCGTTCCTAAGATGCTCGCCGGAAAATCCCTTTCCGTCAGCCCTTATATCGGCGGAACACGCCACGGTGTGAACGGAGAAAGTTCTCCTAAGGATCTCGAGACGGCTCTCCAGATCGCATACCTCTACTTCACCGATCCTCGTTTCGACGAGAACGAATACATGACCGGAATCAATCAGATCAACGCCCTTCTTCCTAACCTGAAGGCAAATCCTGACTTCCAGTTCCAGAACGAGATGAACAACATTCTCTACGGCAACAATCCACGTGTCGTGAATCTCACTGACGAGACTCTCGCCAAGGCTGACCTCGCTACAATCGAAAGGGTTTACCGCGAGCTCTTCAAGGATGCTGCAGGCATGACGGTTCGTATAGTCGGAAACGTTGACCTTGAGACCCTCAAGCCATTGGTTGAGAAATATATCGGCTCGCTCCCTAAGGGTAAGAAGGCGACAGGAATCAACGAGGAGAACATAATCGCATTTGCAAAGGGTGAAGTGAACGAGACCGTGAAGCTTCAGATGCAGGCTCCTAAGTCAACTGTCCTCCAGCTCTATTCAGCATACGTGCCTGTTGACACAAAGAAGAGCGTGGCAATGAATGTCGCCAACTACATCATGGACATGATCTATACCAAGACCATCCGCGAAGATGAGGGCGGCACATACGGAGTCGGCACTTCAATGGTAGCTCAGAGGACACCTGTTGAAAGAGTTCTCACACAGGTTTACTTCAACACCAACCCTGAGGCTGTGGAGAAGCTCAGCGCGCTTGCGGTCAAGGGTCTCAAGGAAGTTGCCGAAAACGGTCCTACACAGGAGCATTTCAACATGGCCATCGAGAACCTCAAGAAGAATCTCCCTGAGTCACGTATCAACAACAGCTATTGGATGAACTGCTTCCTGACATGGTTCGATCATGGTGTGGATTATGACGCAGAGTATGAGAATGCCATCAATACCCTCACACCGGAAGATGTGAAGGCTGCGGTACAGGATGTTCTTTCACAGGGCAATGTGATCAACATCGCTTCATTCCCTGCCGAATAGGCATGTAAGAAAGACAAAAGAGGGACGGTCGAATCGACCGTCCCTCTTTTATTTCTTAAAACGTACTGATTACTCAGCTACGATTGCACCCATAGGGCAAGCTGCAGCACAAGCACCGCAGTCAATGCACAAGTTTGGATCGATCTTGTAGATGTCACCCTCTGAAATTGCGCCTACAGGGCACTCTGGCGCGCATGTTCCGCATGCAGCGCAGTCTTCTGTAATTCTGTGAGCCATTTTGTTATCCTTTTAAGTTGTTAATGTTTCAATCCGAATTGTCACATTGGCAATCTTTGTGCAAATTTAGTCATTAATTTTGATATTCAAAGACGAGGATAGTGCGATTTATGTTATCTTTGTCTAAGATAATTGGGATTATGGTTGGAAACAGACATATCATAGCAGCGCTTGCGCTGCTCCTTTCATGCTTCTGTGCAAAGGCGCAACATCAGGTCGGGAACGGACTTGAATTCGACAAGATGGTTCATAATTTCGGCGAGATCATGCACAAGAGCGGACCTGTGTCATGCACTTTCACTTTGAAGAATACCGGCAGCAAGCCTGCCGTGATCTATAATGTCGTCAGCACATGCGGATGCACTGATGTAAAATGGACACGCGAGCCGATACGCCCCGGCAAGACCGGAACCGTTTCCGTCACTTATTCAAATGACGAGGGAGCTTATCCTTTCGACAAGAATCTTACGGTGTATCTGTCGGACGTAAAGAAGCCTGTAGTCCTTAAGGTTAGAGGCGTATCCCTTGCAGAGAAGAAGCCTCTCTCGGAACTGTACCCCGTGAAATACGGAGCTCTGGGACTGCGCGAGTCCCTGATAAAAGGCGGCAATCTTGAACAAGGAGGAGTGAAGAGCGAAGCGGTGATGGTGGCCAACCTGTCAACCTCCCCTATCAAGGTGGATTTCACGGATGTGTCGGAGAATCTCAAGATAAGCGTATCTCCGAATCCCATCCCGGCACAGGGTACGGCTGAAATGTCGTTTACAGTGACCGCAGACAGAGATCTCTGGGGCAAGAATACATACTATGCATCTCCTGTTGTCAACGGCAAGGCTGTCAAAGGCCCGGACGGTTCAGACAAGATCGGTTTCTGGGCCTTCACGAAAGAGAATTTTGACGATATGACGGAAGCGGAGAGGTCTTCGGCGCCGAGACCTATGTTCGAGAGCAGCACATGGTCTTTCGGAAAGGTGAAGAAGGGCACGGTGATACATGCCTCATATACTTTCAAGAATCAGGGAAAGAAACCATTCAAGGTGTATAAGGTGGATGCTGACACGCCGAGGTGGTCGCATGGGGAGATACCTGTCGTAGAAGGAGGTCAGACAGGTAGCTTCAAGGTGGATCTTGACACTACCGGGATGCCTTCGGGTGAGGTGCTGGTGATCGTCACTCTGACCACTAATTCACCTCTTCGCCCTATCGTCAATCTCTTTATTGCAGGATATATAGAATAATTTGCGGTAGTAATGTGAAACGATTGAAAAACTAAATCCCTCCCACTGCTACGCAGCGGGCCCCTCCCGTTCACAAGGCCACGGGCGGCCATGGTTTTTCAATCGTTCCACATTACTACTACGTATTTCATTCTCCCCAATTAATATTAATAGAAAATGTTTATAGATATATTAAGGAATTCGATACTGATTACAGGATTGGTGGTCGTGATGATGATGATGATCGAGTCACTGAACATCGAATCCAGAGGAATGTTGTTCAAGGGGTTGAGAAAGACAAAGATCGGTCAGGTCGTCGTGGCTGCCCTGCTTGGTTCGGTGCCGGGATGCATGGGAGGATTCGCGACCGTATCGCTTTATACTCACCGTCTTTTCAGTTTCGGAGCCCTTGTAGCCATGATGATAGCATCATCGGGAGATGAAGCTTTCGTGATGCTTGCCATGATTCCTGAGCAGGCTCTTATGATATTTGCAGGGCTGTTTGTCCTGGCGGTCATTGTGGGAGTCGCGGTGGATTTAATATATGACAGGAGACATGCAAGACATTGCGCAAAGCATGAGCATGAGGAGTGCGGAATGGATGCCGGATGCGACACGGGATATGCTGTGCACGAAGGGCATGAAGGGAGGCATTACGGGTGGAAGAGGATGGCAATGTTTGTCGGGCTGGCGGTTTTCATAACGGCCCTGGCTACCGGGAATCTGGGCCATGAGCATCATCATGCACATGCCGAAGATATGGCAAATATACATGAATACGGTCACATACATGAACATGAGACAAGGACATTGCACATAGACCTTCTGAGCGAGGACTGGATGAACGTGCTGTTCGCCGGGCTGAGCGTGATCGTGCTTTTCGTGCTGCTGTTCGCTTCGGACCATTTCGTGGAAGAGCATCTTTGGAACCATATCGTCAGAAAGCATCTGCCTGTCATCTTCGCATGGACTTTCGGAGTACTGCTTGTTCTCGGAATCGCTCTGCAGCATTTCGATATCAGTCATTGGATAAGCGACAACACTGCCCTGATGATTCTCCTGGCAACAGTCATAGGCATAATACCGGAATCCGGCCCGCATATGATATTCGTGACCCTTTACGCAGCCGGAGTGGTTCCCATGCCTGTTCTCCTGGCAAGCTGCATATCCCAGGACGGACATGCCTCGATCCCCCTCCTCGCTGAAAGCAAGAAGAGCTTCGCATATGCGAAGCTCATCAACTGCGTCATAGCCCTTGCCGTCGGTTTCGGAGCCATGCTATTTGTATAAAGCTACTTATACATGAATTCCCATTCATCCACATACATTACAGACCCCTGTCCTCCGGTGAAATAATCTCCGTAGAGACTTGAGCAGGCTACTGCGACTATGTATTTCGGCTTGCGGTC
>JAFTYS010000025.1 GCA_017461285.1 Bacteroidales bacterium | reverse complement strand
TCTTAAGACGCACAGTCTTGACTCCATCCTCATCCTTCAATATCCGGGCAGTATGGAATCCGTCGGCCGCATCGAAATCAAATTTCTCCAGCCCCATATCCGCAGCAAAAGCCACGATACATCTGCCTCCGTTTCCGCACATCATGCCTCCCGACCCGTCGGAATTGTAATATGTCATACGGAAGTCATGTCTGTCGCTTGTCTCAAGCAGCATGAGACCATCCGCGCCGACTCCATAACGACGGTCGCATACGGAAGCGATCTGATCCTTCGTCAGACTTATCGAACCGTCACGGTTGTCCGCAATCAGGAAATCGTTTCCTGCACCCTGATATTTATAGAATTTCATCATAAAGCAGTCTTGCAAGCAGTTCAACCCCTTCCTTTATCTTCTGCGGAGACATGAATGAGAAATTCATACGCATCGTATTCTTTCCGCTTCCGTCGGGATGGAAGAATTCCCCGGCCACATAGGCCACTCCAGCATCAAGAGCCCTGTCATAGAACCTGACCGCGTCAAAGCCTTCCGGCATCGTCAGGAAAAGAAAAAGACCGCCTTCAGGATGAGTCCAGGTGATGCCTTCCGGCATATGCTCCTCCAGCTGTGAAAGAAGAAGGTCCCTCTTGCTCCTGTAAAGTTCTATGCTCTTCTTGAGATTTGCGTCAAGCCTTCCGCTTTTCAGGAACTCCGCCGCCACATATTGGTCGAAAATCGGCGGGCAGAGGTCCAACGACTGCTTGCATACATATATCTTGTCCAGGATGTCGGGGTGAGCTATCGCCCATCCGAGACGGAATCCCGGTGCGAATATCTTTGAGAAGGAACCAAGATGGATGACCCTGTCAGGATCAAGCGAGTACATCGTAGGGATCGGCTCGCCTTCATATCTCAATTCCCTGTACGGGCTGTCCTCAACAATAAGGAAATCATGCTTCTGCGCCAGCGAAACAAGCATTCTGCGTTCCTGAAGGGTAAGCGACTCACCTGAAGGATTCTGGAAATCCGGAATCATGTACAGGAACTTTATCTTCTTTCCTTCCGCTTTAGCCTCGGTTATAACCTTCTCATATTCAGCCCTGAAAGCATCTACATCTGAATTATGGGCCACTCCCCTTATATCTGCACGGTATGAGCGGAAAGACTGGAGTGCACCGAGATACGACGGGCTTGAGGTAAGGATCACATCACCCGGATCCACAAGCACCCTGGTGCACACATCGATTCCCTGCTGGGATGACGACGTGATCTGCACGCGCTCCACCGGCACGCCGCATCGCTCGGCCACAGCCTCGCGAAGATCCGGCACGCCCTGCGTAGCCCCGTACTGGAATGCCTTCCCGGAGTACTTGTCTATGACTTCGGACATGGTCTGACGGATCTCCTCCAAAGGGAAGGTCTCCGCCGAGGGATAGCCTCCGGCAAAGGAGTATATGGCGTTGAGGTCAACCTTCTTGAAGATCTCCCTTACCGGAGACCTGAAGAAGGAACCGACGTCCTCTGAAAACATTTTGTCGTATATTTCCATTATAAAGATTCTTCATTTCACTTCGTTCCATTCAGAATGACAACCGTCTGTCATCCTGAGCGGCAGCGAAGGATCTTTAACGGAGCATATCCTCCAGTGTTATAG
>JAFTYS010000131.1 GCA_017461285.1 Bacteroidales bacterium | reverse complement strand
TGTCTGCATCTTTGATGACTGTAGGAGCAAGGATTTCCTTATCACCCTGCATCAGAGCCATTGTACGGTCTGTTGCAGAACTGTTGGCTGAGCGGGCTGCAATATAAAGCTTACCATCGTTTGGAACAGTGATAGTCATTGTCTTGATATCGGAGGTCTTTGATCCCTTAAGACGGCTAGTATAAGAGACTGTCTCAGAATCTCCTGGTACTGCAAATTTCTGGCTGTTGGCATCAATCACCCATCCTCCTGTAGTCTGTACATAGAAGCCGGCATTGTTTTCGCATACATACTTCTCTTCTGCATTTGCAGCTTCTGGGAAGACAAGATCGTATCTTACTATCTTGATGCCAGGCTCATCAGGAACATCATTCACATGGAACGAAAGTTCTGCAGGCTGTGATTCTACGCGTGTGTAGTCATCCTTTGCAGGAACGGCTGTCACCTGAACTGCGAAGTCTGCTCCAGCCTCTTCAACTGCGAAGCCTGCTGTGTTGATCACATATGTTGTCTCGGTAACATTCTTAACCTTTCCGTCAACTGTCACGTTGTATGAACCTGCATAGTCGATCGCATCCCAAGTGAGGGTGATGGCATCTTCTGCCCTTTCATTGACAGTCTTCTTGTCCATCTTCACGACAGGAGTTGCAAGAACCTTGTCAAGCACCTCGATGTCTGATGTCCACTGGAGGAATGTCATTGTTGCAGGGTGGCAGCCATAGATGTAGATCATGCTTTCCTGTGCGATTGAAGCGAATGTAACCTTCTGGTACTCGGCGCCAGCGGCAACTGATGCAGAAACCTTTCCGTCAAGGCTGACTGTAAGATTCGAATGACCTGCAGCCTCAGCAACAGAGATGATGATAGAACCTGGTTCATTGACCTTGATTCCGATAGCTCCGTCTGTAGGGACACCGTCTGTTCCAAGGGTAGCCTCACCAGAGAACTCGAATCCTTCCTTGGTGAAGTTGATAGGAGTATTCTTCACATAGAAGCGGATGCCGTCACGTACCATATCCTTGTCAGCGAGCTTCTTGAATGTCTGGCCGTCAGTAAGATCCCACTCCTTGCCTGTTGCGGTAACGCCCTGGGTAAGGTCCTCAGGAATCTCGACATATGCCGCATACCAGCGTGGGTCACCAGCCTGTGCCTCGAGGACAGCCTTGTCGGTCACGTTGAGCTTGTCACGTACACTGTCGACGCATGGGTCGTTATCAAGCACTGCGCTTCCATTCACTACGATAAGAGCCTTTCCATCTTCTACAGCCTTCTTGAACTCGTCTCCAGCAAGAGACGAACCGTCCTTCTGAGGGATGAAGAATCTGTCGTAGCAGTTGAAGAAGAAGTTGTCAGCGATCTCTGTAGGGAAGGCTGAAGTAGAGTTCTTCGCGATGAGGCAGCATCTCTTGTTCTCGTCGTTCATGTTGAGGAATACGTTCTTCTTGAGGACGAAAGCAGGGGCTGCACCAGCAGCATTCAGAGCACGGATATTGAAGATACCGTTATTGTTTCCGTTGTTTGCAAAGCAAAGGTTGTTGAATGTACAGTTGGTCATCGAGATTGACTCGAGGACAGTCTTCGCGTCTATACGGAAATATGTACGTGCACCGCCGTTGAGCGTGCAGTTCGTGAATGAAATGCTGTTTACTGTAGCAGAACCGCGGAAGTCGAAGCAGTCGCCGCCGTCGCCGCCTACATTATTGACTACAACATCATCATAAACGATGTTTCCTACCTTTGGACCCTTGCTGTTCTCGTACATGATGCCGCGGAGGTAGTTGTTGAGAGTACAGTTCACCACTGTGATGCTCTCAACTTCAGCAGCTGCATCGAAAGTGAGGTTGTGAGGATAGTCTGCGAGAGACGCACCGTCGAATGTGATGGCCTCAAGATGTACCTTGGTCACGCCAGCACCTATCTTGAGTCCGCCCTGGATTACAGGCTGCGCACCCTGTGCGGTAGCATCACCGTAGATCTCTACCGGTCCGCCGAGAACGACGCTTCCGATGACATACGGAGTCTCAGAATAAGCGACCTTGATAACGGCAGCCTTGTCAGCGATAGCCTGTGCAAGAGCTTCTGCTGTAGCGACTTCTGTAGCACCCTGGATAGAAGGACGTGTCCATGCAGCGACTGTACCTCTCTGTGCGCTCTTGAAATGAACTGCAAGAGTATACTTCACTGAAGGGTTCAGGCCTGTAACCTCAACCTGTGCTGCATCTGCAGCGTCAGCAGACACATCGAAACGTGTATATGCTCCGTCCTCTTCCTTGAGGGCAGGAGTGATGCGGATATGGTCCACTTCCGGATCCTTTGTCCACTTGATGGTGATGGATGATTCCGATCTGTCTACAAGTTCAGGATTGAGTGAAGACTTGATGGCATATGTATTGAGACCTTCCTCAAATACCGCCCAGTTCGATTCCTCAAGACCGTTCTCGCTCTGGTCGATGGCCTTTACGCGGGCATAGTATGTCATGTCAGCCTCAAGGTCCCAAGTGTAAGGAACCTGGTCGGCAGGGATTGTTGCAGTCTCTTCCAATGCGGTCATGGCCTCATCAGAATAGAGTTCGAGAACGAAGTCTGTCGCTCCCTTCGACTTTGTCCAGTCGAATTCAATGATCTCTCCGTTGATGATCTTGGCAGAGAGTTCAGTCGGAGTGAGGCATCTTCCAAGGGCGATCTCGTCCTGGATCATTATCTCTTCCGGGGTACAGCCTGTGAAGACGGCTCCGAAAGCGACAAGCGCTACTCCTAAGATTGCTGAAAATATTCTTTTCATATTGTTTCTGTTGTCTTGTTAAGATTAGAAGCCGTAGTCATTTACGAGGGTACCCTGGCTGTTTGTAAGGGTTGCCTCAGGAATTGGCCACCACTGGCGGGTATTAGGGTCGTTGTCGTAGAACGAGTTGAGTTTCTTTGTTGCAGACTCGCTCATTACAGTTTCGCCAGTCTCCTTGTCCTCGCTTGTGAACTTGAAGTAGTCAACATCGCAGATCCAGCCTTCACCGGCAGGTGCGGCATCAACTGATGTCTGGGCATCATATCCGTAGAACTGGATGCTGCCGTCAGCATTGCTCCTATACCATATAGAAGGGCCGAAGTCTGCATACTTGTCAGTCCTCTCAAGATACTTCTTGAGTTCTGCCTGAGACTCGTCCATCTTGGTCTTGAGGAGGTTCCAGCGGATGAGGTCGTTCTTACGGAGCATCTCGCCCACGAACTCGAGAGCACGCTCGTCAACGATTGCATCGAACACAGCATCCTGGCCTGAAAGACCGTTCACATAAGCTGTAGCAAGGCCTTCGTTGCCCTTGTAAGCTCTCTTGCGCACTTCGAGAAGACACTGCTTTGCGAAGTTCTCGTCACGTGTTCCGCATGCAGGGTCGTTGGCGATCTCTGCAGCCATGAGAAGAATGTCGGAATATCTCATGTATACAGGCTTGATACCGTCGTCATTACCGCCGTTGTATGGGGACTTGGTCTGCCATTCGAGACGGAACTTTCCGAAATACCAGTCATTAGGTCCTGCGAGTTCTGCAACGTTCGCGCCGTCGCCCTTGACCCACTTCCAGTTGACGCAGCTCATGTCGCGACGAACGTCTTCCTTGCCGTACTTCCAGTAGAGGGTAGGAACCGGACCGGCTGTACCGCCACGTGATGAAGTAGGACCCTGTGACCATGCAGGGTTACCTTCTGTCCTGATTGCGAATGTATAGTTCCAGCGTCCGCGGGTATCAGATGAAGGGATCACATAGATGACTTCCTTGCCGGCAGCTGTGTCCATATTGTTGAACTCTCTCCAGAGAGTCTCATAATCCATGAGTGAAAGGCCTGCGTTGTCGATCACATCCTTAAGGGCAGCAAGAGCCTTTGGATAGAGGACTTCCTTCTGGAGGGCCGGGTCGTTTGAAAGTCTTACGGTACCTGGGTCACCGGTTCCCACGAGTCCTTCGCCAGGACGGAGGGAATAACCTGATGCCATGAGGGCAAGACGTGCATAAAGACCTTTCGCGAATGCAAGGCTTGGACGGTCGGTAGTCGCAGTCTGCTTGCTCTGGCCTGGCCAGCTCATATATCCGAAAGCCTCTTCAAGGTCAGCGAGAAGCTGCTTGTAGATAACGTCCTTGTCAGACTTGTTGATATAGATGGTCTCAGGAGAAATAGGCTCGAAACGTGCAGGAACCTCTCCGTAAGCCTTGAGGAGCTCTGTATAAAGGAGAGCGCGTGCGCAGAGAGCCTCACCGAGGAGAGCCGCCATTTCTGGATTGCCCTCAGGGTTTCCATACTGGCGGATGCCGCGGATTGAAAGGTTTGCCCTTTCGATACCTCCCATGAGTTCGTTGTACGGACCGTTGGCAAGGTTCAGCTGGCCGTTTGTCACGGTCATCGAATATCTCGGAATCTGTGACTTTTCGTCAACGTTAGTATTGTTGTAGAGCTCGATATCGGTATTGAATCCGTACCAAGGAAGGTAGCGTCCACGGTGGCAGTTCGTGTGACCGAACACCTCGTAGATTCCGAATACATTGTATTCAGCAAGGGTGTAGTTGGAGAAGACCACAGACTCATCGAAAGAAGACTGGGTCGGAGTTGTGAGGCCGTCCTCGCATGAAGTCAGAGACGCAGCCGCCAACATTCCTACACCAAGAAGTATTTTATTTATCAGTTTCATATGATTCCTGTATTAGAGATTAGAATGTCACGTTTACTCCGACAACGAAACCTGTGCTCTTCGGATATGCCGAGCAGTCTACACCCGGAGTAAGAGGAGTCTTACGTCTTGTGTCGACTTCAGGGTCGTAGCCTGAATACTTGGTCAGGCAGAAGAGGTTTGTACCGGTCACATAGACGCGGAGCTTCTGCATCTTGATCTTCATGGTCAGCTTCTCAGGAAGAGTGTAACCGATTGTAGCAGACTGAAGTCTGAGGAATGAACCGTCCTCGACAGCCCAGTCGGAGAAGATCGCCTTGTTTACGCCAGGGTTCCACATTGTGGTACCTGCATTGACCTGCTTGAGTACTTCAGGGTCAGTGATTTCCTCACCTGTCTCCCAATCGATGTTGGTCCAGCGGTTCTCTACGTTTGCTGTAGTAAGGAGGTTACGGTTAGAATACTTCCTTGAGTGGTTGAACTCGATCTTGTTGGCATTGTAGATGTTGTTGCCGAACACATAGTTGAAGTTTGCAGAGAAGTCGAAGCCGTAGAGGTAACCTGAAAGGTTGAAACCGCCTACGCCGAGAGGCTGTGCGTTACCGATGATCACCTTGTCGTCTACAGTGATCTTGCCGTCGCCGTTCTGGTCCTTGAGCTTCATTGCACCCGGACGGAAGAATTCCTTTCCGAGGATGTCTGAAGCATCTACAGTTCCTTCGTTCGCAACCCATGATGTTCCGTCGTGGGTGAACTCATCAACTGAATAGCGTCCGTCAGACTCATAGCCGTACATGTCGCCGAGAGGACGGCCTACAGTCACGATGTAGTCAGGTCCTATCTCGGTTGAAGCCCACTCTGAAGCAGCCTCGATCTTGTCGAGTCCTCCAAGGCTTGTAACCTTGTTCTCGTTCAAGCTGATGTTTCCTCCGATTGTGAGTCCGAAGTTCTTCTTCTCGAATACTACCAGATTGACAGAAGCCTCGAAACCGCGGTTCTGAACAGATCCGAGGTTGCGGTACTGATAGTCATATCCTGAACCTGCTACAGGGAACTGGATGAGAAGGTCGTTTGTAGTATTGTGGTAAACCTCGAAAGATCCGTTGATGCGGCTCCTGAGGAATGCATAGTCGAGACCGAGGTTATGAGAAACCGTTGTCTCCCATGTAAGGTCTGGATTAGGCATGATGGACTTACCTCCTACTGTAGTAGGTCCCCACCATGTGTTGCCCATCGAGATCCACTGGGTCTGGTTCGCCTGGAAAAGAAGCGATGCCACATTCGAAGGAATGTTGTTGTTACCTGCTGTACCGTAGCTGTAGCGGAGCTTCAGGTTGTCAAGCCATGACGCATCCTCGAGGAAACCCTCGTTCGAGATGGTCCAAGATGCAGCAGCGGATGGGAAGATGCCCCACTGGTTGCCCTTTACGAACTTGGAAGAACCGTCGGCACGTACTGTAGCAGATACAGCATAGCGTCCGTCGTACTCGTAATTCGCTCTTCCGAAGAAAGAGAGGAGACGCTCGTCAGGATTGTAGAAGTTGTTCGATGCTACAGGAGTTCCCGAAGCCATGAAGTTCCATGCCATCTGTGAGTCGAAGAACACAGGGAATCCCTCGATTGTAGAAGAGAGCGTGTTCGACTTCGTGATGATATACTCCTGTCCGAGAAGGACATCAAGCTTATGCTTTTCGTCCAGGAGGTTCTCGAAGTTGTAGTTGAGGGTGTTTGTGCTGCGGTACTTAGTGCGGAACGCGTTCTTGTACTGTGTCGCAGGCTGGCCCTTGATTGTAGCGCTGTTACCCACATAGTATGTAGTAAGACCGTAGTAACGGTTGTCTTCCTGCGAGTAGTCATCCATACCGCCCTCTACCTTGAGGTTGAGGTTGTCGATAATATGCCATGTAACCGCACCGTTGAGGGTCCAGTTCTTACGGATCCTCCTGTTGTCGTTATCAGCTACCGACTTGAGAGGCGGAGCATTGTCGCCATAGTCTTCCGCAAGGTCAGAGTCAGTCGCTACACCTGTGATAGGGAACGGAGTATACTGAACCGAATGCTTGAGACGGCCGTTGCTTGAAGTCGATCCGCCGTCATTCATAGAGTTTGCACCTGCTCCCAGAACCTCTGTGCGTGAATATCTTGCATTGATGTCTACGGTGATCTGCTTAATAGGCTTGTACTGTGTCTTGAAGGTAAGGTTGTCTCTCTTGAAGTCTGAGCCGAGCATGATGGCGTCGTCACCTACATGCGCATAGCTTGCTGTCCACTTCACCTTGTCCGAACCGCCTGAAACAGAAAGGTTGTGGCTGAATGTAGAGCCTACGTTTCCAAACACCTTCTGCACCCAGTCGTTCTTCTGGACGTTCTTGTAGAGGTCCATGTCTTCGAATACGCCGAATGTCGGAATATAATTGTCCTCGAGTTCGTCGCGGAGAACAGAAAGCTCGTACTGGTTGCGTACGAAGTCGTATGGAGAGCCTGTCTGGATGGCATCTGCGTTGGCCATCTTCTTCTGGCCCCAGTATGCGTTGTAGCTTACGGAGATCTTTCCGGAAGCTCCTGACTTTGTGGTGACGAGAACTACACCGTTCGCACCACGTGAACCGTAGATCGCTGTCGAGAATGCATCCTTGAGGACGTCGATCGACTGGATATCTGAAGCCGGAATGTCAGAGATGCTCGCAACAGGGAAACCGTCCACGATGTAAAGAGGAGAAGCATCCTGAGTGATGGATCCGCCTCCGCGGACACGGATCTTGATTTCGGCGTCAGGGTCACCTTCAGTTGTGGTGACCTGGACACCTGCCATCTTACCGGCAAGAGCTTCACCTACGCTTGCGACAGGAACCTGGGTGAGGGCTTCGTTTCCTACCGAAGTCACAGAACCCATGAGATCGCGACGCTTTACCGAAGCGTAACCGATGACCACTGTCTCGTCAAGGAAGTTGGAATCCTCCTCAAGAGTCACATTGATGGTTGTAGTGTTTCCGATGGTCACCCTCTTCTCCGAGAGTCCGATCATCGAAAAGACCAGGGTCTTTCCTTTTGCAGAAGGAATGTCGATGACATAATCGCCGTCAACACCTGTCGCAGTACCCAAAGTGGTGCCGTCTACGAAAACGGACACGCCGATCAGGGGCTCTCCGTTCACGTCTGACACGACACCTCTGATCTCCTGTGCATTCACAGCCACTGCCGCAAACAGACCTAAGATCAGCAGAGAAATCTTGTACGTCAGATTTTTCATAAAAGATTGTTTTGGTTATTATTTAGTTGTTTACAATAATTTCATAATGCGAAAATACCAATTCGTCATCAAGTACACTTGGACATTTTATCGCTTTGCATGTATTTTTTAACACAGTTCCACTACATATGCATGTTTACTGCAGATTCATGTACCTGCCTCCTGTATTCTGCACTGCAACTATATCACGGACAAGATAGTGGAGATACATTTCCAGATTGGTATATCGCCCATAGGAATCAAGTGTCTTCTTGTTGCCGTCGTCTGCATTGGAAGCATTCAGGGAGTACTTTTCCTCAAACCAGTCAGGCATTCCGTCACCATCCGTATCCTTTGTACCGGCAATCTCATCAGCTGAAGCCTCATATGAAGGCCATCCGCCTGCAGCGGTCTGGGTGTCGATGATTCCGTTCTTCGAGCCGTTGCCTCCGTCCGTGACGGTCGCTGTACCGTTCTTCGCATCGGTACAAGCCCTATCATCAACGGAGTCGCGGGACAAGGATGCTCCTCCGAACTCACATATGCGGGCGAATGCATCCTCTGCAGAGTGGGTGGTCGTATAGATATCGCCGCCTGCAGGACCTTCCAACATCAATGGAGAAGACAGGGTAAGATTGTAGTTGCCGTATGATGAGCCGTTATGCCAATAGATCGTCGAAGCGTCGTTCGCCGCTCCAAGTTCAGGATACTTCTCATGCACATTGCCGCTGAGGTACATTTCCGCGTAGCTGTCGGCATATGTCACCCCATCCTTCACATATGAGCCGTATGCGTCGACGAAATATTTCCTGTCAGAAGATGCGGGTCCTGGCTTATAGTAGTTGTTCACAATATTGAACCAGCCGTCTTCGCCTCCGTATGTATGATTTGACCCCCAGTTATACACGGTGTTGCATCTGTAGTCGACGTTTCCTCGGTGAGTCGTAACATAGTCGCCATAAATCTGAGGATGGTCTATCCTCGGATTGCGGCTGTCATGGCATGAAAGAAGGTTATGATGGAAGGAAGCGTTCTTTCCGCCCCAGATTCCGCCATATCCGTGCTTGCCCTTGCCATGTACAGAGTTGCGCAGGCTTTCGGTCAGTATGCACCACTGCATCGTGAAGAATTCGTTCGCATAGAACGACGAGCATTCGTCCGTCGACCATGACATCGAGCAGTGGTCAAGGATGATGTTCCTGTGATACCTGCCCCATATCGCGTCGTTTTCCTGCTTCGCTTCATCTCCCATACGGAACCTGACGAAACGGATCACTACATTGTCGGCATTGATGACCGTCGAGTAATTCTTCAGACAGATTCCGTCTCCCGGAGCGGTCTGACCTGCTATGGTCACATCGCCGTTCTTGATGTTCAGCGTGCTCTTGAGTTCGATTACTCCGGCCACATCAAAGACTATGGTCCTTGGTCCGGACTCTGAAAGAGCTGCTCTGAGGGACCCGCTGCCGCTGTCTGCGAGCGTCGTCACATGGATGACCTTACCGTCACGTCCGCCGGTCGTATACATTCCGCCGCCTTCAGCACCAGGAAAGGCCAGAGGAAGCATGTGCTCGTCTTCCGCAGCCGGTATCGAGAATTCGGCATAGGCTTCGGATGGTTCCGGCTTAGGGACCGGTCCTGGTCCGGGTACGGGACCTTCGTTCTCAGTCGTCACTGCCTCCAGAGGCTCGGAAAAAGGAGAATCCGTTCCTGACACATGTACCCTTACCTTGAATTTGTAGGTAACACCAGTCTGCAGGCCTTTGAAGCCGATAGTGGTTTCCTTTGTGGTGGTCTGTCCTCCAGGCACAAGAGTGCCGGAAGAAGTCTCAAGACGAGCAACGTAATATTCCGCGCCTTCAACTTCATCCCATGAGAAGACCAGCGAAGCTGCGTCATAGGATACAAGTTTCACCCCCGACGGAGCAGCCACTTCTTCAGGCAGGACGACCGGTTCTTCCCGGCCGCATCCCGAAATGATCAGGAATGCGCCCAGGATGAACGGCAGAAGTCTGTTCACATGCAGTTTCATTATCCGATCTTCTTGTATTCAGGAACAAGAGCCTTCATGATTGTCCACGCGAGGATGTATGCCACTGCACAGAAGCAGAATACAATCATATATCCTGCTTCCTTGCCTTCGAATCCGAGGAATGTGAAGGCTGCGCCTGCATTTTCAGAATAGGTGAAGAGGACACCGGCTCCCTTGTTGATGAGGAAAGAGCTGATACCTCCCGCCATTCCGCCGATACCTGTAATGGTAGCGATTGCAGACTTAGGGAACATGTCGCCGACTGTAGAGAAGAGGTTCGCAGACCATGCCTGATGTCCCGCACCGGCAAGACCGATGATGATTGCAGGCCACCATGCCGAATACTGGCCCATAGGCTGTGCGAAGAGGGCGAAGAGAGGGAAGAATGCGAAGATGAGCATCGCAAGCATCCTTCCTTTGTATGGATGCATGCCCTTCTGCTCCACGAAAAGCTTAGGCAGATAGCCACCGAAGATGGAGATTACGGTCACTATGGCGTAAAGGGTGATGATGAGCATCATTCCTGTGCCTGATGAAGCCTTATAGCCGAACTGGTCCTGGAAGTAAGCCGGTGCCCAGAAGAGGTAGAACCACCATACTCCGTCGGTAAAGAACTTTCCTACGATGAATGACCATGTCTGACGGTATGTGAAGCATTTCAGGAAAGGGATGCTGCTCTTTTCTTCTGCAGCAGCATCTGCCACAACCTGCTCGTCCTCATCCTGACGGATGTAGGCGAGCTCCGCCTCGTTGACATGCTTCGACTTCTGAGGCTTGTCATACATGAACACCCAGAATGCCATCCAGAGGAAGCCAAGGGCACCGATGATGATGAACGCCATCTCCCAGCCAAGCCATGCGGCAAGAGGCGGGATGGTAGCAGGAGCAACAAGGGCACCTACAGACGCGCCGGCATTGAAGATCGAAGTTGCGAACGCACGGTCCTTCTTAGGGAAGTACTCGGCTGTCGTCTTGATCGCAGCAGGGAAGTTTCCGGCTTCTCCGAGAGCAAGGATGCCTCGCGCAGCCAGGAAGAGCCATACGCTCACGGATGCGATGGCAAGAGCGGCGCCTGTACCTGCCTCGACAGCCTTCATGGCCTCGATGGACTCATATCCTTCGATATGCATCGTCGCCCAGCCGCAGATTGCATGCGCGCATGCACCGAACGACCATATGCCGATGGCCCACAAATAACCCTTCTTTGTGCCCATCCAGTCCACGAACTTGCCTGCGAAAAGCATTGCGAATGCGTAGAAGAGGGAGAATACGGCCGTGATAGTACCGTAATCGCTGTCTGTCCAGTGGAATTCAGGAGCGATGAACTCTTTCCATGTGAGGGAAAGCACCTGGCGGTCCATGTAGTTGACGGTAGTCGCCACGAAAAGCAATACCACCATCCACCAGCGCCAATTGGTCATCAGTTGTTGATTAGTGTCTTTTTTCATTGGTATAAAAATTAATTAAGTTATTTCAATACATCGTCTTCATGGTCTATTATGCCCGGATATCCGGTCACGGAACCTTTGTATGTCGCTGTTCCTTTCTTGACTTCCATTATTATCCTCTTGTCTACCGCATCACGCTTTCTGGAAGCTCCAGCATGCTTGAGGACAGCCTTGTAAGCGTCTGTGGCGTGCTGGGCCATAGATTCAAGGGGAACACTTACGGCAAAAGGCTCTGCCTGGCATACCTCTGCATAATACTTTTCACGGGATGCGATCTTGTCCATCTCCGGTTTCCTGCCTTCGTATCCGCCGTCCTCTACTGCACTTATGTCATATACGTTCCCGTATGCAAAGAAGTTTCCCGGAATCATTGATGTCGTCCTTGAAGTGCTGATCTCCAGCCATTCTCCGTCAAGGCTGCGGGTAGCGGGACCAGGACGGAAACAGTTGCCTATCAGGTTGAACCAGCCTTCTTCTCCGCCGTATATAGCCTTCATTCCCCAGTTATACACTACATTATTAACGAATTCGACAGTGCCGCGTCCGGTAAGCAGTTCCTGGCCGCTGTAGATGCGAGGGTGGTCGAAACGTGGGTTGCGGCTGTTGTTGTGGGCGAAGAGATTGTGGTGGTAAGATACATTCCTTCCGCCCCAGATGCCGCCATATCCGTGGTTTCCCTTATGATGGACAGAAGAATTGAGAGCTTCTGAAATGATGCACCACTGCACTGTGGCATCATTTATATTATAGAAGGAAGCATTCTCATCCACAGCCCAGCTGATCGAGCAATGGTCTATGATGATGTTCGAGCATCTCTTTGCCCCCAACGCGTCTGCTTCAACTCCGGCCGCAGAACCGAGACGTATGCGCAGATAACGCATGATCACATGGTCGGCTTCGATGAAGACGTTATGGTCACGAAGGGTGATTCCCTTTCCAGGGGCGGTCTCGCCCAGGATCGAAAGGTATGGATTCTCTATGTTCAAGGGGGCGGTAAGATGGATGTCTCCGCTCACTGCGAACTTCACTACACGGGGGCCTTCCGCCTCTACGGCATGGCGGAGGGTGCCTTCCGAACCGTCATCGGCGAGAGAAGTCACAACATATTCCTTTCCTCCCCTTCCGCCGAGGGAGTATTTTCCGCAGCCTTCCGCGCCTTCAAAAGCGACAGGACGGCCTTCCCTGCCGGGGTGCCAGTCGATGTTATGTCGTGCTTCCCACTCCAGAGACGCCCAGATGAAAGGGCCTACGCCCTTGCAGTCGTTCTCAATTATCGGCTCGCTGAGATAGTACTCGAAATCGCCTTTCCTCATCTGCTTGCCGCCGAGACCTCCTACAGCGCAACAGTCTGTCATTGAAATGGTCCCGTCCGGATTTTCCCTGATGAAACGGTCTATGAACTTAGGATAAAGACCCAGGATGTAATCCTCATGCGACCTGTCGATATAACCCATGCGGAGTCCCTTGAGGAAGGCATAGGTGAACATTATCGAGCATGTGGCCTCGAGATAGTTCCCTTCCCTGCCCGGGCAATCAAGGACCTGGTACCACATACCGGTCTGCGGGTCAGCCCATTTAGGCAGGACCTCCAGGAAATAGTTCAGCTGGTCCACGAGGACAGCATGTCCCGGATGCGACTTCGGAAGATAGTCCAGCACTTCGACCAGGGCCACGGCATACCAGCCGTTCGCACGTCCCCATGCATGTTCGGAAAGACCCGTCTGCGGGTCGCACCAGAACATGGACTTCGACTCGTCCCATGCATGGCGGAAGAGTCCGGTCTCCTTGTCCAATGTATTCTGCGCACCAGCAGCAAACTGATGCACGATATCGGCAAAGAGGGAATCTTTCTGTTCTTTCGGAGCATATCTATCCGTATATTCCGCATAAAAAGGAAGGGCCATATAGAAGCCGTCCAGCCACACCTGATGCGGATAAATCTGCTTGTGCCAGAACTCACCCGACTCAGTACGCGGATGGGTGTCCAGCTGCTCGCGGATCATACGGGTCACGCGACGGTAACGCTTGTCCTGGTCTCCGTACATATCGTGGAGGTCGAAATATATTCTTGCCGGACAGATATGGTCGACATTATAGTTCGATTTCTTGTACTTGTAAACCACGCCTTTCTCAGTCGCCATCGTGTCCGCCCACGCACGTACATAGTCCACAACTTCAGGGAGTTCGTATCTGCGTGCTGCGTCCAGGAAGGACTTGAGTTCCAGTCCGGTGGTATAATTCCATTTGCGCTCGCCCTGACGGCCGTCAAGCCATGTCGCATCAGGATTCCTCTGCATCTCCGAACGTATCATGCGCACGGAATAAGGTTCCTGTCCGTATACTGTAAGAGCAGACAAAACTGCCATAAGCGCTATAAGTCTCTTCATATATGCTGCATTCGTTTTATTGTTCATGTTCCTCTGCACGGCAGTGCTTCATGTAATCGGCAGGAGACATTCCGAAATGCTTCTTGAATGTCCTGCTGAAATATCCGGGATCCGAGAATCCCACCTTATAGGAAGTTTCAGAAACAGAGAACTGTCCGGTCTTAAGGTATGAAGCCGCCTTCTTCATCCTGAACTCCTGTATAAGTTCCACTGGCGATTTGCCAGTCAGTCCCTTTATCTTGTTGTACATGGAAGTTCGTCCCATTCCCACATGGACAGCAAGCTGGTCCACAGTCACATCCGCATTCGAGACATTGTCCTCCAGCCATGCCATCACCTTCTTGATGAGGTTCTCGTCCCTGTCGGTGATTACGATCTCTTCAGGCACGATATCGACCTTGCCACCCTTCTCGGCAGGACGGTTTTCGGAAAGTCTGGACATAAGCGTCCGTCTTCTTTCCAGCATGCTGTCAATCCTTGCGGTGAGAAGCTCCATCGTAAACGGCTTGGCGATATATCCGTCAGCACCGTATTTCAACGCCCTCACCTGGGTATCATCCTCATGCTTCGCCGTAATCATGACGATAGGTATGTGGCTGGTAGCAAAGTCATTGCGAAGATTGTCGATAAGCTCCATACCATCCATCTGAGGCATCATCAGGTCGGTCACTACCATATCCGGCATCCATCCGTCCCTTATAATCTGAAGGGCCTCCTTTCCGTTCGATGCATCACGCACCTCATACCTTTCGACAAGGTTATTGTACATGTAGATCCTGAGTTCGGCGTTATCCTCGACCACAAGGACCTTAAGAGCTCCTTCAGGGTATGACGCTTCTGCCTTATACTTGCTCAATCCGTATGCTTCGCTCTGAGGAACGGCTTCCTCAACTTCCATTACAGGAAGACGTACAAAGAACTTTGATCCGGTCTTTCCGTCGCTCTCCACCCAGATTTCCCCACCATGGATGTCTGCTATATCCTTACAGAACGCGAGGCCAATACCGTTGCTTGCCATTCCCTTGAATGCAGATGTGGTACCCTTGGTAAAAGGTTCGAAAATGGCCTGCTGGTTCTCTTTCGCCACACCTATACCATTGTCTTTCACCATGATGCGGTATTCCGGATCTCCTGCACGATACAGAACTCCGACCTCGATCTTTCCTCCGTCAGAAGTATATTTGAACGCGTTGGACAGAAGATTGTAAACGAGAGCTTCAAGACGCATAGCATCTCCTCCGACCATCAGCGAATCGACCGAACGTATGATACGCATCTCCATCTGACGCTCACGCGAGACATCCCTGAAATCGTCATATACATCCTGGACGAGCTTCACAACATCGAAGCTGGTCACATTAAGACGCATCTTTCCGTCCGCAATAGACCTGGTATCAAGAAGCTGGTTCACGAGAGTCAGCATCCTTCGTGCGTTCTTCTGAACGATGTTCACGCTATATTCGTTCGGAGATTCCGCCGGCATCTTGCGGCGTATCTCGTCGATTCCGCCGAGAATAAGGGTCAGAGGAGTCCTGAGTTCATGCGAGACATTGGTGAAGAATCTTGACTTGATCACGTTCAAATCCTTTTCGAGCCTTATGTTCGCGCGAAGCTTCATCGAAGTCACGAGCATCCTGACAAGAAGCCCGACAATGCTGAGTCCCAATACAATATATATAAGCACAGCCGCCGTCGATGTCCATGCAGACGGGCGTACCCTTACATCTATGCTTACCTCCCTGCCATCGACTGAGCCTACAGGGAAGGAATCCGTAACCTTGAAAACGTAATTTCCGGCAGGGATACGTGAATATGTGGCACTGTTTCCAGATCCTGATATCCAGTCCTTGTCATAGCCTTCAAGCTTATATGAGAAGGTACGGGCTCCGCTTACGCTGAAATCCAGGGAAGAGAAATCTATCCTGAAGAAAGAATAGTCTGCCGGAATCGTCATTTTTCCGTTGAAAGGAGTACGCACTCCGTCAATGTACAGTCCGGAGACCTTGATGCGGCTGCCGTTCGCCCTTTCTGCAAACCTCTCCGGCACTATGCGGTATATGTTGTCATATGTTCCGAACAGCAGGCTTCCATCATTCGCCTTGGCGCATGTCGCCTCGCTGTATGACGTCGGAGTGACGCCGTCATATCTCGTGAAATTGCGCACGATTTCAGTCTTCGGGTCGTACACGGAGAGTCCTGCCTCCGTAGATATCCATATCGAGCCGTCATCAGCCTCTACGGCCGAATGGACGATGTTGCTGGCCATACCATGTTCCGTGCTGACCACTTCAAAACGAGGCTGCCCTCCTTCGAAATACAGTCTGTTCAATCCGCCGCCGAATGTGCTGAGCCATGTATTTCCGGCGCTGTCAGTAAAGATATGGATTATGTCATTATTGCCTAGAGAAGCTATGTCTCCAGGGATCTTTCTGATCAGGTTGAACACCGTAAGCTCCGGATTGTCTGACGGGTCAAATATTATCAGACCGCCGACTGTAGCTACAAGCATCCTTCCGTCAGGCATGCAATGGAGGTAACGTACCCTGTCGCACAGTTCCTGGGGATAATCAGGGAAACTGTTGCCTACAGTTATGAATTCTTCGCTGTCAGGATCACGAAGCATTGAAAGAGAACCGCCGTAGGTTCCTATCCAGATTCGTCCGTCATGGTCCTGGGCAATTGAATATATATTATTGGAACTTATCGAGTTGCGGTCGCCCGGATTACGCCTGAATTGTTTCCACGACCATCCGTTTCCTTCCGGGGTCATGCGTATGAGTCCGTCTCCTTTTGTTCCAAGCCATATGTTTCCGTCCGAATCTTCGAATATCGAATATATGACGCCTACATCGACACCTGACCTGTCTGGAAAACGTACGCAGCTGCTCAGATCCGGCGAATATCGGAAAAGTTCGCGGCTCTTGGCTGCGACCCACAGGTTTCCGTTGCTGTCCCGGAGCATGGCCCTTACCTCCGATGAAGACATAGAATCGTCAGATAAGGAAGGTGGAACGATGACATCCACCTTGGAATCGATGATGGTGACACGCTCGAGACCTCTGCCTACAGTCGACATCCAAAGCACGCCTGTATCGTCCACATGGAAGCATGCGACTCCGTTCATGAAACGGCAGTCCTGCTGTTCCTTTACATTGTTCAGAGGCACGATCTCGTCAGAGTTCCGGTCATAGTATCCGAATCCGTAGTTGTTCATCTTGATCCACATCCTGCCTTCATGTGCAGTCACATTTGCCAGTGTATCGACATAATACGACATCACATTACTGCTGTGTTCATAGTGTCTGAACGCGTCCTTCCTTCCGTCGTAAGACCAGATTCCCGTCCTTTCCGTCGCTATCCAGAGGAGTCCTTCCGGATCCGGGAAGAGATACCTTACACGCCCCATGTCGGTACGTTTCATCCTTGGGACGAGTGTTTCCGGATCGAACGAAGCGACTGCGTTATCTTTAAAGCCTACAAAGATTTCTTCGTCAGGACCTGTAAGGGTCATCGTAACAGCTTCTCCGGCACCAAGATTGACGAAATCCACCTTTCTCTGCTCCCTTGTAGCCATATCTACAGACAGAAGCTGGTCACGGCAGGCAAAGAGAAGACTTCCTTTCCTCTCAGAGAAAGACACGACATCAACGTTTCGGGCAAGAAGGGAGACAGAGTCTCCGCTTATCATTGCAAGACCGACTTCTGAGGCAGCATAGATATTTCCTGCAGAGTCTTCGTACAAACCGGTGACATCTGAGCCTATATTGCTGACCGAACTGTTCATGAACGTACGGAACGACATGTCTTCATTGAAGCACACAAGGCCGGCTCCCGAAAGAGCGACCCAGACTCTTCCTGCAGAATCGCAGAACACCTCATTGGCCTTTGAGTTTCCGATAGGGAGATCCTTCAGGACATCAGACACGTCGATGAAGACCTCCTCATCGACGTCGAACCTGTACAGATGCATGTCGTAGGTGGTTACCCACAGATAACCGGATGAATCTTCGTCAATGGACAGGATCCTGTTATGCGAGAGGTTCGAATAGTCTCCCGGACGCATGGTATAGTTGACGAAGCTTCTTCCGTCATAACGGCTCAGTCCGTACCATGTACACAGCCACAGATAGCCTCTGCTGTCCTGATGGATGTCGCATATGGAATTATGCGGCAGACCATCATCCGACGAATAGTGTTCGAAGATGAATTCAAGAGGCTCTGCCTTGGCATGGCTGTAAGCCGATGCCAAGGCAAAGAGCATGAGTACATATGTCAGACGTAAAATCCTCATTAAAAGACTTTAAAATACCATTCTGTCCTTACATCCTTTCCGTTCTTGTCCTGCTCGGTACCGCATTTCAGCACATTGGCAGGAGTATATTTCTTAAGGTCCTTCTCCTTGATGACATGTGACCATTTCACACGTTCTCCGGAAGCTCCGGGACCCTTGCTTCCGTATTCGGCATAGAAGGTGGTCTTCTCTGCATACGGCTTGCTCCAGTTATGCCATCCTTCAGGAAGGATATGGTCTCCAAGTTCGCATCCGATGAAGACGGTCTTTGCATAGGACCTCCATGGGCGGCCGAGATATACCTTCTGAGCATCCTCATTATGGATGAGACGGCAGTTCATGAACACATAGCCGAACTCTTCATTCTCAGGAGTGGAGGCCGCAGTCACATAGCTGTTCTTCTTGCTCAGGATGGTGCAGTCCTCGAACCAGCAGGTGGAAGCTCCGAAGATGAAATCTGTGGTTCCCTCTATCCAGCAGTTCCTGAAATACTGCCTCTGGCCCTTTCCATATGTATAGATGGTGTCCTGATTTGCTACGAAACGGCAGTTTATGAACGCTACCCTGTCTCCGTCGACAGTGATTGCGCATGCCTGTCCGATTTCACGGCCCTCGCCTGACGAATTCTCTATCGTAAGGTTCTCCGCAAGGAAGTCTGACGCGTAAAGGAAGACCGTCGAAGTCGCCGATGTACCCATCTCATATCCGGTAGGTCCGATCTTCTTTGCATAATCGTCCCATGTTATCACCGTGTTCTCAGCAGACTGTCCGATAAGATGGAGCTTCTGCTTGTTCACAGGAATGGTCACCTTCTCCTTGTAGACTCCGTCCTTGATATAAATGGTGGTCTCGTCCAGCTTGCAGTAGTCCGGAGCCGCATTGACGGCTTCCTGGACGGTAAAGAAGTCTCCGCTGCCGTCCTTTGCCACAACGAAATCGTAGTCAACGACGTGAGCTGCAAGTTCAGGAATAGTTTCAACTATAGCCGGCAGAAGAAGGTTGACGATCTGACGAGCTCCTGCCACATTCGTATGGGTATTGTCCTGAAGTCCCTTCGGATGCTTCGGGTTCGTACCTTCTTCCAGCCACATGTAGTACTTCCTTGTAGCTTCGTCTCCTAGGGAAATGAGCCACTCCTGGGTGATGGCATTTGCATCGATGAGCGGAAGGCCGTACTCCTCTGCTACCTGCTTGACAGCTGCCGGATAGTCTCCGTGGCAGTTTGTCTTGAGGTTTCCCTTATCGTCGAACCACCTGCGTGATACTGGAGTGAAGAGTATAGGCTTCGCACCGACACTCAGGGCATGGTCTACGAAAAGACGGATATTATCCTGATATGCGCCGAAAGCCGCGGCATATCTGGTGGTATCCGACTCCTTCGAGTCGTTATGTCCGAACTGGATGAAAAGGTACTCCCCTTTCTTCAGGTCCTTCTTGACCCTGTCCCATATTCCGAGGGTCTGCACGCTCTTGGTGCTTCGGCCGTTCTGGGCATAATTCGCCACAACGACATTGGTATCCACATGAGATTTCAGCCTCTGACCCCATCCCCTTTCAGGATTTTCATATGACAGGTCCTTGTCTGCCATCGTCGAATCGCCCATAAGGCGCAGGACGATCTTGTCCTGTGCGGCTGATGAGATACAGATAAGAAGGGCTGCAGCCCATAATGCAAGTCTTTTCATTACTCGATTACAAGATTATGTGAGTTATATTCAAATACTTCCGGAAGATCGGCACCCGAAGCGTCACCGCAGCCGTCGATCACGACATTGCGGCAGTTCGCTACAGAATATCCGGCGCCTTCCGCCTGGTTTATCATGACGTTCCGGAGCACCACATTCGTAGAATAGCGGAGGTCGGCTCCCTTGTCGGAAACGATGTGGCAGTCTTCAACAACGATATTCTCTATGTTCTTTTCAGGTATTCCGTTGAAATACATGGCTCTGGCAGCACCTGAGCACTTTACATCCCTGATATATATATCCTTGAACTGAGGGGTGGTCTCGTCTGCAGGAACATATTCCACATCATAAGGTGACGCACCTTCAGCCGCAGCCTCGACTGCAGACTTTCCGCCGTAATGGAGGTCAAAGAGCAGAGGCTCGGTAGGGATGTTCATCATCACGATGTCTTCGATAAATATGTTCTCGACGACTCCGCCACGTCCGCGGCAGCTCTTGAAGCGCAGGCCGACGTCAGTTCCGAGGAAACGGCAGTCAGTCACCTTGATGTTCTGCACGCCGCCGGACATTTCGCTGCCCACCACAAAGCCTCCATGACCGTGGAAGACGATGCAGTTGTCGACGATCAGATTGCGGCATGGTCTTGCGCGCCTGCGGCCGTCCTCGTTCTTTCCGGACTTGATGCAGATCGCATCGTCG
The DNA here is from genome assembly GCA_017461285.1 of Bacteroidales bacterium. The sequence continues at coordinate 2,897 of JAFTYS010000131.1, read as the reverse complement.
CCTACATCAAAGCTGGAGTTGATCACAAGCACATTCTCGCACGAATCCACATCCAGACCGTCACCGTTCTGCGAATACCAAGGGTTACGTACGGTGACATTATTGATTATCACGTTCTTGCACATCAGAGGATGGATATTCCAGCATGGAGAGTTCTGGAAAAGGCAGTCTTCGAGAAGAACATTCTCACATTCCTTGAAACTTATCATCACAGGACGCAGATATGTCTTCACGCTGTTCCACTCCTCTTCAGTGGAAAGGCCCTGAGGGACATTGAACGCGTCGCTGACAACCGCTCCCCTGTATGAAGTTGAATCCGGATACCAGAGGTCTCCCTTCGCATTGGTGAATCCTCCGCTCTTGAGGAGTTCCTTCCACTGCGACGGAGCGATCTTCGATTTCTTGACCTGTCGCCATGAGTCTCCGTTACCGTCGATGGTACCGCCGCCGGTGATGGCGATATTCTTCGCTCCTACGGCATTGATCGGAGAGATGCATCGCTTTGTATCCAGACCTTCGAACACAGTCTCGACGATAGGATACAGGTCGCGGTCAGTCGAGAAAAGCAGGATCGCATCCGGCCTGACATGCAGGTCGATATTGTCCTTCATGGTGATCGGGCCTGTAAGCCATACGCCTGTAGGCACGACAAGGCGTCCTCCGCCGAGAGCGCTCAAGGTCTCGATGGCCTTGGCGAATGCATCGGAATTCAGAGTGACTCCGTCGCCCACTCCGCCGAAGTCACGGATATCCACCTCGCGGGCCGGTATCTGGGGACGTTCCACCTTGTCCATTTCAAAAGGAAGGTCTTCATAGAGATATGCGAACTCATAATCCGACCCGCATGAGGCGATCGTCATCGCTGCAAAAGCCAGTATCGTCAATCTGTAAAGTCTGGTCATAGTAATGTATTATTAGGTTTCTCTCTATAGCGTCACGCCTGATTTGAATATTGCTATCTCGCTGTATCCTGACTTCTCATTGCACACAGGGGCACCGGAAGCCACTCCGATGACGAAGTCTATGAAAGCCTGATCCACTTCCGCGGCAGGTGTTCCGTCAACTATAGCTCCGGCATTGAAGTCGATCCAAAGAGGTTTGTTGGAAGCTAGGGTGCTGTTGGTCGATATCTTTGCTGTAGGGACAAATGTTCCGAACGGGGTTCCGCGTCCTGTTGTGAAAAGGACTATCTGACAGCCTGACGCAGCAAGAGCTGTAGAAGCCACCAGATCATTTCCGGGAGCGCTGAGCAGGTTAAGACCCTTTGTCTTGAGCCTCTCTCCGTAAAGAAGTACATCACGGACGATGGAATTACCGGACTTCTGGGTACATCCGAGAGACTTTTCCTCAAGGGTCGAGATGCCGCCAGCCTTGTTTCCAGGAGAAGGATTCTCATAGACAGGCTGATCGTTCTTCATGAAATACGCCTTGAAGTCATTTATCAGATGGACGGTCTTTCCGAATGTCTCCTCATCCTGACAGCGGGCCATCAGTATGGTCTCCGCACCGAACATTTCAGGAACCTCGGTCAGGACCGTCGTGCCCCCCTGAGCTACTATCCAGTCAGAGAAACGGCCAAGAAGAGGGTTTGCCGTAATGCCGGAGAAGCCGTCAGAGCCTCCGCACTTGAGACCTACCTTCAGTTCGCTCACAGGGACATCCTCACGTCTGTCGTCCTTTGCTGCCTGAGCGATCTCGCGAAGCAGATTCAAGCCGTACTCGACCTCGTCTCCCGCTATCTTCTGTGACTCCATGAACTTCACTCTCGATTCATCCACTTCACCGACCAGTTCTCTGAATGCGCCCAGCTGGTTGTTTTCACATCCGAGGGCAACCACAAGAACACCGGCTGCATTCGGATGATGGACCATATCCGCAAGGATGTTCCTTGTATTCTCGTGGTCTCCTCCCAGCTGCGAGCAGCCGTAGTTATGAGGGAATGCTATTACCTTTTCAATCGAAGGATAGTTCTGCAGTTCCTTTTCGAAAAGCTTCTGGATGCCCTGCGCAACTCCGTTCACACATCCCACTGTCGGGATGATCCAGAGTTCGTTGCGGACACCTGCCCTGCCGTCCTTCCTTCTGTAGCCCGTGAAGAATGCCTTTTCTGCTGCAGGCTTGATTTCCGTAAGGTCCGGCTGATAGGTATAGTCGAGAAGGCCGTCGAGGTTGGTCTTTATATTGGTATGGTCTACCAGCCCTCCTTCGGCAACAGGGGAAAGCATATGGCCTATCGGGAATCCGTACTTGACCACATTCTCCCCTTCCGCCAGATTCCTCAGGGCCATCTTATGGCCTGCCGGAATCCTTGTCAGGGCTGTCACCTGTACGCCATCGATGTCGAAGCCCGTTCCGGCCTCGACATCGTGGATGGCTACCGCTACGTTGTCAGCGGCATTTATCTTTATGAAATCTGCCATGATTATTCTATTACAGTACGTACTGCGGCACGCATGCCTTCCTTCTGGATCAGGTCAAGATATCCTGCAACCATATCTGTAAGGCCAGGCACATTGTTCAGGTCTTCGCCCCAGATGAATTCCGCTGCAAGAACGCCTTCTGCAACCTTGCGCACGTCACCTGACGCCCAGAGTTCCTTAAGAAGGTTCATGATTGCGGCATCGTCGTTAGGAACGATCTCCACATCGCCTCTCTTGCCGCCCTTGTAATAGGTAATGATCGCAGCAAGACCGAGAACCAGACCCTTAGGAAGCTCTCCCTTGCGCTCAAGATAAGTCTTGAGTCCCGGAAGGTCGCGTGTCTTGTATTTAGGGAACGAGTTCAGCATGATGCTGGTCACGAAATGCTTCACATAAGGATTCACGAAGCGCTCCACAACAGAATCGGCGAATGCTTCAAGCTCCGGCTTAGGAAGATTGAGGGTCTCAAGGAGTTCC
>JAFTYS010000130.1 GCA_017461285.1 Bacteroidales bacterium | reverse complement strand
TTTGTCAGGTGTGTAACCTGCCATGAACCAGCACTCTGTGACCAGACTGACGTCTCCGCTCAATTCGGCTGTCAGCTCTGCGATGTAATCGTTGACTGCGGCTGACACTGATGCTATCTCGGTGGTGAATTCCACCGGTTCCTCCGGCTGTCCGGGTTCCTCCGGCTTGGTAGGATCTTCGGGTTGCTCCGGATTTTCCGGTTCCTCCTGTCCGGGATCTTCCGGCTCAACCGGATCTTCCGGTTCTGGATCTGTCGGCTGTTCCGGCTCCACAGGATCTTCGGGTTCGTCCTGCCCGGGATCGTCTGGCTGATCAGGTTCTACCGGTTGTTCGGGATTATCCGGCTCCACAGGAAGTACAGGCTCTGTGTCGGTGACGAAAGACTCGAATCCTGACGCGATTTCATTGATGCCGTTTCCAATGAAGGCCTTGAAATAATATATCGTGCCTTCATCCAGACCATCCATCAGTATGGTGAAAGTTCTGCCCGAAAGTGAAGTCTTGACCCGTCTGAGATTGGTCTGGTCTGCGCCGAAGTAGAATCCGCATTCAATCCTGCCGTAAGGAGCAGTATTGAGGTCCGAAATGAGTACGGCAGAATGTGTCTCGGGAATGGACGTGATGCTTATGATTTCAGGCACCAAGGACTCCTGAAAAACAGGAGCCTTGGTACACGAAACCCAAATAAAGCCCGTCAGAAGGCATATCGTTATGTATCTGAGCCTTTCCATTCCCTGCAAAGATACAATTTAAATCGTCCAGTCGTTCTCGATTTCTCCACCGATCTCGATCTTCACCTTGTCAGGATTGTTGTTCACGGTGATGTTAAGCACATGATGAGTGCCGGCCTTGAACTGGAACTTGCTCTCCACCATATATGAAACATCCTTGAATACGATCTCGATCAGAGGCTTCTTGTTGGTGAGCATCTGAGGGACTATAATGGCTGTGTATTCGCCTGCATCCAGCTGTTTTGCGGTGATGGTCTTTGCCGGTGCATAAGGATCCTTCACCACATCGCCTGTAGAAAGGTCTATCAGGCAGTCGGGCACTGTGCTGTGGATAAACACCGTTGCGGTAGCAGGCAGTTCTCCTTCGTAATCAGCTCCCTTTGTGAGCTTGACGGTGAACTTGCTCAGCTTGTGCTTGAAGAGCAGATCCACCTCTCCGTCTGCCGATGTCACACCCTTTGCTGTCGCGAAGAGGAAGTCGCTGGCCTCGTATGCGCTCAATGCCTCCGCAGTCTCCATCGTCCTTTGGTCAAGAGACACGCTGAACGGCATTTCGTCAACAGATGAAGGCTCTGTGAAAGGATAGTATGCATAGACATCGTACTTCGCGATCTCCTCATCCCAATAGATGACAGGGTCGGCAGTCCACTTCGTTCCGTCGAAGGTCACCGGATTGTTGTTCTTGAAGTTGCCTCCGAGCTGGAGAGCGAGAGGCTTGTCTGCTTCGTATGCTGTGATATAGACACCCATCTTGTCGCCCGCTTCAAAAGCCGTTTCAGTGGCCTTTGTCGCAGGGTGAGACACATTGAAGTGCATGGCTCCGTCAAGGACTGCTTCGGGAACTTCCACCTTGTTACAGCCTGCTATGATTATGGCCACAGATAATACTATAGGTCTGATATTCATTTTCTGAATTTTTTAAATGAAATATGTCATTCTTTGTCTGTCATGTTGAACGAAGTGAAACATCTTTGCTATATAGATCCTTCACTGTCGTTCAGGATGACAATGTGATTATTCAAGTGACGGGAGCTTGCCCATGAATACAGGCTCATGCTGCTGCGAAGCCCTGCTGTTGTAGAGATAGCCGCTGTCGAAAGACTTCACTTCGGTGTCATCCATGGTCACCTCTATGACATCATTCTCGACGAACTTCTCGAATGAATACTCCTCACCGGCGTATGCCATGATCCTCTTGACGATGGACTCGCGGCTGATGGTGCTGTAGTAAGGAATGTCGTTGTTCATACAGCTGTTGTGCTCTGAGCGATAGACTCCGCGGTTGTGCATGAATCCGCCTTCGAAAATGTCAACGAATTCGCTGTACTTCTCGTGGAAGATCAGATGGCTCCAAGGCACCTCGCTCATCTTTCCTGTGAGGGAGAGGTTGTCGTACCAGCCTTTTGCCTTCGCCATATTGAACTCGAATACATGGCCGCAGCATGTACAGTCGCAGGCGTCGATGAAAGCATTATGATAGATGTATTCATCACCGAGCTTTCCGAATCCGTGTCCGCCGGCCTCGTGCTGCACCACACCTCTGAAATCGAGAGGATAGCCATAATCACTCATAGGGCAGTAGGCGATGGCGAATCCCTCGTCCCACATGTAGCAGATTCCGCCGTAGTCGTAGGTGTTAGGCACCATGATGACGAGAGTCTGATTGAGGTATTCTGAAGCTACTTTTCCGGAGTCGCAGATATACTTCATTATATAATTGAAGTCGCTTTCTCCGTTTCGTCCGCTCAGGGTAACTCCGCCTTTTGCAGTCGTGTTGAACTTGTTGTAAATGATGGTGTTCACGCTTCCGACTCCTGATTCAGGAGATACGGATACGGCAGTATATACGTTGAAGTAATCCTTGTAAGTCCTGTAAGGCTCGATGTCGAAGAAATGTCCATATGCTTCAGTGACATTCTTCATCAGCTTGCCTTCGCTGATGTCCTTGGCATTGTAACCGTCGCCGAGAAGGACGATGTTCAGTTTTCCGTTGCCCTTTGTAGCCTCCTGGAAGGTTATGAACTCATCTTCGGCATACTCGTAGTCATACTGTGTGACCTTGCAGCGGGTGCGGTAGTCCTGTCCTTTGAGCATGAACACCACTTCTCCTTCGCGTGGCTCGGATCCGGCAGGCATTTCAGAGAATGTGAGCTTGATCTCGCTCTTTCCTGTGCCGCTTGTCTTGTCGAGTGTCACCCAGTCAGGCTGGCTCTCCACATACCACTCGTCGTCTGCAGTCAGAACGAGGTCGCGGGTCACGGTGGTGTTGATTGCTGTTGCCATGGAAGGACGGATCACAAGGTTGCGGTAAGCTGAAATCCTCTTGAAATCCTTCCAGCCGACA
>JAFTYS010000129.1 GCA_017461285.1 Bacteroidales bacterium | reverse complement strand
TCCCCTAAGTGCCTGTCCCTCCGGATCCGGATCTCCGGTCCTTGGGTCGACTCTTTCGATGAAGGCATCCATCGGCCTGTCCCAGCATCCTCCGTTCATGAGGTCGATCACTATTCCTGCCTCTTCTGATTCGGGAAATGTGTAGCGGTGCATTCCGACGTGGCTGGTGGCAGTCATTTCGGCGGTGATCCCATATCTGGTAAGCGGCACGCTGTAATATCCCGGCCTGGCAACCTCCTTGCTGCGGTCGGCATATGACCACAGTCCGGACTGCTGGTCCTCCTCCCGTCCGCGGGCGTAGGTCAGCCCCTCGCCGACAACCGGCATGACTGTGATGTCGAACAGGTCCCCGATGCCCGTGCCGCTCAGATGGGTATGCGAAAAACCTATCACTGTAGAATCGCTGTCATGGTATCCCGAGCACCAGTCCCATTCCTGCGGGATGCTGGTCGGCCCCAGCTGCACCATTCCGAAAGGCACATTCGCCCCGACAAACACATGTCCGTGCCCTCCTGTCCCGATCTTCGGGTCTACATAGGCGGTATAGCTGTCAATACTCTCCTTTGGCGTACAACCAAGCAGAAGCAGTGCTGCAAATATGATTCTAATGTGACGCATAATCGGTTGAATATCAGTGTTATATATATTCCTCCTGCTCCCTTTTGGCGGCAGGAAGCTCCGGTAAGTCATTGAATGTCAAGAATATGCCGGGCTGCGTGTTTTTTGAGCAGTCCGGCGTGGGTGATACGGCCTTTCATGTGCTTGCCCTTTGTGATGACCAGAAGGGAATTGCCATCATGGTGCGAAGGGTCGAGCCTGATTTCCACTTTTTCGAAGCGAGGGGCTGTCAGGGTGTATGACGGGTGGCCCGGGCAGTCGGGGTAGAAGCCCATCATGGAGAATACGGCCCATGCCGACATCGTACCGGTATCATCATTGCCGGGAAGGCCGTCCGGACGGGTTGTGTAGTGCTTGTCGAGAAGCTCTGAAACGATCTTCTGCGTCCTCCATTCCTCGCCCTTGAAGTAGCTGAAGAGGTATGGATATGCTATGTCAGGCTCATTTGCCGGGTCATACAGACCTTCGTCGAAGACCTTCTGCAGCTTATTCACGAAAGCCTTGCGGCCGCCCATGAGCTTCGCCAGCCCGAGTACATCGTGAGGGACATAGAATGTGTAGTTCCATGCGCTGCCTTCGTGGAAGCCGGGCACGGGCTCGAAGTTCTCGCCCTGACGGGGATTGAACGGTTCGAGGAAAGTGCCGTCGGCATTCAGAGGTCTGAATGTACCGAAAGCAGGACAGTAGTAATTCTTATACCGGAGCGACTGCGCAAGGAATCTCTCTGCATCTTCTGCATGGCCGAGGTCAGCCGCAAGCAGGGACAAGGCGTAATCAGCGATATAGTATTCAAGAGCATGCGACACGGAATTGTCTCCGGACAGATCTGCGGAATACATTCCGAGAGGTACATAACCCTTTTCAAGGTATGCGTCAATGTCCGGCCGCATAAGATTATCGGTACCTTTGGAGGTCGCGGATTTCACAAATGCCTCATATGCTGTCCCGATGTCGAAGTCACGGAGCCCTTTCAGCCATGTGTCCGTGATGACCGGGATCGCAGGGTCACCCTCCATGGTGAATGTCTCACGGCCGAAAAGCTCCCATTTCGGCATCCAGCCCCATTCCTTATATATGTCTATCATCGAGCGGACCATGTCGATCTGCCTTTCAGGATAGACAAGGGTCATCAGCTGATGCAGATTTCTGTATGTATCCCATAGGGAGAATACGCTGTAGCGGGTATGTCCCTCCGGCACGCAACCCACTCCGTCAGATTCCATCAAAGGATATTCTCCATTGACGTCGTTGAGGATGCTTGGGTGTATAAGCGTGTGATATAGAGCGGAATAGAATACTTCATTGTCTCTCTTCGAGCCTCCGGAAACCTTTATGCGAGACAGGTCGGACTCCCATGCCGCTTCCGCTGCGGCCCTCACTTTCTCGAAATTCGAGACTCCCGGCGTCAGCGGCCTCTGCTCTGTATCGAGATTTTCCCATGCATTCTCGCAGCTTACGAAAGAGACTCCCATCTGCAGCTCCACCTGTTCGCCTTCCGAAGTCTCGAAAGAGAACCAGTATCCGATGTCGTCGCCAGCGATCTCACGCCCGTATTTAGTATAGACCTTATATGTCCCGTCATCCGGAGTCCAGTCCGACTCCACTCCCTTCATCAGCGGCTGCTTCTTCCAGAAACCGCAGCCGGAAGGAACTTTATTGATGCGGATGGCGAAATATACGGGGAATACCGCCTGTGAATTGTAGCAGAATGTTCCTGCCAGCCTCATTCCCTCGATCTCGGTCTCGTTTAGCTTGCGGATCCATGCTCCGGTCTCGTTGGTAAGGCCTTCTCCGAAGTTCACCAGGATGTTGCCCTGACCGGTAGGGAAGGTATATCGCTCGATGCTGGTGCGGGTGGTCGCGCTGACCTCGGCCTTTATGCCGTATGCCAGGAGTTCACATCCGTAATATCCGGGCGATGCTGTCTCGCCGGTGTATTCCGAACCATAAATATGGTAATCGACCTGCAGAGGCCCTGCAGTCGGCATGGTAAGAGCCAGACCGACCTCAGGGCAGCCTACGCCGCTGAGGTTTACGTGTGAAAATCCTGTAAAATATTTATTGTCAGAACTATAAGGTGTACTCCACCAGCGGCTGTCCTTGTCGAATCTGTTCATCTCCGATCCCATCACGTTGAACGGAGTCACGGACATCATTCCGTTCGGACACAGCGCACCCGGATTGGTGGTTCCGTAGTTGCTCGTGCCGATGAATGTGTTCACATAATCGGTGACTTTCCCATTCCCGGCATATATCCCTGCTGATGCCATCAGCATCAGGACAGATAATAATATTCTCATGTACTTCATATATGCTTACAAGATAGTACATTTCCCGGTAAACTCCAAAAACCGACTATACTTGTAGAATATAGCGGTGCTACAAGAATATGAGGATTTATTGTGCACCGGTCATGGAAAACGGACATTTTACTGCTGAATCTGAACCGGTGCTACACGAATTCCCTGATTTATGACACACCGTTTGCATGATCCATTGGGCCATTTTACGGATTCGGAAGACAAGCCTGCTGTGAGCGAGCGAAGCATATCCCTATGCTTCTGCGGAGCGAGCCACAGCAGGCTTGTCATAGTCACAGTTCCGGACGAAAAAACCGCGTACTGCAGAAGAGCAGTACACGGTTATCTTGATTCCGATAGATCAGGCGGATTAGATAAGTGCCTCGCCGGTCATTACAGCCGGCTGCTCGATGCCCATCAGCTTGAGGATGGTAGGAGCAACGTCTGCGAGCTTTCCGTTCTTGACTTCCTTCACCTCGTCACCTGCGTTCACAACGATGAATGGAACGTCGTTGAGAGAGTGAGCGGTGTTAGGTGTGCCGTCGTCGTTTACAGCGTAGTCAGCGTTACCGTGGTCAGCTGTGATGAGAACCACATATCCCTGTGCCTTCGCAGCCTCTACAACCTTCTC
>JAFTYS010000128.1 GCA_017461285.1 Bacteroidales bacterium | reverse complement strand
GACATGGAGGTGCCTTACGACAAGTTCCTTTATACCCATCTGACAAAGCTGGGTGACACAAACATTGAGGACGGAGGATACTACAGGGACTACTCTTCTTCTGCAGGAGAGAGGTATATCTATTCATACATCTCCGAGATAGCTACTACCAAGACCGTTCCAACCAAGGCAGGAGAACTGACATCGACCCTTGGCCTCGGTATCGGTCCTCTCTTCGCTTCCGTATATGAAGAAGGAACCAATTATATCGGACTTACCGTAGGATATGTGTATCCTGGTTCTCCAGCTGAAGCTGCGGGGCTCCGAAGAGGTGACACTATATATCAGGTAGGCGGAAACAGGATCACGAAGAGCAACTACCAGTCTCTTATGAACGAGCTGTTCTATACCAAGACCGGTTCATACTCCCTAGCATATGCCCGTTATGTTGCAAATGATGCCGAGCAGAGGTATGATCTTGTCCAGGATAACTACGCAAACATAACAGCTGGCACATATGGCTATAACCCTATCCTGTTTGCAGCAATCCTTACCAATGCAGAAGTGGAAGGTGATGAAACGGCTCCGTTCAATATCGGATACATGGCTTCGGAAAGCTTCGATTCTTCCGCACAGGAGGTCCTCGAATACCAGATCCAGCAGTTCATAGATGCAGGAATTACCGAACTCATCCTCGATCTCAGGTACAATGTCGGAGGAGAGGTTCAGCAGAGCCGTTACCTTTCGAGCTCGATCGTCGGCCGTGCGTATGATGACCAGATCTTCTTCAAGGCGGAGTTCAATGACGGAAAACGCGAGGAATGGAAGTTCCTCAGCGGCCCGTCGGAATCTGATAAACTGGGCAAGGCTCCGGCCATGAACCTGAAGCGTCTTTGGGTGATCATGTCGGAAAACACAGCATCTGCGTCTGAGCTGGTGATTGCGGGACTCAGGGGAGTGGATTTCCCTGTTACCCTTATCGGAAGCCAGTCTGAAGGCAAGAATGTCGGTATGGTCGTGACGCAGGAAGTGTACAACGGACGCCGCTTCGAGTTCGCTCCTATCACATACCGCGGACTCAATGCGAAGAACGAATATGGCCCTAAGGATGGTTTCGAACCTGATCCGGGCAACCTGCTGAACAACCAGAACAGCAATTACCGCGATGATGTGGACAATATGTTCCCATATGCGTTCGGCGACTGGGGCAACTTCGACTTCAATATCGCGCTATACTGCTGTTTCTGTGACATAATAGGTCTGGACAGACCTGAATATGGAGCTGTCAAGAGCCTTTCTGCATCTCCGATGAAGGCGCAGGCTCTTCAGATGCAGAATGATGCGGAAGCATTGGGAGTGACGGTCATGACGCCTCAGATAGGCCGTTTCGGCAACGTCATCTACCGATAGACTTGAGATAGACTATGCTGTCGGGACCTTCGTTGAAAAGGAGGTCCATGATGGAAAGATTGGATTTGAAGCCGTGTTTCGAGGCAAAGACCTGGAAATACGGCTTCGCCAGTTTCAGGTCCTCCAGGATGGTGTCCGGACGCTTCGGATGGATCGCTTCGCGCAGGTCCTCGCAGATGACGGCTGTGCCGTCTGGCGAGGCCTGGACACCGTCTCTGCTATAGTCTTGCGTAGTGCGGAGGTCTATCGCCAGTCCTGTCTTTTCGATGAAGAATCTCAGCAGGGCCATGTTGAGGTCCAGAAGTTTCTCAGGCCTGCTTTCCAGGATAGCGAAAAGCTCGTCCTGGTAATATTCGAAATATGCCGATGTCCTGTAGGCCGATATGATGGCCCTTTCATGCTGCTGGAGCCATGGGGTGCTCCAGTCGATCCTGATTTCGGAAATCGGCAGCTTATGGGTCCCGCCATCATGGACTATAGGGTAGGAGAGCGCCTGTACTCCATCGGCTGCATAGAACCTGCAGCGGTTGCGGTACGACTGTTTCTGGTAGTTCTCGCAGGCTTCGATATAAACGACTGACGGGGACAGTTCCAATGAACCGTCTCCGTCCCGTCTGTTTCGTAAGCCTTCCATTTCCTGCGCCATGGCGGCGAAATAGGAAACGGGCGGCATGTATGCTGTTGAGAATAACTTCGGCACTTTAGTCTATGCTGCCTTTGGTTAACGTGTCAGCGCCTCTGATGATGCCGCGCTTCGATCCCCTGATGAACTCGATGATGGTATCCCTTTCTTCTGACTGAGGGAATCCGATCTCGATCTTTGCAAGAGCGTCAGAGAAGTTGTTTCCGCTGCTGTAGATGATGTCGTACATGTCCTTGATGCTGCGGATCTGGTCTGATGTGAAGCCCCTTCTGCGGAGTCCTACGATGTTGACTCCGGCGTATGAGAGAGGCTCACGGCCGCAAAGCACATATGGTGGAACATCCTTGTTGATCTTGCATCCGCCTCCGATGAATGCGTGCTTTCCGATTCTTGAGAACTGATGCGCAACAGAGCTTCCTCCGATTGTAGCCCAGTCGTCCACGTCAGTCTCGCCTGCGATTCCTACATAGCTCACGAGTATGCAGTTGTTTCCGACCGTACAGTCGTGTGCGACGTGGGTGTATGACATCAGGAGCACATTGTTTCCGATCTTGGTCACGCCTCTGCCGCTGGCCTTTGTTCCTCTGTTGATGGTAGCGCATTCGCGGATGTTCACGTTGTCTCCGATTTCCACATATGTGACCTCTCCGTCAAACTTGAGGTCCTGCGGAATCGCTCCGATGACAGCTCCAGGGAAGACTGTGCAGTTCTTTCCCATCTTCACATAGTTGAATATCGTAGCGTGAGGAAGGATCTTGCTTCCGTCTCCGATCTCTACATGTTCCTCGATATATGCGTATGGTCCCACTTCTACATTCTCTCCGAGCTTTGCATTCGGATGTACTGTTGCGAGAGGATGGATGTTTGCCATGATTCTTAGTTTTTAAGGTTGTTTCTTACGGCCTTTGCCGCTGTCGTGTTTATTCCGTGTCCTGCCTTTTCAGCTGTCACCTTTGCCTTGAGGAAGCCTCCGCAAAGCCTGAGGTCGCCGATCAGGTCGAGGAGCTTGTGTCTTGCACATTCGTTCTGGAAGCGGAGCCTGAGGTTGCTCAGGTAGCCGTCTTCGCGGACCTTGAGCGCCGGTACGTTGAAGAGTTCCGACATCCTCTGCACCTGCTCGTCAGTCACGGGATGCTCGACGATTACAATTGCATTGTCTACATCTCCGCCTTTTACAAGGCCGTTGTTGAAAAGGAACTCGATCTCGTGGAAGAACACGAATGTCCTGCAGGTTCCGATCTCTTCAGCATAGACGGTCGACTTGTCCCAGGTCGCGTGCTGTACGCCGAGAACCCTCGAATTGAAGTCTATCTTGATGTCATATGTGAATTCGTCGGCTGGCTCGATGCGGACTACGGATCCTTTTTTGTCGTTGCGGATCTCCACCGTCTCCTTCAGTTCGATATATCTTCTTGGAGCATCCTGAGTCTCGAATCCGTCAGCCCATATGGCATCGATATAAGGCTTTGCGCTTCCGTCAAGGATAGGGACCTCGACGTTGTCGATGTCAATGACAGCGTTGTCCACTCCCATTCCGGTGAGTGCCGACATGACGTGTTCTATTGTAGTTACGGATGCTTCTCCGCAAGTGATTGTCGTGCTTCTGGCAGTGCTGGTCACATTTTCTGCTAGAGCCTGCACATAAGCATCCTCGCCTATGTCTGTCCTTCTGAACCTTATTCCGGTGTCAGCAGGGGCCGGGCTGATGACCATTTTCGCCACTCTTCCCGTATGAAGTCCCTTCCCTTCAAATGAGTAGCTTTTCTTTAATGTCTGTTGCAATTGCATTATTCTATATCTCTCTTTTCAAAATCAGCCTGCAAAGATAGTTAAAAATTTCTATATCACTACTTTTTACCTGCTTTCTTGAATGCTGCGTAACTTCTCATGTACTCCATGTAAGGGAGTGCCGGGGTGCCGAAGTAGGAGTTGCCGGGTTCCTTTACGTTAGAAATCAGCCCTGTCTGGGCTCCGAACGATGTGTTGTCTGCTACCGTGAGGTGGCCTGCGATGCCTACCTGACCTCCGAGGATGCAGTGCTCGCCGACCTTTGTAGAGCCTGCGATGCCTGACATCGCAGCCATGACCGTATTAGGTCCCACTTCCACATTGTGGGCGATCTGGCAGAGGTTGTCGATCTTGGTGCCCTTCTTCACAACAGTCGATCCCATTTGAGACTTGTCGATGCATGCGTTCGCTCCGATCTCCACATCGTCTTCTATGATCACATTGCCTGTGTGTTCGATCTTCTTCCATGTTCCGTCTTCAAGAGGAGCGAATCCGAATCCGTCGGCTCCGATTACCGCATTCGCATGGATCGTGACCCTGTCTCCGATCACCATTCCCGGATAGATGCGGACTCCCGGATAGATGGTGCAGTATGATCCTATCTTCACATCGTCTCCGATGTACACGCTTTCGTATATTCTGGTGCAGTCGCCTACGGCCGCATTCTTTCCGATATAGGTAAAGTCTCCGACATATACCTTCTTGCCCAGCTTCGCACTCCATCTCACCCTGCTTTTACAACCTCTGTGCCGTTTGTATGACCTTTTCTTCGCAGTCACGTAGTCCAGCAGCGCAGCCACTGCGGCATACGAGTCGTCGACCCTGACCATAGTGGCAGATACAGGCTCCTTTGGTTCGAATGTCTTGTTCACGATTATGATGTCGGCCTTGCATTTATAGACGTAATGCTCGTATTTCGGATTTGCGAAGAAGCAGATCGCTCCAGGTCTGCCGCTTTCGATGCGGGCGAATGTCGTTACCGTCGCTTCCGGGTTGCCGTCGACTGTGCCTCCTAAGATTTCAGCAATTTCCCTTGCTTTGAATTCCATGATATTGCAGGTTCAGGTTCAATAATTTGCGTTATTCTGAATTTATTCGTACATTTGCACCGTGAGAATGATTCAGGGGGCAAGGTTGCCCCCTTATTTTATGCATTGACACAGAGTGAAAATGAACGCTTCAGTTATAATAGATGCAATCAACGATGAAATCGTTGCACGCGGGTGCTTCATTGTTGACATTTCAGTCAGCAAAGATAATGATATTATCCTTACGGTTGAAAAGGAAGAAGGGACAATCGATCTCGATGACTGCGTTTCATTGAGCCGTTATTTCGAAACGAAGTTCGACCGTGAAGCCGAAGACTATTCTCTGACCGTGAGCTCTGCCGGACTGGACCAGCCGTTCAAGGTCTATCGTCAGTTCCTGAAGGCTGTGGGCACCAAGGTGGAGGTCCTGCTGAAAGGCGGAAAGAAGATGGTTGCGGTGCTTGAGGCTGCGGATGAAGAGAGCGTGACCTTGAAGTATGTCGCCAAGGAAGCGGTGGAAGGAAAGAAGAAGAAGGAACTTGTCGAGCATGTTGACCGTTTCACTCTGGATCAGGTCAATTCTGTAAGACCATACATTGAATTCAAATAAAAAACTTAAAGATAAGAAATGGAAAAGATCGGACTTAAAGACGCTTTTGCCGAGTTCAAGAACCAGAAGAACATCGACAGACCTACAATGATGGGTGTGCTTGAGGATGTGTTCAGAACTCAGATTACAAAGACTTACGGATCGGCAGACAACTTTGACATCATCATCAACATCGACAAGGGAGACTGCGAGATCTACTGGAACAGAGAAGTAGTGGAGGAAGTTGAAGATCCTAACACAGAGATCGCTCTTGCGGATCTTGAAGATGACGACTATGAGATCGGCGAGACCTTCGCCAAGAAGATCGAGCTCAAGGACTTCGGACGCCGAGGCATCCTGAACATCCGTCAGAACCTTCAGGGACGCATCATGGACATAGAGAAGGCAAACCTTTACAACAAGTATGTGGGCAAGATAGGAGAGATATTCACAGGAGAGGTTTACCAGACATGGGCAAAGGAAGTGCTTATTCTTGACGAGGACGGAAACGAGCTCCGTCTCCCTAAGTCAGAGCAGATTCCGGGCGAGCATTTCAAGAAGAACGACACCGTAAGGGCCATCATCAAGAGCGTGGAGATGAAGAACAACACGACTCCATACATCGTCCTCTCAAGAACATCGCCTGAGTTCCTCGAGAAGCTTTTCGAGCAGGAGGTTCCTGAGATCTACGACGGCCTCATAACGATCAAGAAGGTGGTGCGCGTACCTGGCGAGCGTGCCAAGGTGGCAGTAGAGTCATACGATGAGAGGATCGATCCTATCGGAGCATGTATCGGTGTGAAGGGATCACGTATCATCGGCATCGTCCGTGAGCTCCGCAACGAGAACATCGACGTGCTTCAGTGGACTAACAATACACAGCTCCTTATCCAGAGGGCACTCAATCCTGCTAAGATCTCGTCAATCGTTCTTGGCGGACCTGAAGACGAGAAGATCAAGGTGTACATGCTTCCGGACGAAGTGAAGAAGGGTATCGGAAAGGGAGGATGCAACATCAGGCTTGCAGGCATGCTCGTAGGAAAGGAGATCGAGGTATGGAGAGAGCTTCCTAAGGACGAGATCGACGAGGAGGAAGAGGATGTGCTCCTGATAGAATTCAACGATGTGATCGAAGACTGGATCATCGAGAAGCTCCAGCACATCGGATGCGATACTGCAAAGAGCGTTCTCGCGCTTTCAGCGGAAGATATCGCCAAGAGGGCAGACCTTGAGGACGAGACAGTAGAGGAGATCCTCGATATCCTCAGAGCGGAATTTGAAGACGAATAAAGACAAAGGCTAATATATGGCAGAAATCAGATTAAGTAAACTTACAAAGCAATTCAGCATCGGACTTGCGCGACTCGTTGATTTCCTCAACGAGAAGGGAGCCAATGTGGAGATGAATCCGAATGCAAAGATTTCGGATGAGTATCTGCCGGCTATCGAAGCGAAGTTCGGTGAAGACCAGAAACTTAAGAGAGACTCTGAAAAGGTGACCATCAAGCTCAAGGAGATAATCGAGATGGGCTCGAGGAAGAAGCCTGAACCAGAGGAAGAAGATGTTCCGGAGAGGGAGGTTGTGATCAAGAGCAATGCCCTTACCGAGGAACGTCATCCTGAACCGGCTCCAGTCGAGAAGCCGGCTCCTGTAACTGCGGAAGAACCTAGGACTGTTGCCGGACCGAAGGTTGTCGACAAGATAGATCTGTCCAAGTTCGACAAGAAGAAGCCGGCTCCTGCACCTGTTGAGGAAAAACCGGCCCCAGCTCCTGTGGCGGAACCGGAACCTGTTCCAGCTCCTGCCCCAGCAGCCGAGCCAGAGCCTGTGTCAGTACCTGAACCGGCTCCTGAGCCAGCTCCTGCTCCAGAAGCTCCTGCAGTTGAGGAGCCTGCGAAGCCTGCCGGTCCTCGCGAAGTGAAGATCGAGGCAGAGAGGCTTGCCGGAGTCAAGGTCGTGGATAAGATCGACCTTTCGCAGTTCGACAAGAAGAAGAAAAAGAAGACGAGAGAAAGAATCGGCAAGGAAGGAAGCCAGAAGGTCGATGTGACCAAGGTCGAGGCTTCAAACAATGCCGCAAAGAAGGATAAGAAGGACAAGAACAATCATCCGGGCGCCCAGCAGCAGGCCGGCGGCAAGAAGGACAAGAAGAACCGTCGCGACCGTGGCGGTGACAAGTTCAAGCCGATGACCGAGGCGGAGCAGGAAGAGATGCAGAAGGAGATCCAGAAGCAGATCAAGGAGACTTACGCCCGCATGAACGAAGGCAAGAAGGGTAACTTCGGAGCAAAGCACAGAAAGGAGAAGAGGGAACTTGCATCGCAGAGGATGCAGGAAGAGATGGAGATGCAGGAACTCGAGCAGAAGGTACTTAAGGTGACTGAGTTCGTTACTGTAAACGACCTTGCGACCCTTATGAACAACACTCCGGTGACCAAGGTAATCGGTGCCTGCATGAGCCTGGGAATGATGGTGTCCATCAACCAGCGTCTCGATGCCGAGACTCTGGTCCTCGTGGCCGAGGAATTCGGATATGAAGTGGAGTTCGTGACGGCAAACCTTACTGACGCGATTGCCCAGGGAGAGGCTGAGGATACGGAGGAAGATCTCCTTCCTCGTCCGCCGGTGATTACCGTGATGGGTCACGTAGACCACGGTAAGACATCCCTTCTGGACTATATCCGTAAGGCCAATGTGATTGCCGGTGAGGCCGGTGGCATCACCCAGCATATCGGTGCATATAACGTGAAGCTTCCTGACGGTCAGAGGATCACATTCCTCGATACCCCTGGCCACGAGGCGTTTACCGCTATGCGTGCCCGTGGTGCCAAGATGACCGACCTTGCTATCATCATCATTGCTGCAGACGACTGCGTCATGCCGCAGACTGTAGAGGCCATCAACCATGCTCAGGCGGCCGGTGTCCCTATGGTCTTCGCAATCAACAAGATAGACAAGCCGGGAGCAAATCCGGACAAGATCCGCGAGCAGCTTTCGAACATGAACATCCTCGTAGAGGACTGGGGTGGAAAGTACCAGTGCCAGGAGATATCTGCAAAGAAGGGAATCAATGTCGACCTTCTTCTTGAGAAGGTGCTTCTCGAAGCAGAGATGCTTGAACTCAAGGCAAATCCTAACCGCAGGGCTTCAGGTGCCGTGATCGAGTCATCCCTCGACAAGGGACGCGGATACCTTGCTACCATCCTTGTGCAGAACGGTACTATGCATGTCGGCGATGTGATGCTTTCAGGATGCTTTACAGGCCGTGTGAAGGCAATGTTCAACGAGCGTGGACAGAAGGTCGAGCAGGCAGGTCCGTCGACTCCGGTTTCTGTTCTCGGTCTTAACGGAGCCCCTACGGCAGGTGAGACCTTCAATATCATGGCTGACGAGAAGGAGGCCAAGGATATCGCCAACAAGCGTGAGCAGCTCATACGTATCCAGGGTATCAAGACCCAGAAGCATATGACCCTCGAAGAGATCGGACGCCGTATCGCCATCGGTAACTTCAAGGAACTCAATGTCATCGTCAAGGGTGACGTGGACGGTTCGGTGGAGGCTCTCTCGGACTCTATCATCAAGCTTTCAACAGAGGAGGTTCGCGTGAACGTGATCCACAAGGCTGTGGGTGCTATTTCAGAGTCGGATATCCTTCTGGCAGCGGCTTCGGACGCGATCATCATCGGTTTCCAGGTTCGTCCTATGCCTTCAGCCCGCAAGCTTGCTGAGAAGGAGGAGATCGAAATCCGTCTTTACTCTGTCATCTACGACTGTATCAACGAGCTCAAGAGCGGTATCGAAGGTATGCTTGAGCCAGAGCAGAAGGAAGTCGTTACTGCGACTGCCGAGGTTCAGGAGACCTTCAAGATATCCAAGGTGGGTACCATTGCCGGATGTATTATCCGTGAAGGCAAGCTTCAGAGATCTGCGAAGGTGCGTGTGATCCGTGACGGTATCGTGATCTACACAGGTGAGCTCGGATCGCTCAAGAGGTTCAAGGATGATGTCAAGGAGGTGGCTATGGGTCAGGACTGTGGTCTTAACATCCAGGGTTACAATGACATCAAGGTCGGGGACGTTGTTGAGGCTTATACTATCGAAGAGATCAAGAGGACGCTCTAACCGTCCTTCTTGAGATAAAAAGTTTCCGGTATTTTTCAGAAGCATTCTCCCTAAACTTTCTGCTTCTGAAAAATACCGGAAACTTTTTAAATAATCTCAACAGACGGACGGTTTACGGAAAAACACAGCCCTGTGTTTTTTATATCCCGGTTTCGGGAGGCGGTTAGAAGCGCCAGCCGAGGGTCAGGATGGCTTTCCAGTCTGAACGTGTGATGAGGATTTCAGGTACCGGCTCTGCGATGGTGTCGTCTTCGTTGAAGATGTAGTCGTTGTACGGCATGTAGTATTCGTTGCTGTAGGTGTTCTTCCTGACAGCGAAGTCTGCGTAGAACGATCCTTTCGAGCTGTAGCCGAGACCGAAGGATGTGTTGCTTCTGTATGTGCCTTCGAAATGCTTTTCAGGCGAGCTTGAGAAGCCGTATCCTCCTCTGAGGGCCAGAGCGCCAAGCTTTACCTCTGCACCGAAACGCCATATGTTCTGTGGTCCGAAGATTTCCTTGATGGCGCCGTTGAGCTCTTCAAAATAGTCGCTGTTTCCATGTTCTTCCATGAAGCGTATCTGGCTGTAGTCGGTGTATTCATAGTCTGCACTCAGGACGGCGAAGCTTCCAAGAGTATATGCTACTCCAAAATTCGCTCTGAAAGGGCTGTTGACTACATATGTATACTCTCCTTCAGGGCTGGATGCATATCCGTCATATTCGGATGATGTGAATTCTGTAGATCCGCTGTACTGCCATCTTTCGACTACGGTATTCGTCGTAGGGGTCTGGATAGCGGCTCCGATCCTGAGTCCGGCTCCAGGAGTGAGTATCGCTCCGATCTTCGCATATATTCCGGATACGTCTGCGTTATACCAATAACGGTGTCTCATCTGACTGAAATACATGTACTTTCCGTTGTCGAGCGCGATCTCGAAGTCTGCTGGGTCGACAGCGGCTTCCTTGAAATACTCATCGTATCCGTAATCGAGGGAGGTGATGCCCAGATTGGCTCCAACATAGAGGAAATCCGACAGGTTTGCTCCGAAGTTGAAAACATAGTCGTATTTGCTTCCAGTCACTCTTCTTCCGTACTTCTGCTCGATATCTCCTCCGAGAACGATGTCGCCGTTATCGAACACGAGCTCGCTGGCTCCGACATATTCGTCCTCGCTTCCGCCGAAGGTGCTTATCATGCCGCTCTGGTAGCCCACTACCGTATTCCATGGATAATAGTTATATGCATCCGTCGAGTTGAGGTCCGCTGCCGGTATGCCGTATGCGTCCACAGCCATGGCTCCCATAAATGTGGTGGTGGAGTTAAGTCCTCTTGCATAGACATCCTGGTCGAAGCTTGCGCTCTTGTTGACCACGAAACCGAATGTCATGTTCTTCAGCCCGCTGCTGCGGTTGGTATCCCAGTTGATCGTGAGACCGAGATTAGGAAGGCTGAAGGTCGTCATTTTGCTTGCCATCCTGTTTTCGAAATATGGCAGCGTGCCATCCTCGAAAGGAGAGACGCCCTGGGCTGTAGATGTCGAAAAGGTCAGTCCTGGGGTTATCGTGAACTGCGAGTAGCCTGCAACTGCACTTCCTGCAGGGTTCAGGGTTATCGATCCCAGATCACCTCCAAGCGCAGTGAATGCGTTTCCCATTGCAACAGATCTTGCCGTCCCCTCGTAATTGTTTTCACTGAACAGCAGGCCGTCATATGCGGTCTGCGCATAACCTGCAAAAGATGCAAGCGTCAGCAGAATTGAAATTGCTGTCTTTCTCATGATATGTCAGTCTTAATGGTTATTCTATCTTCTTCCTCCGCCAGATCCTCCGCGGCTGCCTCCGCTGTAGCTTCCGCCACCGCCGGAACTTCCTCTGCTGTATCCGCCGCCACCGCCTGAACTGTAGCTTGACGAACGTGACGAGGTTGATGACGAGCTGCGGTTATAGCTGCTTGACGACGAACTTCTGTCGTAGCTTGACGAACTTCTGGTCGTTGTCGACTGGCTGCCGACTGTTCCTCTGCTCTGGCTGCTCGAACTGCTGCTGCCTCTTGTATATGATGAGCTTTCAGATGCTGATGACGAAGACACAGCCGGCCTTCTGTATGTCGGCCTGCTTCCTGCAGATGCGTTCTGCTTTCCTGCGGACTGCTGTGAACCGGAAGTCACCGATGTGCTTTGCCTTGCTACAGCTCTTCTTGCCGACGATGTGCTTCCTGAAACCTTGGTGGCAGTCGCACTGCTTCGCGATGTGCTGCTGCCTCCGATTGTTCCGCGTCCTGTGCTGCTGCTCGTGCCTATGCCTCTCCTGACTGTGGTTTTGCTGCCGCTGTCGGTGAATACGCGTGTGTCGCCCTGCGTCTCATGGCGCGGTCCGTACCAAGTCCTGCTGCCGATATGTCCGCCGCTGCCGATTCCAGGTCCGTGACCATGGCCATGACCATGTCCCCAGTGAGGGCCGAAACCGCCGTACCATCCGGCGTAGTGCGGATACCATGGATAATGCCCCCAGTAGCCTCCGTAGTACCAAGGGTCGTTCCAGCCCCAGAATCCCCAGTAGTCGAACGGGTCGTACCATCTGCCCCAGTAGCCCCCGTAATACCAAGGGTCATTCCACCCCCAGAACCATGGGGCATGCCATCTGTACCTCCATGAAGACATGCTCCAGTACGGGCTCCAATGTCTGCTCCAGTACCATGAGCTGCCCACGCTGTACGGTGTGTACCATGACCATGGGTTGAGGTTGTTCCTCCAGTCGTACGGGTTCTCTCCTACGGTCACCACTGTGCTTCCCAAGGCTTTGTCGTACTTTATGGTAGCTGAATAATTGTCCGGAATCATGATGGTATCCTTCTTGTCCCCGAACAGGTAAATCGGCGATTCTTTTGTCTGAGCTATAAGCGCGTCGGTTTCAGCCTTGCCTTCCTTCCTTTCCTCCTTTGTCCTGAAATCAGGTCTGTTGGCGTAGATGCCGTCCTGGAACTTCTGCCCGTTTGAGGAAGTCAGGCTGGTGAATGTCGCGCATGACGAAAGGATCAATGCCGCTACAATCATCATTACTGAACTCTTTTTCATATTCTTTTCTCCTATATGATAATAATTTCGTATCTTCGCATCCCGGTATGCTAT
The DNA here is from genome assembly GCA_017461285.1 of Bacteroidales bacterium. The sequence continues at coordinate 16,135 of JAFTYS010000128.1, read as the reverse complement.
GCAATAACTGTACCGCTTTTTGGGGCGCTGCAGACCATGCATTCAAGCACAATGATAAGCATAAAAACAATAAAAAGCAAAAATACAATGGCAAAAGAAGTAACCAAGAGATCGGATAACTATTCGCAGTGGTATGACAACCTTGTCGTAAAGGCTGACCTTGCAGAGCGTTCTGCAGTCAGGGGATGTATGGTAATCAAGCCTTACGGCTATGCAATATGGGAGAAGATGCAGGATGTTCTGGACAAGATGTTCAAGGACACAGGACACGTGAACGCATATTTCCCTCTCTTCATTCCTAAATCGTTCCTCAGCCGCGAGGCCGAGCATGTCGAGGGATTCGCGAAGGAATGTGCAGTCGTGACACATCACAGGCTCATGGCTTCGCCTGACGGAAACGGCGTGGTTGTAGACCCTTCTGCAAAGCTGGAGGAAGAGCTTATCGTGAGACCTACTTCCGAGACCATCATCTGGAACACATACAAGAACTGGGTTACTTCATGGAGAGACCTTCCTATCCTCTGCAACCAGTGGGCAAACGTGGTGCGCTGGGAGATGCGTACCCGCCTCTTCCTCCGTACGGCCGAGTTCCTCTGGCAGGAGGGCCACACCGCTCATGCCACACGTCAGGAGGCGGAAGAGGAGACAATGAAGATGGTGAACGTGTACGCCGACTTCGCACGCAACTATATGGGAGTTCCTGTAGTCGTGGGACACAAGAGTCCTAACGAGCGTTTTGCAGGTGCGCTCGATACAATGACCATCGAGGCCCTCATGCAGGACGGAAAGGCCCTTCAGGCCGGTACGTCCCACTTCCTGGGACAGAACTTCGCAAAAGCGTTTGACGTCCAGTTCACAAACAAGGAAGGCAAGCAGGAGTACGTCTGGGCTACATCATGGGGCGTTTCTACCCGTCTGATGGGAGCCCTGATCATGGCTCATGGAGACGACAACGGTCTCGTGCTTCCTCCGAAGCTTGCACCTATCCAGGTGGTGATGGTTCCTATCACCGGAAAGGATGAGGCTGTGAACAACGGCATCCTTGACAAGATGTTTGCATTCAAGAAGGAGCTTGAGGCAAAGGGCATTTCCGTGAAGATCGACAACCGTGACACCCTCCGTCCCGGATTCAAGTTCGCGGAGTGGGAGCTCAAGGGAGTTCCTGTACGTCTTGCTATGGGCGGACGCGACCTCGAGAACGGCACAGTCGAGCTGGCACGCCGTGACACATGTGAGAAGTCGTCTCATTCTCAGGAAGGCATCGCAGATGTAATCGCTGCCCTTCTGGATGATATCCAGGCAAACATCTATGCAAAGGCTCTCAAGTTCCGCGACGAGAGCATCCGCAAGGTCGATACATGGGAAGAGTTCAAGGAGGAGATCACCAAGGGAGGATTCCTTCTCTGCCATTGGGACGGCACTCCTGAAACCGAGGAGAAGATCAAGGAAGAGACAAAGGCTACCATCCGTTGCATCCCTGTAGACAGCTCAGTGTGCGAGGAAGAAGGCAAGTGCATCTATACCGGCAAGCCTTCAAGCCGCCGTGTCCTTTTCGCCATTTCATATTAATTAATATCCTGATCGATTGACTATGAAGAAGATAATGCTGATTCTGGCTGGAATGCTTGCCGGTTTTGCGGGCTTCGCGCAGAATAATGACGCCCTCAAGGCTGTAGCCGATGCTGCAATGGAGATTACAGAGGCACAGACAGAAACCCCTAAGGAGAAGAAACCTAATTATTGGTCGGAATCCCTCAAGACGAACATCAAGTTCGGTCAGACCTCCCTTACCAACTGGGCGGCCGGAGGTGACAATACCGTAACACTTCAGGCGTTCATCGACGGTAATGCCAATTACAAGAAGAACGACCTTTTCTGGAACAACCGTCTCCAGCTGGACTACGGATTCGTCTATGCATCTTCGAAGCCTATCCTCCAGAAGAGCGATGACCGAATCTACCTTGAGAGCAAGTTCGGATACAAGAATGCGAACATGAAGAACTTCTCCCTTTCGATCAACTATGACTTCAAGTCGCAGTTCAATACAGGATACGACTATCTGACTCCTTCGGTGCCTGACAAGTTCAAGGATGAGGAAGGCAATCTTCCGGACCTTGATGACCTCAAGCACAAGGATCAGGTGTCTTTATGGAAGGACGCACGTAAGATCAAGTCCGGTTTCCTTGCTCCTGCATATACCAATCTCGCGGTCGGTATCGACCTCAAGCCCACAAAGTGGCTGTCTCTTAACATCGCCCCTGTGACCGGAGGTGTTGTGATCGTAAGAAATGAGGTGCTGAGGAAGAATTACGGTATGCATCTCAAGGATGAGTACAAGGACGCTGACCTTAGCAATGTCGACGCTGCCGACCTTGGCTCATATTACAAAAGCGCACGTTTCGAATTCGGTGCCCAGATCAAGGCCGATCTTGCTCTGAATGTGAACGACAACTTCAAGTATACTTCGCAGATTGTCCTCTTCTCGAACTACCTTGACCATCCGGAGAACCTCCGTGTCAACTGGGATAACCGTTTTGACTGGAAGCTTGCAAAGTATTTCTCCCTTACTCTTACAACCAACATGATCTATGATGACAAGGTTGTCATCTTCAGCGAGAAGGACGGTCTGACAAAGCAGAGGGTTCAGTTCAAGGAGTCCCTCCTGTTCGGATTTACCTGGACGATTGCAAGCAAATAAGGATGTGTGACAGAAAGACACTTCTGGCAGTAAGCGGCGGCATAGACTCCATGTGCATGGCGGAGATCTTTGTCCGCCGTTATCCTTGTGAACGCCTGGCCATCGCACACTGCAACTTCAATCTCCGGGGCGAGGAAAGCGACGGGGACGAGCAGCTTGTGCGCAGATGGGCGGAAGAGCATGGAGTCCGGATTCATGTGCAGTCATTTGATACGAAAGGATTTGCCCGTGAACATGGTGTAAGCGTGGAAATGGCGGCAAGAGAACTTCGATACAGGTGGTTTGCCGAATTGTGTGTCAGCGAGGGATATGATGAAGTCGCTGTTGCTCATAACGCGAATGACAATGCGGAGACCCTGCTGCTGAATCTTCTTAGAGGCTCCGGAATGAAGGGGCTTACCGGAATGTCGGCTGTCTCGCCTCTGCCATATTCAGAAGGTATGGCGGTAAGGCTTGTCCGTCCTCTTCTTGACATGACCCGAAAGCAGATCGAGGGCTTCGCTCTCGCCAATGGCGTGCGTTATCGCAATGACAGCACCAATTTCTCGTCCGAATACAAGAGGAACATGCTCAGGAATGAAGTGTTACCTGTATTTGAAAAAGTGAATCCTTCTGTTGTAAGGACCCTGAACCGTGAGATGGGGTATTTCGCTGAGGCGAATGAGATAGTCGCCGACTATTGCAGAAAGGAGATTGAAGATATATGCCATCCTGAGGAGCAGGGTGACATGAGGATTTCCTACAAGGCCCTTCTCTCAAAAAAGCACTGGCGCTATCTCCTTTATCATATATTGGAACCATATGGATTCAATTCAGCGGTCCTGGCTTCCATTGAGGACCTTCTATCCTCCGACAGGACCGTGTCCGGAAAACGTTTCGATTCGAAGGATCATACCGTTCTGATGGAACGTGATCACATGCATGTCGTTCCGTTGATTGCCGGTCAGGCCGGCAATGACGTGCTTCGTCGTGCCCAACCAGACACTGTTCGTCATTCCCAGCATGACACGCTTCGTCCTGCCCAACCCGACTCGGTTCGTCGTGCCCGGCCTGATACGCTTCGTCGTGCCCGGCCTGATACGCTTCGTCATGCCCGGCCTGACACGGTTCGTCATGCCCGGCCTGACCGGGCATCTGACGCTGACTTCATGCCGGTGCGTGGAGCCGGAACATACCATGTCAACGGCCGTGCGTTCAAGATAGAGGTTGTAGAATGGACTTATGACATGCCTCTGAAGCAGGCTGAAGGCGTCCTTGTTCTTGATGCAGAAAAGCTCAGGTTCCCGTTCGTGCTCCGAGGATGGCGCGACGGCGACTGGCTGATTCCTTTCGGCATGAAGGGAAAGAAAAAGGTCAGCGACCTTTTCGCTGACCTTAAATATGATTCTTCTATGAAGGCTTCCGCCGTCATGATCGCCGATGTACAGACCGAAGGGATGGCTGATTCCCGGCGTATTGCCGGAGTAGCCGGAGTGAGGATCGATGACCGTTACAAGGTGTCGTCGTCAACGCGGTCTGTAATCAGGATATCAGTCCTGTAATTATTCCACTGAAATTACATAAGGCATGCGCGCATATGCCTTTCCTGCATCCTGCTTTCCAAAGCCCTGGAATGCCTTTTCAATGTTCTCGAATGCTGTACCTGCGAGTACCGTGCTCTCGCCGGTGAGGGATTCGAGGAGGGCCTCCATAGTGCTCTGCGGCTTCGGATAACCGACCACCTGAACGTCCTGGACTCCTGTCACGCCTTCGATCGAAAGGGCTGCATAATTGATCGCGTCTTCGATGGTTCCGATCTCATCTACAAGGCCGATTCCGATAGCGTCCGCACCAGTCCATACTCTTCCCTGGGCGATCTCGTCAACCCTTGCCACAGGCATGCCGCGTCCTTCTGAAACGAGCTTTGTGAACTTGTCGTAGATGTTCTCTACCGATGCCTGCATATAGTCGAGCTCCTTCTGATTGAGAGGCCTGAATCCGTTGTACATGTCGCTGTGCTCGTTTGAGTTCACAGGAGTGATGGTTACGTGGAGCTTGTCCTTTACGACGTCTCCCAGATCAGGAATCATGCTGAATACTCCGATGGAGCCTGTGAGGGTAGATGCATTGGAGTAGATCTTGTCGCAGTTTGCAGATATCCAGTATCCGCCTGAAGCTGCATAGTCTCCGTATGATGCTATGATAGGCTTGGACTCCCTGAGGAGGTCGAGCTCTGCCTTGATCTTTTCAGATGCAAGTACGCTTCCGCCCGGAGAGTTGACTCTGAGGACTACAGCATATACTGAAGAGTCTTTCCTTACATCGGAAATGATCTTTGCAAAACGGTTTCCTGCGACGTTCTCCTTCGCGTCTCCGTCAACGATGTCTCCTGTTGCGTAGATTACTGCAACCTTCTTCTTCGCCTTGAAGTTCACCGTGTTCTTCAGGGTTGCGTAGTCGTTGAGCGAAATGCCCTTGACATCTTCGTACTTCTCTGCCACGAACAGGTCGCAGAGCTTGTCTTCGAGCTGGTTGTAGTTGAGGAGTTCGTCTACAAGACCGTTCTCTACCCAGTCGGTAGGGAAGTTCAGTTCGAGGTTGTTGATGATGCCGTTCAGCTTTTCTGTGCTGATGCCGCGTGACTCAGCGATTTCTGATGCCCATGTGCCCCAGAGGGATTCCACCATCTCAGTGTTCTGCTCGAGGTTCTCCTTGCTTGATGAGTTTCTTACGAACATTTCTCCGGCTGACTTGTATTTGCCGTGGCGGATGAGCTGTACGTTGACTCCGACCTTGTCAAGAAGGTCCTTGAGGAATATCATCTGTGAGCTCAGTCCTGTGAACATGTTCATCGCACCATCATGAGGGGTCATGAAGATCTTGTCTGAAACCGAAGCGAGGTAGTAGCTTCCGTTTCCCGGACTCTCTATGTATGATACGATGGCCTTGCCGCTGTTGCGGAAGTTCTTGAGCGCCTTGCGGAATTCCTCGATCTGTGCCGTACCTCCGCTTACGCCGTCAGGCTTCATGTATATGAATTTAACTGCCGGGTCTGATGCTGCTGCATTGATGGCGTTGATTGCGCTGTAGATTCCGAGAGGCTGCACTGATTCGCCTCCTGCAAGAAGCATGTCCATAGGGTTTGCTTCAGCACTTTGCTCGCTCAGGGTAAAAGTGCTCATGTCGATCTTCAGGACTGCCTCGCGAGGCATTACAGGCTGTTTCTCACCTATTGCCGCAACTGCTCCAAGCATTGCGAACATGAAGAAGAATGCTACGATTCCGAAGATGAAAAGACCCGCCATAGTGGCTAGGGTCATCTTGACAAATTCTTTCATGATGACTGGATTTTAGTTCGTTTATTATGAATATTGATCTTCCATATTAGACGCACGGACTACAAATGTACTACAAAATTCTTTCAAATTAGAATGTTTTTTGTACATTTGCTGCTTAAGATGAGAAATGTGGTCCATAAGATATGCGCGTTAATGCTTGCTGTATGGTACTTTATGAGTATCATCGGATTCGGCGTGCATACTTGCCGCGGAAGCCATCGCGCATTCCTCACGACATTCGTTAGCGAGGTGGTCTGCGAAGAAATCCATCCTGAGCATCATTGCTCTTCCGGGCATCATTGCTGCGGAGGCCATCAGGAGCACGGATGCTGCGGCCATCCTGCTGATTCGGCATTCGAATCCTCATCCTGCTGTTCCGACGATTTCATGGTTCTGTCGCTGACCGGAACGGCTCCTTCAAGCGAAGAGAACGGCTGCAGCCTCTGCCATTGCTGGCATGGACCTGCAGAAGTTTCCGTAGCTTCGCTCCACCATCTTCTGGCATTTCAAGAAATAAATAAAATCATTCAGGAACCCGATTCCGGGGTTCCGGCGCCGGGGGACGTGCAGTCTCTCCTCGGCATCTGGCGCATCTGATGTCAGCTGGACAGGTGATGGGCAGGACATGGATTTTTGAAACCGTGGCCGCCCGTGGCCTCGTGAACGGGAGGGGCCCGCTCCGAAGGAGTGGGAGGGATTTAGTTTCAAAAATCCATGTCCTGCCCATTTCTTAAACAAATAAACATCAGATCATGAAAAAAACAATAACATACATTATCGCAGTCATCATGACTGCATTCAGTGCATCTGCCCAGGTTCTGGACCAGAACGGACAGGTGGTTGACACGACCGCTATCTATGGAGAGCGCGCCGACAGCCTTGACGCGGCGGTCTTTACCAGCAGACAGGCGGGAAACTATCTTTCCAAGATGAAGGAAGTACGCACTGAAGTGATTTCTGCGGCAGGTCTCTGCAAGATGGCTTGCTGCAACCTTGCCGAAAGTTTCGAGAACTCGGCCAGCGTAACCGTCGGATATTCCGATGCTGTGACGGGTGCACGCCAGATCCGTCTCCTCGGACTTTCAGGCGTATATACCCAGATGCTTGACGAGAACCGTCCGGTAATGCGCGGACTTTCCGCTCCTTTCGGACTTTCATATGTTCCGGGACAGTGGCTCGAGAGCATCCAGATTGCGAAAGGCGCATCTTCTGTAATAAACGGCGTCGAATCGATGACCGGCCAGATCAATATGGAGCACCGCAAGCCGACAGACGAGAAGCCGCTCTTCCTCAATGCCGCTGTAATGAGCGACTCGAAGGTGGACTTCAACATAGCATCTTCTCTTCAGATGGGATACAAGTGGAGCACAATCATTCTCGGTCATGTCTCAGGAAACATCGAGCCTCATGACATGAACAACGACAGTTTCCTTGACGACCCTATGATGCTCCAGTTCAACCTTGCCAACCGCTGGCTCTATCAGGCCGACAACGGAATGCAGATACGTTTCGGAGTACGTGCCCTCCAGGACAGCCGCCTTGGAGGCCAGATGGTCGAGAACATCAACGGATACAGTAACTTCTATGACAAGGATACTTATAGATTAACTGTCCGCCCTGCAGATAATCTTTATCCATGGGGATCGGACATCATGAACCGTTCTCTTAACGGATACATGAAGATAGGAATTCCATTGAGCGAAGACAATTCGCAGAACATCGCTCTTGTAGGAGATTATTCTTACCAGGACATGGATTCATATTTCGGGGCGACCAAGTACATCGCAGATCAGCACTCTCTTTTCGGCAATCTCCTGTACCAGAACGAAATCAATGAGTCACATAAGTTCACTTTGGGAATGAGCGCGACATATGACCGCTATATGGAGGACTTCAGAAGGCTTGTAGCTCTTCAGGATGTTTCCGACAACGGCCTTACCCAGATGACTGTAGGAGGAATCTTCGGAGAGTATACCTTCCATGCCGGCGAGAAGTTCTCTGCAATCACCGGTCTGCGCCAGGATTTCTACAAGAAGTCAGGCAATAAGATTGTCGGTAAGTTCTCTCCGCGCGTGACATTGAAGTACATGCCGGTCGAGGAAGTGGTAATCAGGGCCAACGGAGGCCGCGGAGTCAGATATTCGACTCCTCTGATCGACAACATCGGAGTCTTCTCCACAGGAAAGGCGTTTGTAGGAGCATACAATGACCATATCCTTGAAGACGCATGGACATTCGGAGGAAACGTTACATATTATCTTCCGTTCGGTGCTTCTTCGAACACATACATCAGCTTCGACTATTTCAGGACCCGGTTCGTCCAGCAGATGATTGTGGACTACGAACATCTCGCCAATGCCATAGACTTCTATGCGCTTGACGGAAACCGTTCGTTTACCGACAATTATCAGCTCGACTTCTCTGTCGATCCTGTAGAGCGCTTCAATATCACAGTTACATGCCGTTACACAAACGCAATGATAGAGCTTGCTGGCCAGGGACTGGTCGAGAAGCCTATGACAAGCCGTTTCAAGGGAGTCCTCAACATGCAGTACGCTACTAACCTGAACAAATGGATCTTCGACTTCACCGCTTCCATCAACGGCTCATGCAGGGTATATAACTTCATGGCAGACCTAAAGGATGCAGACGGCAACCTTATATATAAGGACGGACGCACCCCTGTATATCCGCTCCTTTACGGCCAGATCACCCGCCGTTTCAAGGGATGGGATGTGTATGCGGGAGTGGAGAACCTCACCAATTTCCGACAGAAGGATGTCATACTCGGTTATCGGAAGAATGATGCAGGACATGTAATACCTGAACAGCCTTCATTCGATGCAAGCTGCATCTGGGGCCCTCTCATGGGCATCAAGGCTCATATCGGATTCCGTTTCACACTTTGGAAGAAAGCTTAAACACACTTATAATATGAAAAAGATTATCATCATGATCATGGCAGCCCTTATGGCCATGCCTGCAGTTTCAATGGCGGACAACAAGCCTGCAAAGAAGAAGAAAGGCGAAATCAAGGAAGTGACATTCGTGGTAGACTTCGACTGCGAGAACTGTGCGAAGAAGATCCGCGAGAACGTTTCATTCGAAAAGGGAGTGAAGGGCCTCGAGATTTCCGTTGAGGATAAGACCGTAGCTCTGAAGTACGACGCTGCGAAGACATCAGAACCTGTTCTCAAGGATGCTATCGAAGAACTCGGTTACCCTGTGAAAGGTGTTCTTGCACCTGGACAGAAGGTCGAGCACGATCATGCGCATGACCACGGTCATGACCATCACCACCATAACCATTAATAGACGTGCATTCAATGAAATTCAGACATCTCATATATGCATGTGCCTTTCTGTCGGGCCTTGTCCTTACCTCCTGCAACAAGCCGGATGACGGCGAAGGGGAGCTTGAGTTCATCTGGTTTGAAGTGAGCGGCAAGGTCGTCGACATGGCAGGGAATCCGATAGAGGGCATAACTGTCATGGCTGAATCTGCCGAATCGGTCCAGACCGATGCTGACGGAAAGTTTACCGTCAATGGCGGCGGAAAACCGGCGGATTCTGCTGCTGTTCAGTTTGTCGACAGAGATGAGGAGGGAAAGAAGTATGTCTCCAGGACAGTCGTGGTCGACCTGGTCAAATACAGGGACGGACATGGCTGGAACAAGGGATATTACAGAAACAGGGACGAGGTCGTCGTGACCTTGGTTGAAGATGCTGTGATCACGCCTCCATCTCCCGGTGTCGAGACAGGACAGGGAGGAGAGCAATAAGATAGCCGATGGCGGCGACTGCCGCTGCCGTTATGGCGATGTCTGACCAAGACAGGATTACAGGATATGCCTGGACAACGAATTGTCCGGGCATCTTTATTATGCCGAAATGCTGCTGGATCAGCGCCAGAACCGTTCCTGCTACGACTCCGGCCGCTATTCCCGCCAAAGATATCATCCAGCCTTCAAGAACGAATATCCTGCGTATGAGCTTTCTGTCCGCTCCCATGCTTCGCAGAATCCTGATGTCATCCTCTTTTTCTATGATGAGCATCGTAAGACTTCCGAAGATGTTGAATGCAATGATTATTATGACGAACAGCAGGATGAGATAGGTCGCCAGCTTTTCGTACATCATCATCTTGTACAGCACCTCGTTCTGCCTGTAGCGGTCTTTTACCTCGAATCCGTCTCCGAGGCGCTTTGCTATCCCTTCCTGAAGCTGTCTTAACTCTTTTCTGCCTGTGCCTTCCACAACACGGATCTCTATGGCAGAGACCTCGTCATCGTAGTCCAGGAGCTGCCTCATGGTCTCTATCGGGACAATCATCAGTTCCTTGTCCACGTCCTCGTTTATGGAGAACACTCCGGACGGGAAGACCTTGGCCTTTTCAAGGGCCGAGGCCGGATCCGCCAATGAAATCCTTTTCGTACGTGACGGGTAATATATCTCGATAGGGGAGACGAAACGTGGGTTGATTCCCAGCTCGTATGCCAGCGAACCTCCTACGACAGCCTGCGGTATGTCTCCCTTGTAGAGCCTGAATTCTCCGTTTCTGATGTTGTCTGCAAGAGGACTTTCTTCTTCGTAGATCCAGTCTACTCCTTTGGCCTTAGCCAGTCCCTGGCTGCCGTCGTAGCTGATGAAGACGTTTTCCTCAAGGATGCAGCACATGCTTAGGACTTCCGGCTGGTCATATATCCAGTCATATGCCTCTCCTTCCGGGACGAATACCTTTCCGGCAGAAGGGGTGATAAGAAGATCGGGCTCGACCGTGCTCATCATTGACCTGATGAGCGAGTCGAACCCGTTATAGACTGAAAGTATTATGATGAGGGCGGCTGTCCCGATGGCCATTCCGATAGCGCTTATCGCCGAGATTATGTTGATCACGTTATGTGACTTCCTGGCGAAAAGATAGCGTTTGGCTATGAAGGGAGCTAATCTCATGTCGTCATTCCCGACTTGATCGGGAATCTACTTCTTCAATAATTCCTCTATATGTTCCACATAATCCAGCGAACTGTCAAGGTAGAAGACGATTTCCGGAACGATGCGCAGCTGCTTGCCCATCTTGCTGCCCAGCTCGCCGCGAAGAGCCCTTCCGTTCTCCTCCAGGGTGCCCATCACGGCTTCAGCCTTGTCCGAAGGGAAGACGCTGACGTATATCTTGGCCACCGAGAGGTCAGGGCTGATCTTCACTCCGCTTACGGACACAAGGGCGCCGCCAAAGGCGGCCATGCCCTTGCTGCGGATGACTTCAGCCATCACCTTCTGGATCTCCTTGGCAACCTTAAGCTGCCTGGTGCTTTCAATGTTCTTTTCCATATCAATGTCATTCTGAGCGTTAGCAAAGAATCTTTATGATGAAGTAATTCTTCTTGCCCTTCTGTGCGAGGATGTATTTTCCGTTGATGAACGAATCCTCTCCGATCTGTGCGTTGATGTCATTCACCTTCTCCTTGTCGATGCTTACGCCGTTTGCCTGGATCATCTTGCGGCACTCTCCCTTTGAAGGGAACACCTGTGTCTCGCCGGCAAGAAGGTCGATGATGCCGATAGGGAACTTCTCTGCAGGAACCTCGAATGTAGGCACTCCGTCGAACACTGCGAGGAATGTCTTTTCGTCAAGGCTCTTGAGGGCGTCCTTTGTCGCGTTTCCGAAGAGCATCTGTGAAGCTGCTACCGCGTTCTCATATTCTGCTGCGCCATGCACCATTGTAGTGACTTCCTTCGCGAGGAGCTTCTGGAGCTCGCGGCGCTCAGGTGCTTCGGCATGCTGTGCGATGGCTGCATCGATCTCCTCCTTGCTGAGCATGGTGAAGATCTTGATGTACTTCTCTGCATCAGAATCAGATACATTGAGCCAGAACTGGTAGAACTGGTATGGAGACGTGCGCTCAGGATCGAGCCAGATGTTGCCCTTCTCTGTCTTGCCGAACTTACCTCCGTCAGCCTTTGTGATGAGAGGGCAGGTGAGTGCGAATGCCTCCTTTCCGAGGATGCGGCGGATAAGCTCCGAACCTGTCGTGATGTTGCCCCACTGGTCTGCACCACCCATCTGGAGTGTACATCCCTTGTGCTCATAAAGGTAAAGGAAGTCGTATCCCTGGAGGAGCTGGTATGTGAACTCTGTGAAAGACATTCCGTCACGAGCCTCGCCCGAGAGTCTCTTCTTCACTGAATCCTTCGCCATCATGTAGTTCACTGTGATATGCTTTCCGATCTCGCGTGCGAAATCAAGGAATGTGAAGTTCTTCATCCAGTCATAGTTGTTCACAAGCTCGGCCTTGTTCTGTGCCTCCGACTCGAAGTCAAGGAACTTGCTGAGCTGTGCCTTGATGCATGCTACGTTATGGTTAAGCGTCTCCTCGTCGAGAAGGTTACGCTCCTGCGACTTCATCGAAGGGTCTCCGATCATACCGGTAGCGCCTCCGACGAGTGCGATAGGCTTGTGTCCGCAGTTCTGGAAATGCTTCAGGATCATGATGCTGACCATATGTCCGATGTGAAGGGAGTCTGCTGTAGGGTCGATGCCGACATAAGCGGCAGTCGAGCCTTCCATAAGTTTCTCCTCTGTTCCCGGCATGATGTCCTGGATCATGCCCCTCCACCTGAGTTCCTCTACAAAATTCTTCATATATCTTTTTTTTCTATTGTTATCTGTCTGTCCTCTCGCTTGGAACCCACAAAGATACATAAAAATCTGTAAATAATAAATCTGCCAAGAGGTTGAGCGACTAAAAGGGCTTCTAAGCCCAAATTTCCGCTCAACGAGTGCCGAATCGCTGGGGTTGAGCGGAATTATGCCACCTGGCGCCCCTTTTCCCGCTCAACCTCTTGCCGCCCCAGCCGCCCCACCGCTCACGGTCGGTATTTTCCCGACCCGCCGTGAGACCATGATGCCGAATGAAAATCGTGCCGGATTACAGATATATCGCTAGATGATGCCGAGTTCGGTGGCTTTGCGGAGCATGTCGGAGACGTTCTTCACGTCCATCTTGGCGTAGATGCGCTGGCGGTGGGTATTGACCGTATGGACTGACAGATAGATGCGCTCCGCGATTTCTGATGCCTTAAGTCCTTCCGCGCTGAGACGGATGATCTGGAGTTCGCGCTGCGAGAGACCGATGTCAGCGATCTGCTTGTTGCGCTTGATGAGGAGGTCTCCCACATAGTCGGCCACATCGGTGCCGGCCGTTTCGGCTTTTGATGCAAGCGCAAGGCATCTCTCCCTGATTTCATCCGCAGAAAGTGAGGTGGCTTCTGCTGCGAGCCTGGCTATCTCATCATTCAAAGATCCATCAGGATTCTTCAGATTCTTGGACAGGAGTTCGATGATCTGTTCCTTGCTGTTGCTCAGGCGCTGGAGGTCCTCCGACCTGCGCTTCTCCTTCTTGAAATGCACGGCAATAAGAGAGAGCCCAATTACAGCAACGACAATGGCTGCTATCAGCAGGATTATCTCATAGCGGTTACGTTCGATCCGCTTTTCCTTCTCATGCACCTGATAGCTGGTCTCCATTTCCTGGAGCGTCTCGCTCTCCTTCTGCTGGAGGTATTTCTGCATATGAAGGACGTAATCATCGTGTGTTTCCTGAGCCTTTCGTGCATCGCCTACGCGCGTGTAGAGGCGGACAAGACGGTCCTCCAGAGCGGCGGCAGTCATATAATCCGTTTCCTTGAGACCCGCCCTGACATTTTCAAAATATTCGATGGCTTCCCTGTCGCGGTCTCCCTGCTGGAACCAGCGTGCCCTGAACATAATACCGTTGCGTTTCAGATTCGGGATGTCGTAGGCGTCTGCTATTTCCTGCCCTCTGTCAAGCCACTTGCCTGCCAGTTCATACAGTTGCTGGTCTATAGGATCGTTCCACCTGTTCTTATTGATATAAAGTGATCCTATGACATAGCATGCTTCCGCCTCCTGCTCGACATATTCGGCACGCTCTGCGATAGCCAGAGCTTCCTGCGCATAGACCAGACCTTCATCATTACGGCCTGTCTCCGGCGAAATCTCCGCGTAAGAACACAACTTGGCCTTCGCGATGAGAATCTCCGACAATTCCTTGCAGAACCCATGCTTGCGTGCAATGTTTTCTGCTTCTACAGCCTTTTCCCAGGCATCAGCATCCCTGCTCGTCATGATGTCAATGCCTGTTATGGTATATAAAGCCTGTACCTCACCTAACGGATATTCCCCGGCACTTGAAATCTCGAGTGCATGAAGAGCCTTCTCCATCGCCGCCTCGAAATCCTGATTGCTCACATCCTGCCCTGCCCCTTCGACAAGGCAATTGACTTCTTCTGCCAGAGCGGAGCTTGCGGCATCATTACCGTTAGAACGGCATGCCGCCACACATAGAAGCATGGCAAAGGAAACGCTTATAAGATGTAAGGTTCTGGTCATAATCATCCAAAGGTTGTTTAAGACAAAAGTAGGGAGAATTACGATGCAATCCTAAAAAGTGTGACTATTCAGTAACGTTTGAGGGCCAAATTACTGAAAAATCATTAATCGTAATATGGGGTGGGTAGTAACTTCGCATATAATTAAACAAAAACTAAAATCAAAGACTTATGAAACGCGAAGAACTGTACGAATCTCCTCAGATGGAGGTTCTCGAACTGCACACTGAAGGTGTGCTCTGCGCCAGCGGCGATGATATTGACGTACCTGGTTTCAACAAGGGTGGCAATCTTGATGATTTATTTAATTAATGGTTGATATCATGGATAGAAAGAACATCATAATTGCAGGCCTGGCAGTCGTATTTGCTGCAGCCTGCACAAAGGCACCGGCAGAAGAACAGACTGGAGAAGAAAACATTTCGGGCACTGCCATTCCTGTGTCCCTCGAGGTCTCTATCGGAACTGAGGATCCTGAAACCAGGCTGACATATGAACTGGACGGAGAAGGCACCGCCTTGAAGAGCACATGGGAAAAGGGTGACCAGATTTCTCTGGTAACATACGATCAGAACTACAAACTGATGGGAAACGATGTTCTGACCGCCGAATCATCCGGCTCCTCAGTCAAATTTACAGGAACATACACATGTCCTGAAAAAGTCGGATCTTCCGTAAGGGTCGGTATAGTGGTCGTCTACCCCGCATTATCAGGAGAACCTCTTGCAACTCCTGTCGAGCTATCGAACGAGTACGACACCAGCGGACCTTATTATATAGGTGACGACGGATACTTACATTTTGATTCTGACAGAAAGTTTATCCAGCTCTCTGATGGCGATTTGGGTAACCTGCCCTATTACACATTGATGTTCGGGACTGTGGACCGTGACACCTTTATTGAGACCGGAAAATTCAGCACAACATTAAACAATCTGACCTATATCATCAAAGCTGAACTGCAACTCCCGAGCACGCATCCTGACGGAAATTATAACTACGACATAATATCCGTAAAGATCAGAGCTAACAGATCAGATTCACCTGCGATCACACCATCATTGATTGGTTACGGTAGTATGGATTTTACCAGAGCATATTTCGGTCCCAATAGTAAGATCTCCTTGCAGACTTATCTTGGAAAAATCAGATATGATGGTGAAGTAATGGGTGTCACCTGCCCGAGAAGCAGTAAGATCTCTGTATATTTTATCGGTGGATTCTGTTATTCTGAGCCTGTCTTATTGTCTGAAGACAAATTGGAAATCACTGCCTATTATTTGGATGGATCTCTCAATGAAAAGACATTGACTGCTACAAAACAATTCAATAGGGGTATTATAATTAATAATGGATATATGTATACCATAAGCGCTGACCTTAACTAACAGGACTAAGTCCGGAAACACCTCTGCCGGCATCCGGCACCCCGTTGCAGGCCTGGCAGTCGTATTTGCTGCAGCCTGCTGACGGCAGTCTGGCATACCTTCCATACTACACGCTGATGTGTGGATCAGTTCCGGATTTCTATAACTTTCTCGAAACCGGTAAATTTACCACAACATTGTACCACTATACTTATATCATCAAGGCAGAATTAACTCTTCCGAGCACCCATCCTGACGGTGAAAGCGACTACAATATAACCTCCGTCAAGCTTGATGTCCCCCAAAGTTATAAACCATTTATGTAATTAAAGAAAGTCATT
>JAFTYS010000127.1 GCA_017461285.1 Bacteroidales bacterium | reverse complement strand
TTCATCCGGATCCCAGTTCATGCAGACGATGTCTTCCTTCGAGGCGAACTGCGCAGGATCGAAGACGAAATGCGTCCCTGCAAGATGCTTCGATATCACGGCCGAATAATCTGAAGGTGTGGAATATGCGGCCCTGATGACCGCGCCTCCGAACTTCTTCAGGAACATCCTCCTTGACCTGATGCTCAGAAGGTCGACATATGCGACGATGAACGGCTTTCCCGCCGCCCTCATATTATATAGAGTCTGCTGAACCAGGGATGTCTTGCCCGCCTTTGGGGTCTCATACAGACATACGTTCTCTCCAGCCTCAAGCAGATTTGAAAGCACGACACATTCAGTCTTGCGGCCGACGAAGTTCTTGCCGGTCACATGATTGTCATATACAAAAGGAGTATCCATTTCCGAATCGTTTAGCAGTACAAAAATAACATATATATCCGTCAAACGGAAGAAAATATGCAACAAAAATGTTAATTATGACAAATCGGATATTTTCATTAAGTTTGTAAGTTTTATAAAATGACTGGATTTTGGAAACGGAGAATAATAAAGACAAAAAGGGGTTCGGGAAATGGGCCGGCAGAATTATGATAGCGATATTGGCAATCTGGACAGTCTGCATAGCAGCATTGGAGATCATTCTTTCCACCCCGCTTGCCACAGACACGGTAAACCGCCTGGCGTCGCAATACATAGACGGAAGCATCAGCTTCGGAAAGGTCTCGGCATCAGTTCTGAGACGTTTTCCTGCGGTGACCGTAAACCTTGAGGACTTCAGCATCACATACCCGTCAGACAGATTTGACGAGGAGGAAAGGACAAGTGCGCAAGGCATGCTGCTCTACATGGGAGGTGGCGAGGAGGCAGACACCCTGGCCTCGTTCTCCAGATTCACAGCAAGCCTGAAGATGACACCCCTGCTGTTCGGCAGGATCTCCATTCCGGAGATAAGTCTTGAGAACCCGAAGATATATGCCCATTCATATGGAGACGGAAAAGCTAACTGGAACATAATTCAGATGGGCACGGACGAAGAGGCAGATAATGAGGAAACCGAAACAGCAATCCCCGACATCAGCATTGGAAAGATCGACCTGAAAGGAGATTCAAAGATAGTCTATACGGACAGCAAGGATACGGTCTTCGCGCTCATAGATCTCAAGAGAGCCGGATTCGAAGGAAGATTGAAGACACAAAACAAGGCCCGCAGCAGAATAGGTCTTGAGGTTGACAGCATGTTCGTTGCCGGACGCATAGCCGAAGACACGCTTGCACTTGGTCTAGACCGTCTCCATATCCACGAACATGACGACCATATGGATGTCGACCTTCAGGCGAAGACCACTGTCGCCACACGTGCTTTCGGCAGGATGAACATACCTGTCAGCATGGGCGGAACACTGCATTTCCCGGAAGACAGCGTATTTGCGGTAGGCATACATAATTTCAGGGCAGAAATCGCCGCAATCCCTTTCAAGGGAGAAGCGGACCTGAGGTTCCACCAGGACAGGACATCTGTCGAAGGAGATCTGACGGTAGAGGAATGCAAGGTGGACGACATACTCAAGAAGTTCGTAAGGAACTTCATACCTGAAGTTTCAGAAATAAAGACGGATGCCGTCATAGGCCTGAACGCCACATGCAAGGGCGACTACATCCATGCTACCGGAAAGCTGCCGGTATTCAGCATCGATATACTTATGCCTCACGCCACCATTGCCCACAAAGGTCTTGGAGAAGAACTTGAGGTCGCTCTCGATGCCTTCCTCGCAAACACGAGGCAGGGACGCATGAACGTAAACGTAAACGATCTGGTCCTGAAGACAAAAGGACTGGACATCAACGGATACGGCGGCATGCTGGACATACTTTCCGATGACCCGTCCATTTCGATCGACGGAAAGATTCACGCTTCCCTGGATTCGCTTGCCCGCTTCATTCCTGACAGCCTGAACATGGTTGCAGAAGGAAACATTTCGGCCGAACTCAGCGGAAAGGCAAACATGTCCCACCTCAGCCTGTACACATTCTCACAGTCGTCCATGACCGGAAAGCTGACCAGCAACAATATCGTGGTCAGGATGCCGGACGACAGTCTTGACATAGTGATTGAAAGCCTTGACATGGATCTGGGGCCGGAAAGCAGAGTTTCCAGAAGAGACTCGACCCAGACCCTCCGCCTGATGGGCATCACAGGAAAGATCGAAAAGATTGCAGCCGCATATAAGGGAGGACTTTCGCTCAACGGAAACGGAATCACATTGAGCGCCAAGAACTCTGCGGACAACGCGGACACAAGCCATGTGCAGAGGCTCAGCGGAAGGCTCGCAGCTGAAAAGCTTTCGATGTCTGACGCTTCCGGAACAAGCATCAATCTGGACGAGACCAGCAACGGCATCATGATGAGGCCTAAGCCGGAGAACCCGGAAATACCTATCCTTAGCCTTACCAGCACAAACAAGAGGATAACCCTCGCCACCGACGTGAACCGTGCGATCCTTACAGACGCATCGCTCAGGGCAAGAGCCACGATGAACACGGTGGAGAGAAGGCAGAGACTGCGCCATCTGCGCGATTCCCTCGCCAAGATTTACCCGGACGTGCCGGAAGACTCGCTTCTTCTGATGATGAGGACAAGGCGGAAGGCTGAGGAACTGCCGGAATGGCTGAAGGAAGAAGACTTCAGGAAGCAGGACATCGACATCAGACTCGACCAGAGCCTGGCCAAATATTTCCGTGAATGGGATCTCGACGGCAAGCTGGACGTCAGGACCGGCATCGTCATGACTCCATACTTCCCATTGAGGAACATCCTGAGAGGAATGAATATCAATTTCACGAATGACAGGATAGCCATTGACAGTCTGAAGGTGATGTCAGGAAAGTCCGGCATCTCGGCGAAAGGAGAACTCACAGGCCTCAGAAGGGCTCTGGCTGGCACCGGCAGGACCAGGCCGTCGCGCTCGACGCTTAACCTGGACCTGGACATCAGCACCGAAGGAATGGATGCAAACGAAATACTGACCGCATACAACGCCGGCTCGCATTTCAACCCTGAAGCAGCCAAGGAAAAGATGGCGGACGCATCGAATTCAGAATTCCTCAAGATGGTGATAAGCGACACAGCCAACGTTCAGGAAGAAGCTAAGCTCATCGTCATTCCAGGCAATCTGAACGCAGACATCACTGTGGACGGAAAGGATATAAGATATTCGGATCTGAACATCCGCACGCTTGACGCCAGCCTCCTGATGAAGGAGAGATGCGTCCAGATCACAAATACGATGGCAACATCCAATATCGGCGATGTCACCTTCGAGGGCTTCTATGCGACCCGCACGAAGCAGGATATAAAGGCCGGCTTCAACTTCGACTTCAGGGATATCACGGCGGAGAAGGCAATCGCCCTCATGCCGGCAGTCGACACGGTGATCCCTCTGCTGAAATCATTTGCCGGCAGACTGAACTGCGAGCTGGCGGCGACAGCCAGTCTGGACACCAACATGAACATCCTGCCTCATACCATAAACGGGGTCATGAGGATAAGCGGAGACGAGCTGACCATCACAGACTGCGACCTTTATACCACGATAGCGAAGAAGCTGAAATTCAATGACACCAAGACAGGAAAGATAAATCACATGATGGTTGAAGGAGTGATCAAGGACAATGTTCTTGAAGTGTTCCCGTTCGTCCTCAAGCTCGATCTCTACACCCTCGCCTTGAGCGGAAAGCAGAATCTGGACATGTCATACAGATATCATGCGTCAATCATCAGGTCGCCATTGGTAATAAGGGTCGGAGTGGACGTATACGGCAAGGACTTCGACAACATGAAGTTCAAGATAGGAAAACCAAAATACAAGAGCGCGAACGTGCCTGTCTTCACCACCGTAATCGACCAGACGCGCATAAATCTGGCCACCTCCATCAGAAACATCTTCGAGAAAGGTGTAGAAGCCGCCGTACAGGAAAACGAGCGTCAGGAGGCGATCAAGGCACATCAGGAGGAAATCGGATACGTCAACGCAGTCGATCAGGAGTCTGAAGGACTTAGCGAGGAAGTACAGGAGCAATTCATAGAATCAACTGAAACCCAACAGAATAATGAATAGTCAGGAATATATCGAAGTGGCGATAAGCATCGCACCATTCACGGAAGAGAATGCAGAAATCGTAACTGCGGAAATCAGCGAGCTTCCGTTTGAATCATTCAGCAGCGAAGACCCGTGCCTGAAATGCTATATCCAGAAGGAACTCTATGATCCGGCAGCCCTCAAAGTCGTGCTGAGCGGCCTTGAAGGATACGGATTCGACATCAGCTGGTCCGCGACGCTCATCCCTGCCACAAACTGGAACGCCCTTTGGGAAAGCCAGTTCGAGCCGATAGTAGTGGATGGGAAATGTACCATAAAGGCATCGTTTCATGAAGGCCTGAAGAAGACCAGGTTCAACATCACCATAGACCCGAAGATGGCCTTCGGAACCGGACATCATCAGACCACCTACATGATGTGCCGCGCCCTCCTGCAGAACGAGGAGTCCGTACGCGGAAAGGTCGTGCTCGACATGGGATGCGGAACCGCCGTACTCGCCATCCTGGCGGCGAAGATGAAGGCGGCGAAGGTCTATGGAATAGACATAGACGCCATCGCCGCAATATCGGCATATGACAACGCACGCCTCAACAAGGTCGGCACAAGGATAGAGACATGCTGCGGAGACGCCTCCCTGCTCCAGAGGAACACATACGACGTTATTCTTGCGAACATCAACCGCAACATCCTTCTCCAGGACATCCCGACCTACAGTCTGTGCCTGCGCAAGGACGGACTGCTGTTTGTAAGCGGATTCTATGTGGAAGACATGCCGATGATCATCGGAATGGCCCAGAATTCAGGCCTGACCTATGTCAGCCACGACTCGATCGACAACTGGTGCTGCATCAAGTTCAGCAGATAGACACCATTACCATATGAAAGGGAAGAGCCGGTATCTGACCTTCTGCTTATATGCTTCATATCCGTCCAGACCTTCCGTCAGGACGGATTCTTCGTTTCTTATGCGCTTGGCGATCACAGGGATATAGCCTAGCATGACAATGAATGAAACCGGAGAGGCAAGGACCAGCGGCATTGAAAGGAAAAGTATTACAGTCGCCATGTACATGGGATGTCTGACGATTCCATACAGCCCCGTATCGACGACCTTCTGTCCCTCCTGGACCTCGATGGTCCGTGAAAGAAAGGCATTCTCACGCATCACCTCTGCATACAGCAGATACGAAGCGAGGAAGATGCCGGACGCTGTCCATACAGCCCAGTCAGGCAGCACACACCATCCGAACCTCCAGTTCAGCCCGGCCAGGATAAATGCTGCCACAAACAGCAGCCCGCTCAAGGCAACAACCGTCTTCTGCTCTGCTTCCTTCTCTTTGACATTCAGACGCTTCCGCAACAGTTCCGGAGCCTTCGCCATCATGACGATTCCCGCAAAAGCCATCGGCACAAACAGCACTCCCAGCATAAGCCATCCCTGCCAGTAATCGAATGAGCCCGCCGGCAGAAACACCAGCACCCCAAGAAGGCCCATTCCCAATACGACCTTTGTAAACGCCTGACCAAGCAATCCCTTGTCCATATCAAAACAGTTTTATGCCGGTAAAGTTATTCAATTATCTCCGTAACGGCAACACCTGCCTTTGATCTCGCCGGAAACCCTGGGATCTTAGGCCCCAGACCATTCTACTACAAGATCCTCCGCTCAACCTCCTGCTCACTATTATATTAGGGAACGATATATCAATCTACATATATCATTTTCTTATATTATCCACAAAATGAAAATAAATCTTGACAATCTGTAAAGTTTTCTTTACATTTGCACATGAATCAAATACCATATAGTATGGGACGCAAATTAAAACTCTTGCCTCATTGGTGCCAGATTGTAGGTTATACCTATATCGTGGGTCTCTTTTTATGCTTTGCTTATGCGTGGGTTTATATGGCCGGCATCTTCCCTGAAGAATGCAGAATCATTAACGGTATAAACGCATTTCACAAATACGCACTGAATAACTGGCAGTTTGTGGGAGCACTGAACTTCATTATGATATTCCTTGCTGTTTTTTCAAAAGAAAAGGTTGAGGATGAGATGACGACAGCCATAAGACTTGATACCCTGCTATACCTTGTATTCTTCATATTTGGCATTCATGTTCTTCTATATTTACCAGCAGGAAGAGTCAGAGATTTAATAATCAACATCCGTGACTTCCTTATGGAAGACTTCGGAGTATTGGCACTAACTTACGCGACACTCTACAAGATAATGATATGGATAAATATGTGGAGGATGAGAAATGAAGAATAGTATAAAGGTTGAAAGGGCACGCTTGGATATGACCCAGCAGGACTTGGCAGATGCACTGGAAGTCAGCAGACAGACAATCAATGCTATTGAGAAAGGTAAATTCAACCCATCGACAATCCTTGCCTTAAAGATTTCATATCTATTCCAAAAAAGTGTGAATGAAATATTTACCTTGGAAGAGTCAGACTAACATTTTGAGCGAAGCGAAGGCGCTTCAGCGCCGGCGGGCACTTGTGCCGACGAAAAAAGCCCAGCTATTAGCTGAGCTTTTTTCGAGTGCGGGTTATGGGTCACTACCAAAGAACACCAAACGAGAGTTCAAACTTTTCCCATTTTTCCAAAAGGCTTCCAAGTACTTACGTAAGATAAGCGACCGAAAACAAATTTCTCGCTTTGGTAAATTTACGGTAGTTTTTGGAATGATTTGTACCTCTCATGTACCTCGCACACGCATTCCCCATTGCAAAAGGGACATGCAAAGATACAAATTTCCCTTCGCAAAAATGTACCTGTAGTGTACCTTAACACAGATTTTTGCAACCCATCAAATCGCTAACTTACTAGTACATAAATTTTTAGTTTAACAATTAAAACTTTTTGTACTATGTTAACAAAAGTTAAGCTCAGACAGAAGCCACTAGCAGACGGCAAACTGTCATTGTACTTGGATTTCTATCCTCCTATTGCCGACCCGGTAACAGGCAAAAAGACACGCCGGGAATTCCTGCAGCTCCACATCTGGGAGAAGCCCAAAGGCTCCCTGCAGAGACAGCACAACGCAGACACCCTCTTCGTCGCAGAACAAATCAGGTTCGAGAGAGAAAACGCACTCCTGAAAAGCAACATCTACTCTGACCTTGAGAAAGAGCACATCGCCTATCTCGAGAGATCAGAAAAGAAATTCATCGAGTACTACGAAGAAAGCTTCAAGGACAAACCCCTCGCAAACTGGTACCGCTACAGCGGAGCATTCTACCTTCTCAAGAAATTCTGTCCGAAAGACATCAAGTTCAAAGACATCACCCTCAAATGGTGCGAAAACTTCAGGAACTTCGTCTTGAGAGCAGACAGCCTCTTCCATGAAGGAAAGACCCTGGCACAAACCACCCGCCACAACTACTTCCGCTGCTTCAGGACAATCCTGCTCCAAGCCTTCAACGAAGGATACCTAAGAGAAAACCTCAACGCCAAACTAGAGTGCATACCTCGCAAAGACCGTCCGAGACAATTCCTGTCCGTATCAGAACTAAACCAGCTCATACAGACACCCTGCTCCAAAGACAACCTCAAAAGAGCAGCACTGTTCTCGGCACTCACCGGACTCCGCTTCGGAGACATCCAGGCACTCACATGGGAAAAGCTCGAACACCAGCCAGGCGAAGGTTACTACCTCAACTTCACAATGCGAAAAACCGGAGGCATCATGCGCTTGCCAATATCCGAACAAGCAGTAGGACTCATGGGGCCAAGAGGTAAATACGGCGAATACGTATTCCCAAAACTCAGCCGAGATCCGCTATACAGAAAAGCCCTCAGAGAATGGGTATATGACGCAGGAATCCAAAAGCACATCAGCGTCCACTGCTTCCGTCACTCCTTTGCCACCAACCAGCTCACGGCCGGCACCGACATCACAACAGTCAGCAAGATGCTCGGCCACAGCGACCTCAAGACAACGATGATATATGCAAAAGTCGTTGACAATGTTAAACGAGAAGCGGCAGACCGCGTAAAACTTAAATTCTGATGAAACTTATAGAAGACTATCGTAACACACTCGTCAAAATTGACGAAATCGATGAGCTGATAATGGGGATAAGCCACGACGAACTGATCTTCTATAGGAACAAGATACAGAAACTGATAGACCTGATCGAAAGATACAAGGACATCAGCGTGAGCAAACCAGAAAACCATAAAGACGGAGTATACATTCGAGAAGGGAAATACACCGACTTTATAAAAATCATTGCAGCCATGTACGCAGAACACTACTTCGTCAAATCCGACGGATCACCATTCACCAGCCGCAAAGAGCTGCTGGAATACCTATCATTAAACATCAAATTCAACATCAAGACCTTCAACAACAACCTCTTCAAATCCAAATTTGCAGGAGACGAATACCTTATGAAACCATTCAAAGAACTTGAAGAAGCCCTTGAAACCCTGCTCAACATAGAACGCAAAAGCCACAACAAATGACAACGGACTTACACGTTCTAGGTAGATTCCAGGTAGACGACTACCTGCAAAACACCTGAGCACTCAAAAAATAGTTACTCCTTTGTACCGTAAACCAACGACAGGGAGTAACTATCTGTCACAAAAAACCAAAAACAATGAACTACGACCTCATCACAACCAAAGAATTCGAAGACGGCATGGCCACCATTCTTCAAGAAATCAACCAGGTAAAATCCATCGTCACAAAACTCCAGGAAAACAACGCCCGAGACGAATGGCTCACACTCGAACAACTGATCGAATACCTCCCCGGCAGCGTAAAGCCACGCACAGTCTATGACTGGGTCCACAAACGAGAAATCCCATTCCACAAACGCCGTAACGCTCTGTTCTTTCTCAAGAGCGAAATAGACGCATGGACCCAGATCAAGAAGACAAAGAAACTTAACAAAGAACAGCTATTCAAAGGAGTGACAGATGAAAACAGAATCATCAAATAGACACGCCAACCCAC
>JAFTYS010000126.1 GCA_017461285.1 Bacteroidales bacterium | reverse complement strand
TAACTAATTGAGTATCAGCTGGTTGGGCGGAGTCGTCCTCAATTATTGGGTTGCAAAGATAGTCATTTTTTCTGAAACCGCAATACCATCTACAAAATTTTTCACATATTTTCGACCAAAGTTTTTGAAAGCTAAAATGCGCAATTTCATGAAGTTACGGAAGGTGTTCGTAAATTTATCCGCACATTTTCGACCGTAGGCAAAATCCCGTAAATCGACTTTGGCACGAGGGGGTTCCGGAAGCGCCAGACACCGTTTTTCATCCGGCATCCGACAGGTTCCGGAAACAGAAGACTTCCCCTCAACCATTCCCCTGCCGGCAACAGGCAACAGCGTCGGTACACGGATTGGCAGTTCCATGTCCCCACGCTACCCCGAACCAGCTCCACAGCACCAAAAAAGGCAGCGTCGGTACACGGAAACGGAAATTCATGCACCGACGCTACGAAACAACATAATTTTCAGGAACTTTCGGAGGTAAAATACATGATTTGCCTTATATTTACCGGCACTTCATGCATTTCGGGAGAGATGAGAGACAGAACGGAGGGACAGACTATGTGAAAAAGATAAATGTTATGAAAAAGACTTACCATCTATGCCTTTCTGCAGGCGACGAAGTCCTGTTCCGGGACGAAGAAGACTACAACCGCGGATTCAACTGTTTCGCTCTGGCACTCTATAAGACCGGCTCCACAGGTCTTGTAGAATCATTCCAGTCAACACACAGCCACAAGATGATCCAGACGGAAGACCATCTTGAGTTCATGTACACGATGCGGCAGTCGTACTCCAAGTACTTCAACCATAAATACCAGAGGCACGGAAGAGTCGGGGAAAAGCTGCATTTCCACATGGAGGTCGTCGGGCTCCATCACCACCTTGCTGCCATGAC
Organism: Bacteroidales bacterium; assembly: GCA_017461285.1. The sequence continues at coordinate 2,252 of JAFTYS010000126.1, read as the reverse complement.
CTATGTGTTGAGAAACGCCTTACATCACGGCGTGGTCCCTATACCATACGCATACCCCCACTGCTCTGTCAATGCAATATTTCAGAAAGAGATGGGCAAGAGACCTCCGGAAAGACTTCTTGCGGAGAGACATTTCTACAGGTTCATCGGCAGGAAGGCTGAATGGCCTTCAAATTACAGGATGAACGAAAACGGAGTGTTTCTGCGGGAAAGCGTATTGGATATCGTGCAGGTCGAAAACATGTACGCAACTCCACGGGCATTCAACTACTACATGTCACGGAAATCCGGAGAAGAATGGGAGAAAGAGCAGGAGAAGGACAGGCTGGAAACAGGACCGGTAAGGTTGGAAGCGATAGAGTACGGCATCAGAGACCAGCCTCTGGAAAAGATGCTGATATATGAAAGCGGACGATCAGACTACAGAAAGATTTCAGACATAGACCTTTGCACGGAAATAGACAGGAACATCGTCCCCAGGTATGGCAAGGTTTCCGTATATCATCTGTCACGGACAGAAAAGCAGCAGATAGCGGAATTCCTGTACAGGCAATACCATATAGGAGAAGCACAGATACGGCGTTGCCTTGCAATATAAAGGAATACGGACACGCCAAAGCCACCCCTTCCAGGAGCGTCGGTACATGAATTGACGGCGCCATGTTCCCACGCTACTCCAAATCGCTTCTACAGCACCAAAAAAGACAGCGTCGGTACATGGAAACGGAAATCCATGTACCGACGCTTGTATAGGGAAAGGCAAGGAATTTGCAGATATGGATGGGATTGCTAACTTTGCAGTGCACTGACCCCATCGGACGAATGAGAAGAACCATCTTATATATAATAGCCGTGCTGACCCTGGCGCTTATGTCTACGCCGGATGGGACATGTCATGCCCAGATCTTCAAGCGCAGGAAAGCGGAGAAGAAGAAGCAGGAGACAGTGACCCAGTACAGGGAATCCCAGAGCGGACAGCCCAAGGACGAGGCCCAGCTGATGGAATTCATTGTGGAAGGCAACGACACCATATACATCGACCACATACGCGCATCGAAAGTATATTCACGCCTTCCCAAGATGAAAGGAAGGGAATGGAGGCAGTATTACCGCCTGGTACATAACTTCAGCAAGGCATACCCATATGCCCTCGTGGCCAAGAAACTCGTGATGGAGGCCGACAGCACGATTGCAGCCGACAATCTCAAGAGAGGAAAGAGGGAAAAATACATCAACAGCGTGCAGAACGAGCTGTTCTCTGTGTTCGAGAGCCAGCTCAGAGGCCTGACCGTCAGCCAGGGAGCGCTGTTGATGAAGCTCATTGACCGAGAGGTCGGGAAATCATCCTATAAGATAATAAAGGACTACAAGAGCGGCATCACGGCCGGATTCTGGCAGGGCATAGCGAAGATGTTCGGCTCCGATCTGAAGAAACCATACGATCCGGAAGGAGAGGACGAAGCTACGGAAGAGCTCGTCGTGATGTGGGAGAACGGTGATTTTCAGGCATTCTACTGGTCACTGTTCTGGAAAGACCCGCCTGAAATGCCTATACCTGAGAAATACAGGTAGGGATTCTCACGTCGCTCAGCTCCTCAGAATGACAGCATATGGACCTCCGTACCATCAAAACAGATGTATGGAGATGATTCCATCCAATCCTTCAGCACCAGAAGACGCGCTCCGGACGGCAGGGACATGTCGACCGGGACATGATAATGTCCGAAAATGAAATAATCCACCTTGTTTTCGGCCGAATATGCTTCCGCAAACCTGCATAGAGGCTCATCCATGCCCTTGAACACATATTCCTCATGACGGGCCAGACGGTTGCCGCGCGACCACCCGTTGCCGAACCTGAAGGCTATCCATGGATGGAGAAGGCTGAAAAGGAACTGCGCCACACGGTTGTGGAAAAGCCCGCGCAGAAAACGGTATCCGAAAGGAACAGGGCCCAGACCGTCGCCATGACCGAGACAGAACACACGCCCGCCGATCTCGACCTTATAAGGCTGCTGAAGCTTCTTCATGCCAAGCTCCTCGAAATAGCTGTATGTCCACACGTCATGATTCCCCTGAAAGAAATACACCTTCACCCCCCTGTCCATAATATCCTGAAGAGCGGAAAATACACGGACATATCCTTTCGGCACCACATCCCTGTACTCATACCAGAAATCCCATATGTCGCCAAGCAGATAAAGAGCCTCCGTATTCTCGGGAAGAGAACGCAGGAAGCCGGCAAAGCGCCT
>JAFTYS010000024.1 GCA_017461285.1 Bacteroidales bacterium | reverse complement strand
TGGGATGCACTCGATGCAAACCTCAAGGTAGGTGACAAGGTTAAGGGTAAGGTAGTTCTCATCGCTGACTATGGCGCATTCGTAGAGATCGAGCCAGGTGTTGAGGGTCTTATCCACGTATCAGAGATGTCTTGGTCACCAAGACTCCGCATCGCTTCTGACTTCCTTAAGGCAGGTGACGAGGTTGAGGCACAGATCCTTACTCTCGACCGCGAGGAGAAGAAGATGTCTCTCGGTCTCAAGCAGCTCGTAGCTAATCCTTGGGAGAACATCCGCGAGAAGTATGCAGTAGGTTCAAAGCACACTGCAACTGTACGCAACATCACAAACTTCGGCGTATTTGCTGAACTCGAGGAGGGTATCGAGGGACTTATCCACATCAGCGACCTCTCTTGGAACAAGATCAAGCATCCGTCAGAGCTCGTTGCAGCAGGTGACACTATCGAGGTTGTCATCCTCGGATTCGACGAGGAGAACCACAAGCTCTCACTCGGCCACAAGCAGCTCCTTCCTAACCCATGGGATGAGGTTGAGGCTAAGTACGCTGTAGGTACTGTTGTTGAGGGTAAGGTTAAGAATATCGGTGATAAGGTTGCCGTTATCGCTCTCGAAGAGGACGTTGAAGGCGAGTGCTTCAACAGAGACCTCGTTAAGGAGGACGGTTCGATGCCTGTAACAGGCGATACCCTCTCATTCAAGGTGATCGCTCTCAAGAGAAGCGCAAAGAAGGTGGCGCTTTCACACGCCAAGACTTACGCTGCTGCTGTAGAGGAAAGAGCACAGAAGGCTGCGGCTGAGGCTGACAGCACAAAGAAGGCCGTTAAGAAGATCAACTCGAACATCGAGAAGACCACTCTTGGTGACCTCGACGCACTCGCAGCTCTCAAGAGCCAGCTCGAAGGCAAGTAAGATGAATTTCACTCTTAATGTTCTGGGCACGGCTTCGGCCCTGCCCACTACAGAAAGATATCCAAGCGCCCAAGTACTTGATGTACGTGGGCGCTTGTTTATGATTGATTGCGGCGAAGGGGCCCAGATCCGTCTCCGCAAGGCCAAGGTCTCGTTCCTGAAGATAGAGCATATATGCCTTAGTCATATACATGGAGACCACCTTTTCGGGATATTCGGACTTCTCTCTACCATGGGAATGCTCGGCAGGAGTTCTGCACTTAATATTTATGCGCCCGGATCGTTCGCTCCGATACTCGAGTTCTTCATGACCCATTTCGGAGAGGGAATCAGGTTTGAGATCAATCATGTCATTCTTGATATGTCCGAACCTGTCAAGGTGTATGAGAACAGGACGGTGGAACTTCTGGCCTTTCCTCTTCGCCATCGCGTCGAGACTTTCGGATTCATAATCCGTGAGAAGATGCCTGCATATAATATATATAAGGAGGCGATAGCGAGGTATGGGTTGAGTGTCGCCGAAATCGGGCGTCTGAAAGCGGGGGAGGATGTCGTGCGTGATGATATGGTGATAAAGCGTGAGGAGGCGGCATACCTGCCGTATGAACCAAGAAGCTATGCGTACTGCAGCGATACGGCTCCCTTCCCTGAACTGGCCACATGGGTGAAAGGCGTGTCGCTTCTTTACCACGAGGCGACATATCCGGCGGAGATGTCCGAGATGGCTGAGAATAATTACCATTCGACTACATTGCAGGCCGCCCAGACGGCCCTGGAGGCCGGTGCAGGCCGCCTTCTTGTCGGGCATTACTCTTCGCGTTTCCCGTCTGTTGACTTCTATCTGGACGAAATCCGTTCGATATTTCCCGATAGTGACCTGGCCCATGATGGGGATGTCGTGGAAATTCCGTATATTCGCAATCTATGAAGATAGCAAGATTCATCATATCGGTCTTTGTCTGCCTTACGGTATCTGCCTCTCAGGTTCCGAAGCCAGACAGGTCACCGCAGGAAATGTATGTAGAGCAGTTCGCGTCTCTGGCCGTCGAAGAAATGTACAGAAGCGGCGTGCCTGCCAGCATCACGCTGGCCCAGGGCCTTTTGGAGTCCAGATACGGACTCTCGGAACTGGCGGTGAAGGGCAATAACCATTTCGGCATCAAGTGTCATAACAACTGGAAAGGAAAGAAGATGTATTATGACGATGACCGCAAGGGTGAGTGCTTCAGGAAGTATCCTTCGCCCGAGCAGTCCTATCGTGACCATTCCGATTTCCTACGCTACAGGGACAGATACAAGTTCCTGTTTGACTACAAGATAACGGATTACAAGTCCTGGGCACACGGCCTGAAGAAGGCCGGATATGCCACCGACCCTGCATATGCATCCAAGCTGATAAGGATCATAGAAGATTACAAGCTGTATGAATATGACCGGAAGTCTGCATCATTCGCCAGATCTTACAGGCGGGCAAAGTCACCTTCATCCCATAAGAAGGAACGTAAGGAGAAGGCTCCCAAAGTGGTCATCCCTGACGTGATTCCCGAGCCTCCTTCGCAGATCGATGTCAGTGAACGCCTTACGGATGAGCAGAGACAGGACTTCCATTTCAGTATGTCCCGGCAGATATATACGAGGAACGGTGTGCCTTTTGTCAAGGCTATGGAAGGGGAATCATATTCTGGAATCGCCGCAGCCAACAATCTTTTCCTTCGCGAGATTCTGCGCTTCAACGACCTCGATGCTGAACAACCTCTTTTTCCAGGTACAGAGGTGTATCTGAAACAGAAGAAGGGACAGGCTGTCAAGGGACTGGAAAAGCATGTCGTTGAAGAAGGTGAGACGATGCGTTCCATTGCCCAGCGTTATGGGGTAAGGATGAAGAATCTGTATAAGATCAATGGTATGGCGGATACAGATGTTCCGCGTGAAGGTGATATATTAAAATTGAGAAAGTGATGACTGTAAGGTTGAAGATAACCATATGGGGCCTTGTTCTGCTAGCGCTTATTGCCGGTGCTGCCGGCTATGTTTTCGGACTATACTACAGCGACAACAAGAAACCAAATTTTACTGAAGAATATGTTCTGTATGTTCGTCCGGAAACGACTGTGAACCAGATTGTGGACTCGCTTCAGGCAGGCGCAGGGACTCTGCGCCCGCGAAGCATAGAGAGATGCTTCAAGAAAATGGAGGTGGAAACGAAGGTGAAGCCGGGCCGATATGTGATAGAGCCGTCAGCCACAAGCATATATGTGGCGAGGATGCTTGTCTTCGGATGGCAGACTCCGCAGAATCTTGTCCTTTCCGGCACCATGCGCAGCAAGGGGCGTATAGCAAAGAAGATCAGTACCCAGATGATGGTGGATTCCGCTTCGGTCGCACAGGCTCTGGATTCCGCAGAATTCCTGAAAGGATATGGGTTCACGCCGGAGAATGTCTTCGCCATGATTCTTCCGGATACATATCAGATGTACTGGACCGCTTCGGTCGAGGACATATTTGACCGTCTGAAGAAGGAATATGATGCATTCTGGACTCCGGAGCGCGAAGCCAAGGCCAAAGCCCAGAAACTCAGCAGGATGGACGTATCCATACTTGCTTCTATCGTCAGCGGCGAGACCCTGAAGGATTTCGAATATCCGAAGATTGCAGGTGTATATCTGAACCGTTATAAGAAGGGTATGAAGCTTCAGGCTGACCCTACAATCGCGTTCTGCTATGACTATACCCTGGACAGGATATTGAAGAAGCATCTGAAGGTCGATTCACCATACAATACCTATATGCATGTGGGTCTGCCTCCTGCACCGATCAATGTTCCCCCAAAAGCCTGTCTGGATGCTGTCCTGAACCCTGACCAGCACGGATACATCTATTTCTGCGCAAACGCAGCGTTCGACGGCACGCACAAGTTCGCTGTAACATACTCCGAGCATCTCAAGAACGCCCGTGAGTTCCAGCGCGCCCTGACAGCCCGTAACCGGGCCAGGGCCGCCGCAAAATAGACCAGATCTATTTTACCGGGTGATAATGCCCGCCGAAGCGTTCGAAGGCGGCGCGGTCGAGGGCTTCGCGGTGGTCAGGATGGGCGATGCTTATGAGAAGCTTTGCGCGTTCCTGCAGCGATTTGCCATAGAGGTCGACGGCTCCGTATTCCGTGACTACATAATGGACATGCGGTCTGGTGGTCACGATTCCGCCTCCTTCGATGATGACAGGAGCTATCTTGCTGCCGCCCTTGTTGGTGGTCGAAGGCATGGCGATGATTGCCTTGCCTTGAGGGGCCAGAGACGCTCCGTATATGAAATCTACCTGTCCGCCTACTCCTGAATAGAACTTCGTTCCGATCGAATCGGCGCAAACCTGGCCCGTGAGGTCAATCTGCAATGCGGAATTGATGGCAGTCATCTTAGGGTTGCGTGATATCACATAAGGGTCGTTCGTATAGCCGACATCCTTCATCAGTACCATAGGGTTGTCATCGATGAAGTCGTATACCTTCTGCGATCCCATCAGGAATGTCGATACAAGCTTGCCTTTATCCGTCACCTTGTTCGATCCGTTGATGATGCCCTTTTCCACTAGGTCCAGCACTCCGTCTGCAAACATCTCCGTATGCACTCCGAGATCGCGATGGCTGCCGAGCTGGGCCAGAACTGCGTTCGGGATCGCTCCTATGCCCATCTGAAGGCATGCACCGTCTTCGATAAGGGCAGCGCAATGCTTTCCGATTGCGGTCTCCACCTCGTTCGGTTCGCTGAAATGGGCCGGTTCGAGAGGTTCGTTTCCCTCCACGAAAACATCGATCATGTCCATTGGGATCATGGCGTCTCCCCATGCCCTAGGCACATTCGGATTAACGACCGCAATTACGGTCTTGGCACATTCGATTGCGGCCAGGGTGGCGTCCACCGATGTTCCCAGGGATACGAAACCATGCTTGTCCGGAGGACATACCTGGATCATCGCGACGTCGCACCTCAGGGCTCCGCAGCGGTAAAGCTTCTGTGTCTCGCTGAGGAATACCGGAATATAGTCCGAATATCCGGCCTGCACGCTCTTGCGCACATTCGCTCCTACAAAGAATGCCTGATGGAAGAAGATCCCTTCGAATTTCGGATCCGTGTATGGGGCAGGACCTTCGGTGTGAAGGTGGTGGATGCGGACATCCTGCAGTTCCCCTGCTTCTCCTCTCCTGCAGAGAGCTTCAATAAGTACCCTGGGGGCGCTTGCAACGCTGCTTAAATGAATATGGTCTCCAGACTTTACGACCTTTACAGCCTCATCGGCAGAAACGAAATGTATCTCTTTACGCATGATCATGTGATTATCTTGCCAAAGATAGTTATTTTTTGCAGAATTGCTAACTTTGCAATATGATACATACAAGAGAAGAAAAGCTTCAGGCATTCGGAAGGATTCTGGATGTTCTGGATGAATTGAGGGAGAAATGCCCTTGGGACAGGAAGCAGACCAACGAGTCCTTGCGTCCGCAGACTCTGGAAGAGGTATATGAATTGAGCGATGCCATCCTCAAAGGTGAGGAGCACGAACTTTCAAAAGAGCTTGGAGATGTGCTTCTCCATGTTCTTTTCTATGCGAAGATCGGCGAGGAGAAGCAGCATTTCGATATAGTCGATGTCATCAATTTCCTTTGCGACAAGCTCATATACCGCCATCCTCATGTGTTCTCCACCGCAGAGGTAGGTGATGCTGAAGGAGTGATCAAGCAGTGGGAAATGCTCAAGACTACAGAGAAGGACGGCAACAAGAGGGTTCTTTCGGGAGTTCCTGACGGCCTTCCTCCTCTTCTCAAGGCTTACCGTATGCAGGACAAGGCGCGCGGAGTGGGCTTTGACTGGGAGAAGAAGGAAGATGTGTGGGAGAAGGTGAAGGAAGAGGTCGGAGAATATCAGGCCGAGCTTGATGCGATGGCTGCGGCGAAGACAGAAGAGGAAAGGGCTGCGGCTTATGACCGCGCAGAGGACGAACTTGGTGATTTCCTGTTCGCGGCAGTGAATGCGGCCAGACTTTACGGACTGAATCCTGACACTGCTCTGGAGCGTACATGTGCCAAATTCAGACGCCGTTTCACATATCTTGAGGAGCATACCATACGTCAGGGACGCAATCTTACCGACATGACCCTCGCTGAGATGGATGCCATCTGGGACGAAGGAAAAGCCAAAGGCTTATGATATACGATTGGCAGGAAAGGACGCAGATGCTGGTAGGGGAGGATGTGCTCGGGCATTTCCGCAATTCTACAGTGGCTGTCATAGGAGTCGGTGGCGTCGGAGGTTATGCGGCCGAGATGGTCGTGCGTGCCGGTATAGGCCACCTGATCATCCTCGACAGCGACGAGGTGTCAGTGACAAACAAGAACCGCCAGCTGCTGGCTCTTGATTCGACCGTAGGCCGCCCGAAATGCGATGTGCTTGCCGAGCGTCTGAAGGATATCAATCCTGAACTTGACCTCATTGTCATAAAGGAATATCTTGAGGCGGAGAAAGCGGGTGATGTTCTTGGCGGTTACAGGATAGACTTTCTGATCGATGCCATCGATACACTGGCTCCGAAGCTCCATCTGATAAAATACTGCGTTGACAGCGGAATACCTCTGGTGTCGTCCATGGGGGCCGGTGCGAAGTTCGATGCAACGAAGGTCCGTCTGGCCGATGTGTCCAAGTCGTTCAACTGCCCGCTTGCATATATTGTGCGTAAACGTCTGAGACATATGGGAATAAAGAAGGGGTTCCAGGTTGTTTTCTCGGAGGAGCTTCCTGACAAGGAGTCGATAGTTCCATGCGAAGACCGCAACAAGAAGTCACAGGTCGGAACCATTTCATATATACCTGCGGTGTTCGGATGCGTATGCGCTCAGGCTGCCGTTCAGCACCTGATGAATAAGGTAGCTTCCGAGGAGTGAAAATAAAGATGTTTTTGTTATCTTTGCGCGATGTTGTACAAGGTAAGAGAAGTGGATGGCCGGAAGGACCTCAGGGAGTTCATCAGATTTCCTGAATCTTTGTATAAAGGCTGCTCCCAGTATGTTCCTCCTCTTCATAAGGGCCAGGAACATGACCTGATGCACGCAGCTTCCCTGAAGTACTGCAAGAGGAAGATGTGGCTGGCGGAAGATGCTTCCGGAAAGACCGTGGGACGCATATGTGCCATGATCAACCCAAGATACAACGAAAAGTACGGCACAAGAAGAGTCAGGTTCGGATGGTTCGATCTGATAGACGATGTTGAAGTCGCACGGGCGCTTTTTGATGCTGCAGAATCGTGGGCAAAGGAAGAAGGGATGGATGAGATCCACGGACCTTTGTACTATAATACGTTGGGCCGCCAGGGTATGCTGATTGAAGGATTCGACAAGCTGGCTCCGTTCTCATGTCTGTATAATCACCCTTATTATGCGGATCTGGTGCAGCAGCTGGGGCTTGAGAAGGAGTGCGACTGGATACAGTACATGATGCCTGCAGACCAGGGCGTAGATCCGAGGCTCAAGGTCATATCGGACAGGCTTATGTCCAGATATAATCTGCATGTCGCAGACTTTGACGCGCTGAAGAAGGACAGGAACATGGTCCGCAGGTTCTTCAGGACATATAATGAGTGCTATGACGGGACGGTATACAATTTCATACCGTTTACCGACGATGAGATAGAGGAGGAGATAGACCAGATCATGGGGCAGCTGGACAAGCGTCTTTGCTGCGTCATCATGGACGAGAACAATGATGTGGCAGCATTCGGAGTGGCGATCCCGTCGCTGTCTGAAGCGATGCAGAAGGCGCGTGGAAGCCTTTTCCCTTTCGGATGGTACCATGTGCTCAAGGCAATGAATGACTTCACTGTTGTGGACCTGATGCTGGTGGGAGCGGCACCGAAATGGCAGAATACAGGCATTTCGGCAGTCATCCACGGTATGATGGATATACAGCTTCAGGGGTGCGGTGCGAAATGGGCATTAGCGAATCCTCAGATAGAGACAAATGCTGCGGTAAACGTATGGGAACGATACAGGCATGAGCTTTGGCTTCGCCGCCGCTGCTGGATAAAGAAGATAAAATAAACTAGATATGGCAGACAATTCACTTTTGGAGAAGGTATTGGGCCTTCAGGAAAAATATACGGCTCTTCAGGAACAGCTTTCTGATCCTGAAGTGATTTCCGATATGAAGAGATTCGTGCAGCTTAACAAGGAGTACAAGGAGCTTACTCCTATTATCGAGGCCGGCAACGAATTCAAGAAGATTCTCGAGAACTATGAGATGGCAAAGGAGATTCTCGCTACAGAGAAGGATGAGGACCTCAGGGAAATGGCTAAGGAAGAGATAGCTGAGATCGAGCCTGTCCTTCCTGAATGGGAAGAGAAGATCAAGCTGCTTCTCATCCCTGCAGACCCGCAGGACAGCAAGAACGCGATTCTTGAAATCCGTGGCGGTTCGGGCGGTGATGAAGCTGCTATTTTTGCCGGAGACCTTTTCCGTATGTACTCTAAGTTCATCGAGGCTAGAGGATGGAGAATGGAGATCACCAGCCAGGCGGAAGGTGCTGCCGGCGGATTCAAGGAAATCGTATGCAAGGTAAGCGGAGACGGCGTCTATGGAGTCCTCAAGTATGAATCCGGAGTACACCGTGTACAGCGTGTCCCACAGACAGAAACTCAGGGCCGTGTACATACTTCTGCAGCTTCTGTAGCAGTCCTTCCGGAAGCGGACGAGTTCGATATCGAGCTCAACATGAACGATATCCGTAAGGATACATTCTGTTCGTCAGGTCCTGGAGGACAGTCAGTGAACACCACATATTCCGCAATCCGCCTTACCCACATCCCTTCAGGTCTCGTAGTGCAGTGTCAGGACGAGAAGTCGCAGCTGAAGAACTTCGACAAGGCTCTTCAGGAACTCCGTACACGTCTATACAATATGGAGTACGAGAAGTATCTGTCAGAGATTTCTGCCAAGAGAAAGACCATGGTAGCAGGCGGTGACCGTTCGGCCAAGATCCGTACCTATAACTATCCTCAGTCCCGTGTGACAGACCATCGCATCAACTATACGATGTATAATCTTCCTGTATTCATGGACGGAGCTATACAGGAAGTGATCGACCAGCTCCAGATCGCTGAGAACGCCGAGCGTCTCAAAGCTGCGGAATAATCATTTGTAATAGATTCCCTGATCGTTGGCAAAGCTGACGTAAGGTTCCATATCCACGACCTCTGCCTTGAAGATAGATCCTTCAGGGCAGCCGTCGTCTATAAGCCTGTCGTCAAACCCTGAATAAGATGACGGTACCATTGCTACCTTCCCGGATCCTGTTGGCCATGTCACGGGAGCGGATGTTCTGTAGTCATATTTTACCGATCCTGAAAAGCTTACTGCGACAGGAGTGCCGTCTGTGGAAGTGATTCCTATCGTGAGATAGATGTATTCCGGTTTCAGGTATTCCCTGAAGCTTCCCTGCTGATATTTCGGCGTCCTGAACTCCTCGACATCCCAGGCGTCTATCACCGAGTAATATTCTTCGGCGCGCAACTGCTGGAACGCATCTGTTATCGCTCCGTCATCAACAGTCTTCGGGCTTGAACCGACACTCACCGTCATGTTGCTGCTGAAGTCTTCTCTGTGGCTGAAATAATGACCCCATATGGTGTTGAAAGGGTCCTGTACGGACACGCATCTGATATGACCTCTGACGAAGCCGGTTACAGATATGTTCAGTTCCGCGTCTCGCGATGCCTTCGCCGTCAGTTCGTTATTTGCGTTAATGCCGAGGTCGACTTCGATGATGTCGTGGAATTTCCCGATATATTCTTTTGTCATGATGTCACCATATTGCCTGAAGTCTGTATTCAGACCGTTGTTCTGGTCAAATACATTGATCTGCTGTTCTTTCAGATGCATTATCACCCCGCAGTTCCGGTAACCGTCCTTTCCATACAGTGCTGTATGGGCCGGAGTGTCGTAGAAGTCAGTGTATCCGAATATTCCTGACATGTATGCGTCTGCCGAATGTACATAGCTGACTTCGAGATTATGGAACATGGCCATCTGGTCCGGTATGTCGCCCTGGCTTATACCATTGTCATAGGCAGGGTAACATGTCTTTCCGTCGATGACTGACGATACGGAACTGTCGTCTTCCATCGAGCAGATGGTATACGGCATCTTTGACACCAGCAGAGGAACCGTGTTGGTATGCCATGGAATTTCATCGCACAGGACAGGACTCAGTTCCTGGTAATGCGGCACTCTGTCCATCGCGTTAAGCTTGATTCCTCTTATCTTCAGAGGAATGTTCGACGGGTTGGAGACTGCATACATGAATTCTGTACCAAATGTGGCTTTCCTGTTGTCCGGAACAGGCTTGAACGTGATGCCGATATCCTGGGCGTACAGCGCGGCAGGATGGCTGCCGCTTGCGCCCGATGCCGTCTCTGTAAACTTCAGCTGCAGCAGTCCGCTTCCGAGACTCTGGGTCAGCATCCTGTTCCATTCCTTGTCGGCCCCGTCATTTTCGATGCTTATACGATAGCACAGAGCATAGCTGTCGCTTCCGGAGCCTCCTTCGATTGTCTCTATTGATGCGTTCTCAAAGAGATCATGTCCGTAGACTGAGTTCAACATTTCCGTCTCCCATCTGCAGATGCTGAAATCACAGCCGTAATAGTGGCCCTGATTCAGGTTGTATCCCTCTTTGTCTGTCAGATAGAGGCAGATTTCAACAGATTCTCCGTTGATGAAGAATTCGCTTTCCTCGTCAAATCCTTCGACAAGATTGTCGCTGAAGTCCCCATTTCTGCCTGCCACTATATCCGGAATATGGACAGTGCCGCTCTCCATCACGTATTCTATCTCGTCCGTTGCCGAATTTATCAGAAGGATGTCATAGTCTCCGTCCTTGATGCAGGTGCCGATTGCCCGGAAGTTTCCTTTGCCAAGATCTCTGATCTGGTTGAATCTGATCAGTACATTGCCGTCGTAGTCTACTCCTGCCAAAGTAAAGGCATTGTTCCTCTTCTTCCAGTACTTCTGTCCCTTTTCATCAAAACTGAAATCCAGACAGATCTTCTCGGTCACGTAGAAATCGTCCTTTTCATGGAAATTGTTGTAAAGGGTGGGGTAGACCTCCCATGCTATCGCCTCCATCTGTGAAGCGTCTATCTTCCAGCTGATCTTCTCGAAGCTTTCTTCCTCCAGATATAGAGTGAGGTTGTGTAGACTGTTTCTTCTGATGTCGAAGCTTTTGGATGCATCTTCTCCGAGGAAGAACCGGTATGTCACCTGTCCTTCGTAATCTGCATCTTCCAGCCATTGTCCTTCCATCTCCACATATGTACATAATTCTGCCGATTCTCCGATGTTGTCCGGAACTTTGGTCCATGGGTCGTCGTTATCAGGAAGAAGCGTTCCCTGACAGTTCTCAGCTACATAAAAGTACATGGTCTCTCCTTGCATGAGGTTCTCAAGGTCTTCTTCAGTCGCATAGTCTCCGTCGACGGCTTCGTCAGGAGTCAATATCCTGCTTCCTCCATCCATGAAGGGCCTGATCCTGCCAGCGGCCTGACAGAGTCTGGCTGATGTTATCTCCAGACCGTCGAGCACTCCCATCTCTACCTTGAACCCGACTTTTGAGACCAGTCTGGACAGTTTTGCATAGACCGTTGTCTTTTCACCGGCTTTCAGATCCGCCTTGCCTTGCCAGCTCATCGGTAAGGCCTTTCCCATCTGGGATACGGCCCCGATGACATGGAACGCTTCCTTTATGTCAGTTTCATTGACCGGAGCATTGAATGTACCCATATTGGCGGTGACGTATATATTGTATGTTCCGCTCGGCATCTCCAGTTCTATTTCCTCTGCCGATCCTTTTGTCTGGATGTCTGCCAGCCTTCCGTCCTTCTGGCTATAGGCCATTACGCATATGTTCTCGATCAGTCCCTCGTCAGGAGATATGGAACTTCTTGTATCTGCGTTTTTAGAGATGCGCAGATTCATCTTTGAGGTTGCCGGCGTTTCTGCAGACGGTTCCATTCTTTCAAGAAGCTCCGCTGTGCAGGAGCAGAATGCCATGAAAACCGCTGACATGGCTGCCAGAACTGTGATTTTTGACTTTTTCATGCTTTATCGTTTTTCCTCCAAAAGTATGCAGGAGGGTCGGAACCATCGATAAATCATAAAAAAGATTTCCTGATTTTTTCTTTTTTTTATTCTCAGATACGATGATAAAATTTATTTTATCATGCAAAGATTTATTTTATCATATAAAACAATCAGACTTCCAGTCCTGACGGAGCTTATTTCCATGCTCCTTGTGCAGTCGGACTGAAAGTCTGATTGTTTATAAGGTACAGTATTGATTACTGCTCCTCTACGTCGTTGTTGTCATCGCCTCCCTGGAAAGGACCCTGGGCGCCTGGCTGAGGACCAGCCTGCTGACCTGCCTGAGCTGCCTTCGCCATGTCCTCGGAAGCGGCATGCCATGCAGCCTCGAGCTCGGCGTTGTACTTGTCGATGTCAGCAATGTTCTGGGCCTTGACAGCTTCCTTGAGAGAGTTCATAGCGTTCTCGATTGCAGTCTTCTTTTCTGCAGGAATCTTGTCGCCGTACTCCTTGAGGTTCTTCTCTGTCTGGAAGCACATGCCGTCAGCGTTGTTGATCTTGTCGATACGCTCCTTCTCTGCCTGGTCTGCAGCCTCGTTTGCCTTTGCCTCGTCCCTCATCCTCTGGATCTCTGCCTCAGAAAGTCCTGATGAAGCCTCGATGCGGATGTTCTGCTCCTTGCCTGTAGCCTTGTCCTTTGCAGAAACGTTGAGGATACCGTTGGCGTCGATATCGAATGTAACCTCGATCTGAGGGACACCTCTAGGTGCTGGTGCGATTCCGTCAAGGATGAAGTTGCCGATGAGCTTGTTGTCCTTTGCCATCGGACGTTCTCCCTGAAGAACGTGTACGTCAACTGCAGGCTGGTTGTCAGCGGCTGTCGAGAACACCTGTGACTTCTTGGTAGGGATGGTGGTGTTTGCCTCGATGAGCTTGGTCATCACGCCTCCGAGGGTCTCGATACCGAGAGAGAGCGGAGTCACGTCGAGAAGAAGCACGTCCTTCACGTCTCCTGCAAGCACACCTCCCTGGATAGCTGCACCCATTGCAACCACTTCGTCAGGGTTCACGCTCTTGTTAGGAGCCTTGCCGAAGAACTTTTCTACTACAGCCTGGATTGCAGGGATACGTGTCGATCCTCCTACGAGGAGCACTTCGTTGATGTCCGATGCGCTGAGGCCTGCATCCTGAAGGGCCTTGCGGCATGGTTCTACAGTCCTCTGGATAAGGCTGTCTGCGAGCTGCTCGAACTTTGCTCTTGTGAGGTTCTTCTGGATATGGAGAGGCATGTTGTCCTTCAGCATGATGAATGGAAGGTTGATCTCTGTCGAAGTCTGGCTTGAAAGCTCGATCTTTGCCTTCTCAGCTGCTTCCTTGAGTCTCTGGAGAGCCATAGGGTCGTTCTTGAGGTTGATGCCGCCGTTCTCTGCAGCGAACTCTGAAGCAAGCCAGTCGATGATTACCTGGTCGAAGTCGTCTCCACCGAGGTGTGTGTCACCGTTTGTCGACAATACCTCGAATACGCCGTCTCCAAGTTCCATGATTGAAATATCGAATGTACCGCCACCGAGGTCGTATACGGCAACCTTCATGTCCTTGTTCATCTTGTCAAGTCCGTATGCAAGAGCTGCAGCGGTAGGCTCGTTGATGATACGCTTTACTTCAAGGCCTGCGATCTTACCTGCCTCCTTTGTAGCCTGACGCTGAGAGTCAGAGAAGTATGCAGGAACTGTGATGACTGCTTCTGTCACTTCCTGACCGAGGAAGTCCTCAGCAGTCTTCTTCATCTTTTGGAGGATCATTGCCGAGATCTCCTGTGGAGAGTAGAGACGTCCGTCGATGTCTACGCGAGGAGTGTCGTTGTCCCCCTTCACTACATTATAAGGTACGCGCGCAACGTCGCCTGATACATGGCTATACTTCTCACCCATGAACCTCTTGATTGAGAAGATGGTGTTCTTAGGGTTGGTGATAGCCTGACGCTTTGCCGGGCTTCCGATCTTTCTTTCACCGCCGTCTGTGAATGCCACTACTGACGGAGTGGTTCTCTGTCCTTCATTGTTGATGATGACGGTAGGCTCGTTACCTTCCATCACTGCCACACATGAGTTTGTGGTTCCAAGGTCAATACCAATGATTTTTCCCATAATGTTATCTTTTATTTAATTTATTTTCAGTTTGCCGAGATAATAACGAAACTTGTGCCAAGTCCTGGAAGCAGGAAATATATGCCAAATTGTCAGTTTTTTCGTGACAATGCATCTTTCTTAATGACAGAATTGCTAATTTTGCGACATGATCTACAGAGAATTGTCGCGCGAGGAGTTTGACGACCTCGCAGCAAGAATACTTTATGAGGACAACCATCTTCTTGTCGTGAACAAGAAGGTCGGTGAAATAGTCCAGGGAGACAGGACAGGTGATGAACCCCTGAGCGAAAAGTACAAGGCCTTCATCGCTCAGCGTGATTCCAAGCCAGGCCAGGTCTTCATGGGCCTGCCTCATCGTCTGGACCGCCCGGTGAGCGGCATAACCATTCTTGCAAAGACTTCCAAGGCTCTTGAGAGGTTAAACGCCATGTTTCGCGAATCTGATGTCCATAAGTTCTACTGGGCCCTCGTATGTGCCGGACCAGACCCTGTGGAAGGTCATCTGGAAGACATGATGTGGCGCAACGAGAAGCAGAACAAGTCATACATCTGCCGTCCCGGTGCCGCCCGCAAGGATGCGAAGCTTGCCAAGCTCAACTACCGTCAGATCGGCAGGACCGACCGGTACTGGCTCGTCGAAGTCGAGCTCCTTACCGGTCGCCACCATCAGATCCGCTGCCAGCTTTCAAATTTGGGCTGTCCGATCAAGGGAGACCTTAAATATGGCGCTCCAAGATCGAATCCCGATGGCGGCATCTCGCTCCATGCCAGAAGAATAACATTCACCCATCCTGTCAGAAAGGAGCAGATGACCGTCGAGGCCCCTGTCCCTTCGACATGGAAAGGAATATGATGAATATGATGAAGTTCAGATTGTCAGTCGTTTTTGTCGCTCTCGCAGTTTCGGTTCTTTCTTGCTCGAAGCCTGATGGGCAGACGGCACTTCCTTGGCGGCCGGCACCTGTGCCGGACGGAGTGCCGGTCGTTGAAGTATATGTCGATGGTGAGGAAGAGATCGTAAGCAAGGATGATTATCTCAAGGCTACGGTCGTCATTACTGAAGGCGGAAAGCCTTCATTATCTTCCAGAGGAAAGATCAAGGGCAGGGGAAACTTCACATGGAATTACCCCAAGAAGCCGTACAAGATAAAGTTCGACGAGAAGCAGCCGGTCTTCGGTTTCCCTGAAAACAAGGACTGGGTTCTTCTGGCAGACTATTGCGACAAGTCTCTGATGAGGACAGCGTACATGTGCGAGATATCTTCTGCGCTGGAAACGGATTACCAGCTGAGGTACCGTCATGTCAAGCTCTATATAAATAAGGAATACCGGGGAGTATATACCTTTATTGACCAGATAGAGAAGAAGAAGCACAGGGTTGATATCGAAGATGACGGATATCTCTTTGAAAACGACAACTATTTCATGAACGAACCTCTGCATTTCACGACATCTGTAAAGCGCTATCCGTTCACATTCAAATATCCTGATCCGGAAGACGGAGAGATCGCCGAGGGTGATGAGAAATACGAGTATATCAGGAATTTCATGAACACCTTCGAGACCTTGCTGTACTCAGATGAGTTCCTGTCAAAGGACGGATATCGCAATATGGTGGACCTCCGGTCATTCGCAAAATGGTTCATTGTGGCAGAGCTGACTGCGACGCAGGACCCGAACATGTATTATGTGCTTCCGACACGAGGCGCAAGACTCCAGACCGGACCGTTATGGGATTCAGAATATTCTTTAGGTATATCGTACCGTTCTGATCCGGCCGGTGCATGGGCGACCCCACCTTTCAAACCTGTCTGGGACCAGAAGATATGGAGCAGGTGGAAGTATTACGGCAGGATGCTCAAGGACCCGTTCTTCATTGAAGCCGTAAAGGCTGAATGGGCTGTCCTCAAGGAGAGGATACCTGCAGTGCAGGAGAAGCTTGCGGCCGTGGCTGAAAATGTCAGCGAGGCCCAGAAAGCCAATTTCGAAAAATGGCAGATTCTGGACTCCTGCGAAGGTGCCGGACTCATATGCCTCGGGTCATGGGAAGAGGAGGTAGCGTATTGTGCGGACTTCCTTGAATACAGGGTTCAGTGGCTGGATGAATTTATACGGAATCTGGAATGGATGTAAGGCTTTTTTCTTTTTTGATGTACTTCACGAAATCTGATTTTCTCATTGGATATTGCAGGAAATTTGCAATCTTTGCATAAGATTTTGCGGGTGTAGCTCAGTGGTAGAGCATCGGCTTCCCAAGCCGAGGGCCGCGGGTTCGATCCCCGTCACCCGCTCTGTTAATCCCCCAGTCGCCTCCGACGAAAGTCCCCCGAGGACGAATGTCTGTTAAGTTTTTGTTAAATTGATATCAGATTCAAATTATTATCTATCTTTGTGGCTTGAAAACTAGTTAGTTATAGTGTGGCTGACATTTTTTTGACTGTCAGCGTAGTTACAAATTTAAATAGATTGGTTATTATGGAAATCAACAACATCGGAAACAACGCAGGCGTTATCTGGAACGCCCTCAACACAAATGGAAAGATGACTGAGAGCAAGCTTAAGAAGGAGACAGGCCTTGCAAGCGCAGACTTCTACACAGCACTCGGATGGCTCGCTCGCGAGGGCAAGCTCAACGTAGTGGTAGAGACCCGCTGCGGTAAGGATTGCGAGTATTTCACTCTCTAATCTCCTTGTCATACAAATAACGGATGCCCCTTAACAAGAGGCATCCGTTATTCTTTATATGTCAGTGTCCTACTTGAATATCGTGTTGAGCACGTATGCCAGACGATATCCTGCGTTGAGCAGCTGCTCTTCAAGAAGAGGGGAGAAGTCGTACACGAACTGATATGACAGCACAGGCACGATCTCGCCCGAACTCTCTACGTACTCATATATTCTGGCAGCATCCTCCACGGTGTCGTCAAACCAGTCCTCATAGCTTCCCTTTGCGATTTCCTTGCGGTACTTCCTGTTCTTTCTGTCAAGATTGTCGCACCATTCTGTATAGCTCCACTTGCGGGCAGATTCGATCATCTTGCTGTCCCACACGGAATGGAGGTTGGTCTCTTCCCTGAACCATACGACTTTAGCGCGGTTGCCTCCGCGGTCGCTTAATCTTCCGGCATGCATAGGGCAATGGAGGTCGCCTACCATATGGACGATCATCTTCAGATAGTCCACTCTCATGCTGTCTGTCAGATTGTCATAATTGTTCATCATCTCGCCGGTAAGCCTCTCCAGAGCTTCGACAACGTCTCCGTCCGGATTCTTTGACATGGTCTCATAGGTAAGGCCCTTGTCCACATTGGCATAGTGCCATGTCTTTGTCTTGTTGTATCCGTATTCCCAGTACGGCGAGTTCTGGATGTTGTCCATCCATGACGAATAATATACGATGGACTTGCCGTCCAGGAGCTTTCCGATCTTTCTCTTCGCTTTCGGGGTCAGGTTCTGTTCTGCGATGGCGGCCACAACGTCATGACCCTTGGCGCCCCATCCATATGCCGATGTGAAATCGAGCATCAGTATCGCAATGATGATGAATATTAACTTTTTCATACTTCTATTTTGTTAGGAATCAATGCAAATATACAAAAAAACGGGTTACCGGATATTGCCGGTAACCCGTTTTTCTATATAACCTCAATAAGATTACTTGTTTGCCTTGATAGCAGCCTGTGCAGCAGCGAGGCGTGCGATAGGAACTCGGAATGGAGAGCATGATACATAGTTGAGACCGATCTGGTAGCAGAACTCAACTGATGCAGGATCACCACCGTGCTCACCGCAGATACCGCACTTGAGACCGTCGCGTGTGCCGCGTCCTTCCTTGACAGCGTAGTTCACGAGCTTACCGACAGACTTCTGGTCGAGAGTCTTGAATGGATCAGCGTCGAGGATCTTGTTGCCGAGGTAGTCACCCATGAATGTTCCTACGTCATCACGTGAGAATCCGAATGTCATCTGGGTAAGGTCGTTTGTACCGAATGAGAAGAACTCTGCTGTACGAGCCATACGGTCAGCTGTGAGGGCTGCACGTGGGATCTCGATCATAGTACCGAACATGTAGCTGATCTCGAATCCGAATACTGCCTCAACCTCTGCCTTGATCTTCTCGCAGATTGCCTTCTGGAAGCGAAGCTCGCGCTCAGAGATGGTTACAGGAACCATGATCTCCGGCTTAGGGTTGAATCCTTCCTTCTTGAGCTCAGCAGTTGCAGTGAAGATGGCACGGAACTGAGTCTCTGAAATCATAGGATATGTGATGTGGAGACGTACTCCGCGGTGACCCATCATAGGGTTGACTTCGTGGAGTGACTCGCCACGCTTCTCGATTTCTCCTACTGAGATGTGGAGTTCCTCTGCAAGCTCGTTCTTCTTGATATCAGTCTGAGGTACGAACTCATGGAGAGGTGGGTCGAGGAGACGGAATGTGACAGGCTTGCCGTCCATAACCTTCATTGTGCCCTTTACAGCTGCCTTGATGAATGGCTCGAGCTCTGCGAGAGCCGCCTTGCGCTCGTCATCAGTCTTCGCGAGGATCATCTTGCGGAGCTTAGAGAGCGGAGTCTCTGCGTTCTGTCCGTAGAACATGTGCTCGATACGGAAGAGGCCGATACCCTCAGCGCCGAAGCTGATTGCGCGTGCTGCATCCTCAGGTGTATCTGCGTTTGTGCGTACGCCGAGTGTGCGGTATTTGTCAACGATCTCCATGAACTTCACGAAACGTGGGTTGTCAGATGCGTCCATTGTGTCGATGGCTACATCGTATACATAACCCTTTGCTCCGTTGAGCGAGAGAACGTCACCCTCGTGATATTCCTTGTCTGAACCCTTGAATCTGATCACCTTGTTCTCGAGGTCGATGTGCATAGCCTCGCAGCCTACGATACAGCACTTGCCCCATCCGCGTGCTACGAGTGCAGCGTGTGAAGTCATACCACCGCGCTGAGTGAGGATACCTGTGCAGGCACGCATACCCTCTACGTCCTCTGGAGAAGTCTCCTCACGGACGAGGATTGAAGATACTCCCTTCTCATTGTATGCCATAGCAGCCTCTGAAGTGAATGCGATCACACCTACTGCTCCACCTGGAGATGCAGGGAGACCGTTAGCTACAACAGATGCCTTCTTCTCTGAAGCAGGGTCGAGGATAGGGTGGAGGATCTCGTCGAGCTGTGCAGGAGCGACACGTGTCACTGCTGTCTTCTCGTCGATCATGCCTTCCTCAAGCATATCCATTGCCATGTTGAGGGCAGCGAGACCTGTTCTCTTACCGATACGGCACTGGAGCATCCAGAGCTTTCCGTCCTGGATTGTGAACTCGATGTCCTGCATGTCGTGGAAGTGGTTCTCGAGGTGGAGACGGATGCCGTCGAGCTCTGCGTAAACCTCCGGCATTGCAGTCTCGAGAGACTCGAGGTTCTGGTTGTGAGGGTTCTTTGTAGCCTCGTTGAGCGGGTTAGGAGTACGGATACCTGCCACTACGTCCTCACCCTGTGCGTTGATGAGCCACTCACCGTAGAACTTGTTGTCACCGTTTGCAGGGTTACGTGAGAATGCAACACCTTTGGCTGATGTAGAACCCATGTTTCCGAATCCCATCGACTGTACGTTTACAGCCGTACCCCACTCGTCAGGAATACCCTCGATGCGGCGGTATGCGATGGCACGCTTTCCGTTCCATGACTTGAACACACCACCGATAGAACCCCAGAGCTGAGCCTCTGCTGAGTCTGGGAACTCGGTTCCGAGAACTTCCTTCACGCGAACCTTGAAACGGTCGCAGAGGTCCTTGAGTTCTTCAGCAGTGAGGTCTGTATCAGAAGCATAGCCTCTTGCTACCTTCACTTCCTCCATCATTCTGTCCAACTGCTGGCGGATGCCCTGTCCGTCTGCAGGCTCGATTCCCTCAGCCTTCTCCAT
>JAFTYS010000023.1 GCA_017461285.1 Bacteroidales bacterium | reverse complement strand
CCAGATGCTTCCTTTTGCGACGAGCACCACACAGAGCACGCCGGCAATACCCGCTACGGATCCGATAATGTCAATATTGCCCGACAATAGGGTATAGACGATGTTTGAAACGATGACTCCTGCTATCAGAAACCAGTCGTAGAGTGATAAAACCTTGTTATTCATTGTTTAATGTATTCAATATTCTTTCGGCAAGAGCACGGCCGACCATTTCTGCAAGTTCTTCAAAAGGAGCCGCTGCGATACGTGCCACACTGCCGTAACGCAGAAGCAGCCTCTGCTCGGTCTTTTCTCCCACTCCCTTGATGCCCGTGAGGGCAGATTCCACCTGCGCCTTGCCTCTTAGCTTGCGATGGAAAGTGATTCCGAAACGATGTGCCTCGTCTCTGATCTGCTGCAGCACCTTCAGGGCCGGAGAATTACGGTCGATGAACATAGGATAGGGATCACCCACCCTATAGACCTCCTCCATACGTTCAGCAAGAGCTATCAGAGTCAGTTTTTCCGTCAGGCCAAGCTCCGACAGGGCTTCGTAAGCAAATGCCAGCTGCCCCTTTCCACCATCTATCACGACAAGCTGCGGCAGATCATCAGGATTTTCTTCCAGCATCCTGGAATATCGTCTGTTGACCACCTCCTTCATCGTCGCATAGTCGTTGGCCCCTACGACGGTCTTGACCTTGAAATGGCGGTAATCTTTCTTAGAGGGCACAGCATTGCGGAATACCACACAGGCCGAAACCGGATTGGTACCCTGGATGTTGGAGTTATCGAAACATTCGATATGTACGGGCAGTTCCTTCATTCCGATCTGCTTCATAAGCGACTCCATGACCATGTTCCTATAGCTGTCCGGATCGGTATGCTCCCTCTGAAGAAGGGCATTCAGCTGCATTTCCCTGGCATTCTTTGCACTTAACTCGAGCAGAGAAAGTTTGTCGCCACGTACAGGCACCTTGAATTCGGCTTCCTCGAGCTCCAGATCCGGCTTGAACGGAACTATGACTTCACGCGACAGGTTTCCGAATTTAGCCCTGATTTCTCCTATGAATGTCGCAAGCACGGACTCCGGTTCTTCCTCGATCATCATCCTGAACCCGAGATTCAGAGACTGTATGACGGCACCGCCACGGACTCTCATGAAGTTACCGAAAGCCTCGCCCGCATCCATGATAAGCGAGAATACATCTACATCTCCCACTACTGCATTCATTATCACAGACTTGCTGTAGTGCTGTTCGAGTGACAGCATCTTCTCCTTATAGACCTGAGCCTGCTCGAAGTCCATCCTTTCGGCAGCCTCCTGCATGAGCGCCCTGTAATGCCGTATCACCTCGCGACCACCGCCCTTAAGCAGATTGACTATCTCCTCGATGTTGTCGTTATATTCTTTCTGAGATATTCCCCCTATGCAGCAGCCCTTGCATTTGCCGATATGAAAGTTCAGGCAAGGACGGAACTTGCCGCGCAGGATGGCATCTGAGGTGATCTTGAGATTGCATGTGCGGAGAGGATAGACGCTGTGGAAGAATTCCACAAGATTGCGGGCATGCACCACGCTGCTGTATGGTCCGAAATAACGTGAGCCGTTCTTCACCATCCGGCGGGTCAGGAACACCTTCGGAAAATCGTCCGCGCTGACACATATCCACGGATAGGTCTTGGAGTCCTTCAGAAGGATGTTGTAGCGGGGCTTGAACTGCTTGATGAGGTTGTTTTCGAGAAGAAGTGCGTCTGCTTCGGACTCAACGACAGTATATTCGGCGTCTGCAATCTTCGAGACCATCACCGCAGTCTTGCGGGTAAGCCTTTCCGCCGGCACGAAATACTGCGCGACTCTCTTGTGCAGGTCCTTTGCCTTACCTACATATATGACATTCCCCTCGGAGTCATAATAACGATAGACTCCGGGGGAATGAGGAAATAACTTTATCTTCTGTCTTATATCCATTAAAGATACTTGGCGATCTCGGTCTCGATGTCGTGACCACGGAGGTCGCGTGCGAGAATTGTGCCGTCAGGGCCGATAAGCATGAGATGAGGAATACCCTCAACTCCATAGATGTCTGTAGGAACAGAGCCGCAGTTGTTGATATGCAGCCAGTTCATTCCGAGTTCGCCTGCAGTGTCGATAGACACCTTCTGGCTCTCACGTTCCCACACTGCGAGGCTGAGGACATCGAAGTCCTTGCCGTGGAACTTGTCGTATGCAGCCTTGATGAAAGGAACCTCGCGCTTGCAAGGGCCGCACCATGGTGCCCAGAAGTCAACAAGGATATATTTTCCCTTACCTACATAGTCAGAGAACTTGGCCTCCTTATAAATAGGCTGAGGATCCATGCTTCTTGTGTAGCCGACAACATTCTGAACTGTGAAGTCTGTGAACATCTTGCCAGGAGCAGTGTTTACTCTTGCGCTGATCGCATCCTTCATGCCCTGCACATAAGGATGAGCCTGAAGTTCAGGCACGAGAAGATCGATGAGAGGAAGAAGAGTTTCCATTTCGCTGCTCTCGCTCACACCGCGAAGGCTCTGAAGAGCGAAGAGAGCAGTGAAGTTGTCTGCATTTTCCTGAAGAGCCTTCTTGCCATGCTCCTTGTAGCCTGTCATGAACTCTTCGTTGAAAGCCTCGAGAGCCGCAGTCTTTTCCTCGTCTGTCATGAGTGAATCGGTCATGATGGCCATCTGTTTCTCCGAATACTCTGTTCCGAAAGCCTCCTCAGCCGCATTGAATTCGTTCAGCTTCTCCTGGGCGGAAATCCTCGGATACTTTGAAGTGACTGTTGTCTCAGCATCGAGAACGACCTTGAGAGGCGTGCCGTCAGGAATGAAGTTGGCACCGAAGTTTGCTGCACTCACTGTTGCGATTGCGGTAAGATCTGTAGGAACTGTAACCGCAAACTTTCCATCAACTACAGGAACGAGTGTATCGACTGCCTCACCTACCATTACATTTACTTCTGAGATACCCTCCGGAACCACTGTACCGGTAATCTCAGTGACATCTGACACCTTGCCGCAAGATGCCATCACTGCAGCGCCAGCTGCTGCAAAAAGAATAGTTCTGATCTTCATATTAACTTAATTTTATGATTTACATAAGGATTTCTCGACTCCCCTTCGCTTCGCTCAGGATAGCTCGAAATGACAAATATACGAAAAAGGGTTGGCATTTCGCCAACCCTTAATAAAATATGTAAGT
>JAFTYS010000125.1 GCA_017461285.1 Bacteroidales bacterium | reverse complement strand
CTTGAGAGCCATCTTGGTAGCCTTGCGGGTCTTTGTACCTACGACATCAGCCCTTCGCGCTGCAAGTTTCCTGAAAGCCGCCCAGCATACCGCCGCCACTACAAAAAGCAGAACCGTGATTATCCAGAACGCCGGAGACCAGATGAAGAATGCACCCTTTGAGGCAAGTCCCGGTTCCTTAATGCTGATGAAACGGATATCGCTTCCGAGAGTGCGTACATCCTTCTGGGAAGGTCCTGAAATGACCACACCGCCACTGTCTGTCTCGTTACCTCTCTCTACAGTCAGAGGAATCGCCGGAGTCTCAAGAGTAACGTATCTCTTGGTGTTGACGTCATAGTATGAATACTTTTTCGGCTCGATGAAGAAGTCGCCGTAACTGCGCGGAATGAAAGGAAATTCATAATATCTGACTCCTTTGAGACCACCCTTGTCTATCCTGTCTGACACCTTCGCATCATAGACCTCCATATCAGGCGGGAAGGTTACCTTCGGTGCCTCAAGGAGTGATACATTTCCTTTTCCTGAGACAGTCACAAGAAGAGAGCCCGCCTCATGGGTCTTGAGAGTATCCTTGCTGAGCTTTGCAGAAATCTCGAATGTACCTACACCACCGCCAAAGGATGCCGGCGCACCAGATGGAAGAGGCGACACATTCACTGTTACAGGCTTGGTAGTCACTCTCTTGCGTACTGTGCGATAATCATCGAAAAAGCCGTCGAAAATACTGTTGCCTGCCGATGCCACGCGGATATTCACCAGGCAGACAAGCTCCGCCGGACTGATCTTCACCGCCCCCTGCTGCTGAGGAATGAGGATGAATTTCCGGAGAAGAGCCGAATTGTATATCTGTCCCTCATAGACCTCGCGCGAGAATTCTATATTAGTCGGCGCCTCTATCTCCTGACTCCAGAAACCGTTGAAATCAGGGAAATTCACATTCTCAAAGCCGGCCACATTCACCCTCTGATAAAGTTTGAGAGTCGCTGTAATCGGCTCACCTACAACCACATCGACACGACTGAGTTCGAGAGTGAGGAAGATATCTTCATCCGAAACACCGGACTGCTGACGCTGAGCCGAAGGGGCCTGCTGCTGAGATCTTACCGATGCTGCACCTGCCTCTGCAACTTCGATGGTCTTGCCTGAAGAACGGATTTCCTTTCCCTTGACCTTGGCTGTGGCAGTCGGGATGGAGAATTTTCCAGTCTTGACAGGCCTTAGAACATAGGTGTATGTGGTCTGCTCGGAACGGCTGCGCTTGCCGTTGATGATCTGCGTGCTCACAGAACGCCCCTGCTGAGGACCCCAAAGCACATTAAAATCGTTTCCCGCATCCCACTTGAATTCTGAAGGTGAATTTTCACCTTCTATAATGAATGTCACATTGAACTGCTCATCCGCTGCGACCACATTAGGCGCCTCCACCTTGATCACATCCTGCGCTGCGGCTGCGAGGCCCACAAGCCCCATGAGCACTGAAATGAAAAGTCTTTTCATCCTGCTACCAATTTTTATCTTTCTGTCTTGACTTCAGGGCTTCGGCCTTCTGCTTGTTGACCTTGTCCTGAGTCTCCTTTTCCTTCGCCTGGATTGCCTGAAGCATCTGCTGGGCTGCCTGCGGGGTTATCTTAGGCTGCTGACCCTGATTCTGCTGAGGCTGTTGATTCTGCTGCTGATCCTGGTTCTGATTCTGATCGTTCTGCTTGTCCTGCTGATCCTGGTTCTGATCGTTCTGACCGTTGTTCTGATCCTGGTTCTGCTGATCCTGATTCTGGTCGTTGTTCTGCTGGTTGTCCTGATTCTGCTGCTGGTTCTGCTGGTTCTGGAGCATTTGCTTTGCATAGGCATAATTTTCCTTTGCCTGCATGTCACCGGGATTCCTCAACAGGGATTCCTCGAATGCATTCACAGCCCCCTGCCAGTCCTGCTGCGCTATCGCGACATCACCCAGATTATAATAGTAATCGGCAGCCTGCGGAGCATCGGCCACGACTTCCCCTATCCTTTCCAGGGTGGTCTTGGCCTGCTCCATATCCTTCTGGCGATAGAGATTGTTAGCCAGATTATAGTTCGCGGCCACAGAGAGCGAATCCTTCACCAGAGCCTTGCGATAATCGATGTCGGCCTCCCTGTAATTCTCCTTCTTGAAGTCGCGGTTGCCCCTGCGTACATCCTTCCTGTCGATCTGGCCCCATAGGGGGAAGACCATTATACAAAGCAGGAAACCTGTTATTATATATTTATTCATATTCATATCAGTTTATCATACTGAATGCAGTGAAGCATCTTCAGGATAAAGATCCTTCGCTGACGCTCAGGATGAGAGTATCATCGGTTAAACAAATGTTTCTTTGAACGACGGTCACCTACAAGCATTTCCAGAACAAAGAAGAAGAAAGCAAATGCGAGGAAATACATGAACTGCTCGTCATATTCTTCGAAAACGACCGAGCTGTACCTCTCGTCCTCCATCTTCTTGATGTCATCGATTATAGGATTGAGACCGAACTCACTGTTACCTGCCCTGACATACACACCGTTTCCGGCTGCAGCCACATCCTGAAGCACCTTCTCATCCAGACGAGTCACGACGATATTGCCATCCTTGTCCTTGAGAAGCTCCCCATCCATCGGGATAGGCTTGCCTTCCGGCGATCCCACACCGATCGTAAACACTCTCACACCCATCTCCGCAGCGGTCTTGGCAGCAGCCACCGGATCATCCTCATGATTCTCACCGTCAGTGATGATGATGATCGCACGACTCTTCTCGCTCTGCACGCTGAAACTCCTCATCGCTGTGTTTATCGCCTCACCTATGGCCGTTCCCTGCACCGGAACGGAATTGGTCGAAATGCTTCCGAGGAACATCTTGGCGGACACATAGTCGGTTGTGATCGGCAGCTGGACAAAAGAATTGCCCGCAAACACGATCAGACCGATGCGGTCGTCCCGAAGCTTGTCAACAAGACGTGAAATGGCAAGTTTCGCCCTCTCAAGCCTGTTAGGAGAATAATCCTCCGCAAGCATCGAGTTGGAAACGTCGAGAACAATCATGATCTCCGCTCCCCTTGTTTCATGTTCCTTGAGCTTCGCGCCTATCTGAGGCCTGGAAAGACCGATCACGAAGAAGAAGAAACCAATTGCAAAGAAAGTGAGTCTGAGCCATCCTTTGGCCTTTGCGTATGAAGGCATGAGCCTTGCGACGAGAGCCTCGTCGCCGAATTTCCTTATCCTGCGCTGCCTGAACCTGAGCACCACGGCATAGATCAGGAAGAAGAACGGAATCAGGAAAAGAAGCAAAAGATATTGCGCCTGTGCAAAATTAATCATATCGTTCCCTCCCACATTAAGGCAGACGCCTGATTACAAACCAATTCAAAACAAGTTCAAGCAGCAGGGCCAGCAATGCGAGGAGAGCATATTTACCGAACAGTTCCTTATATATAGGAAAACTGTCGATGGTCGTACGCGCCTTCTCCATCTTGTTGATCTCACTATATATTTCCGCCAGCTTGGTATTGTCCGTAGCTCGGAAATAACGCCCGCCGGTTGACTCCGCGATCTCGGAAAGCAGGGCCTCATCGATCTCCACCTTCACATTCTGCACCTCAACTCCCCACGGAGTCATCACCGGATAAGGAGCCATTCCTTCCTTGCCGACTCCAATAGTATAAACCCTTATACCATAAGTCTTTGCAATCTCTGCAGCCATCTGAGGCGAAATCTCTCCCCTATTGTTGACTCCGTCAGTAAGCAGGATCACCACCCTGCTTTTCGCATCGGAATCCTTCATCCTCGCCACAGCAGTAGCAAGACCGTTTCCGATGGCGGTACCATCCTCGATGAGGTCGGTCTGGACCTCCTTCATAAGATTGATGAGGGTCGCACGGTCGGTCGTGAGAGGACACTGGGTGAAGCTTTCTCCTGCAAAAACCACGATTCCCATCCTGTCGGAAGGGCGCTGCGAGATGAACTCGATGGCTATATCCTTCGATGCATTGATACGGTCCGGGGTAAGGTCGCGGGCAAGCATACTTGTCGAGACGTCCATCGCAAGAATTATGTCGATACCCTCCGTGTCGATTCTTTCCATCTGCTCTGACGACCTTGGACGCGCGATGGCCAGGACGATCATCACAAGTGCGAAGGTCCTCAACAGGAACGGCAGATGACGTAGAACAGCCATGAAAGAAGTACCTTTGGCTGTCCACGGAACTGACGACGACACCCTCAGATGCGGATGCCTCTCCTTGAGTTCAAGCCATATATAATGCAATACCAGCAAAGCCGGTATCACCATGAGCCACAACAATTTAGGATACTCAAAGAACATCACTCACCTCCTTCTTTCCTGGTTTCTACATTGTCATTTCGACCGACCGATGACTCATGTCTATCATTTCGACCGACCGATGACTCATGTCTGTCATTTCGACCGACCGAAGGGAGTGGAGAAATCTCCTCCCGTTCCACATCCGCCTGATAAGTCGATGTAACGAACTTCACCGCCATAGGAAGCACGGCGGCATTGTCCTCATCAGAAGCCGTGAACTTCGCGAACTTCACGAAGTCAGCCCTCTCGAACAATTCACGGAGTTCGTCCGACAGTTCCTGAGGCACATCAGTATCTTTCAGGTCCTTGAAAAGCTCGGCGGTGGTCATCTCCATCGCTCCCACTCCATATCTGTCGGCAATGTATTCCCTGAGTGTATCGGTCACTCCCGAATAGAAGGCCTTCTGCTTCTCCGGAGCCCAGAGTGCGTTACCCCTGTACTTGTCAAGCTTGCGGAGGGCTACGATATGAGCCGGATCCTTGTGCATGAATTCCGGATCATGACTGCGGCGGTACCTTATGATCAGCCATACAGCCAGCCATATGAGGCCTGCAAGCGCCAGTCCTCCGGCCACCCATGGAGCCACTTCCCTGAATGTCACCGGATAGCGGATCTGAGCCTTGATGTCGTGAGGAACGAATGTCGCGGTATCGACCGGCATGGTCCTCACCTCAAGCCTCTGAGGTTCAAAGACAAGGGTATCGGCGACTCCGTCCTTGCTCATGCGCAGCACGGCAAGAGGGGGAAGGATATAATTGCCTTCGTCGAATGACGTGATCTTTATGCTGCTCCTGATGTTGTAGAGTTTCGGCTGTCCCTTCTTCTGCTTCGTGACCTTCAAGGTATCTATCTCCCAAGGGCTTACTACGCGGATGTTGGTCATCAGCGTATCGCCCGGCTGGGCATAGCCGAAAGCCGTACCCTCCTCAACCTGCTTCAGGTCGAAGCCATAGCGGAGCTGGTCGGCGATCAGGACAGAG
>JAFTYS010000124.1 GCA_017461285.1 Bacteroidales bacterium | reverse complement strand
CGGTCACCTTCACCAGATTCTGTGCAGAAACTGTGAGAGAGCCGGCCAGAATGAGAAGCATTGCCATTGCAGTGCCCAGCATTCTTGAGAATGTTGAATTGGTTCTCATGTTTTTGATGGTTAATGGTTAGTGATTAGTATAATGAATTTAAAATCCGCGTGTCGGGAACTGACGGATGAACTCCATCAATTCTTTATCGTGGTTGTATTTTATTTCGCATTCGTTGTCGAAGATCATCATAGCACCCTCCTCTGGGTTATATGCAGGCCATTCCGGCAGCCTCTTTGCGTTCGGATTGCCTGTGCGTGCGAAGTTGATCCATGCCTGACTCATTCTGTCGGCAAGTTCAATGGCTTCCTTGCCGCCGCCTGTCATGGATGCGTGAAGGTCTGCGTTGTTGAATACGAACGGTATTTCCATGCAGTGGGTGCTTCGGAGGATGCCGTCCATCACTGGAGATTCCCATGCAAACATGTACATGTATACGGGCGCACCCTGCTGAGCAACCTTCACGTCAGCCTGAGCTATTGTGCTTGGTCTGAAGATCATGTCTGTGTCGAAGAGGTCCTTCGGCTGGTAGTCAGGATATGTCTTCTCGAAAATCGCAGCGAACTCATCGGTTCTGTCTCCGAACTTGGTGGCTCTAAGGTATTCCATGGCCGCTTCCTTTGTTGCGGTGCGCAGCTGTGGGACATATGTGCTCATCGAGAATTCGTGGATGGTTGTTCCGAGCATGACAGGAATGTCTTTCGACTGCTCTGGTGCCTGTGGCTCAAACGGCTGTGCCGGGAGGTAGTTGCCGTCAACAGTAGGTGCCCATCCGAAGATGAATGATGCGAATCCGTTTGCTTCAGCCTCCGGACGTACCTTTGCAATAGCCTTTGTGCCGGCAGCGAGGAGTTGCTCATAAGGCGCAGTCAGGACTGCGTCAATGCCTCCAAGCTCCGCTACAACGGCTTCTCCGATCTTTGAAGACCACTGCTTCTCCATAGTCCTGAGCATTGAGCCGCTTTGGATGATTGCCTTGTGGAAAAGTCCTGCGGCAGACGGGGTGGCCAGAAGGGTCGATACTTTTCCGCCGCCTCCTGACTGACCGAATATGGTTACGTTTGAGGCGTCGCCTCCGAATGCCGCTGCATTATCGCGTACCCATTCGAGAGCCGCTACCAGGTCGAGAAGACCGGCATTGCCGGAAGCTGCATATTCTTTTCCGAATGAAGACAGGTCGAGGAATCCCAGGACGTTGAGTCTGTGGTTGACGGTCACGACTACAACATCGCCTTTTCGTGCAAGGCTCGCTCCATCATATGATGGCAGTTCCTGGCCTGAACCTGTGGCATATCCTCCTCCGTGGAGCCATACCATGACCGGGCGTTTCTTTCCGTCGTTTATGCCAGGAGTCCATACGTTCGCTCTGAGGCAGTCTTCGCCAGGAAAGCCGTCGTTCCAAGCGAATGAAAATCCAAGTTCGTCGCTTGCCCATCCTTTTCTCACCTCCTGAGGTGCTGTAGGACCGTAGGCTCTGCAGCTTCTTACCCCTTCCCAGTTATCGGCCGGTTGAGGAGGCATGAATCTTTCGGCTTTCGCATATGGGATGCCCTTGTAGGTGTAGATGCCTTGTTCGATGTAACCTGCTACTTTGCCGGTCGCAATCTGGACTACCGTTGTCTCTTCCGAGGTCAGAAGCTCTGAGGCCTCTGTCTTTCTGCCGGTCTTTTGGCAGCAACCTATGGTTGCCAGGGCGGCAATTGCAATGGAGAATAGAATTCTGGTGTTCATGTGTCGTGTGTATGTGGTTATTATTCTACAAATTTCGCCTTATTATCGCTTTTGGGGTTTTCAATGCGTATTTTTGGTTTTCTGCCTCGTTCAATATGTCTGGGTGGGTTTTCGTATTTGTTTAAAAGTTTTTCCGTATGTTCAAATGCTAGGGCAGGTAGTGACGGTTCGTGGTTTTTTGGTTAATTTTGATTTTCAATGGAAGACTTTATGAAAAGACTGTTTTATATTATCTGCATTGTCGCTTTGGCAGGATGCGCCAGGAGGACTGCAGAGGACGTGTATCTCGATCGGGAATCGCTACAGATCGCCAATGACCTTTCCAATCAGAAGGTGTCTTCTTTTGCTGAGGATGTCAACGGCCATGTCTGGATAGGCACATTCCGAGGTCTCAACAGGCATAATGTGCATGAGTATCACCAATATTTCTGTACTGATGAGGAATGTTCGCTTCCTGACAACCAGGTGCAGTGTATGTTGAGAGATTCCAAGGGAAGACTTTGGATTTCTACGGTCAACGGTATGGCTCTTTATACCGATAAGGATGATTTTGTCAGGATCCCCATGGAGACGCAGAGCCGTAACTCTGTGCAGATCCTTGAGGATAATGCCGGAAGGATTTTCATAAACACTTCCGTTTCTCTGTGTGAATACAATGAGGAAAGGGGAGTGTTTGAGGAGAAGATGCTTCTTGTTGGGCAGGATGCGCCACCGGTCAGTGCATGCTTCATTACTCCTGATAATGACCTTATACTTGCAGGAGCATTGTCGTTAAGACGTTATGATCTGACTACGATGCAGCTTGAACATACTGTTTCTTTAGAAGGATTTCCGACTTATTTCGGAATGACTCCCGAAGGTGTCATATGGATGAGTTCTCATACTGGTGTCTTGTTGTATGACACCAAAACATCATCTTTCATTGATGTTCCATCTGTGTTTGAGGTCCATCCTATCTTTTCGGAATCCGTCGTTACGTATGCACACTTCTCGTCTGCCAAGGTTGTATATATAAACACCGAAAAGCATGGACTGTTCGTATATGACAGCGAGGAAAAGACTCTTAAGCATCAGTCCGAGAATGGTTTTCCGTTTCAGGTGCCGGATGTGAAGATCACCTGCATGTATACGGATACCCGCGGCAATCTTTGGATAGGAACATATGATCAGGGCTACCATATCGTTTACAGCTATCAGGAACGTTTTAATAATGATGGATGGCTCAAGTTGAGCTTGGGCAAGAAGTCTGTCATTTCTGTGGAT
>JAFTYS010000022.1 GCA_017461285.1 Bacteroidales bacterium | reverse complement strand
TGTAAGGCCTGAGATATCAGTAATCTGCTTTGATTTTACCCACTTTCCTTCTTCAGGAATTGGAGCCGGACCATGGTTAGGTCCCTTCTTTACGCAGCACATCTGCTGCACTTCGTGTGAATAAACCATAATAGTACTATTGTTTTATAAAACGTGTTTTCAAAATCACGCAAATATAATAATTTTTCTCAAAGGGGAATGTTAGTTTTACTATCTTTGTGGAAGATTATGGCAAAATTCAAGATAGATTCGGAATACAGGCCTTCGGGAGACCAGCCGGCGGCCATCAAGGGCATATGCGACGCATTGGACAGCGGCGTGGATGCCGTCACATTGCTCGGAGTGACCGGCTCGGGCAAGACCTTCACCATGGCCAATGTCATCGAGAAGCTTCAGCGCCCGGCGCTCATCCTGAGCCACAACAAGACCCTCGCCGCCCAGCTGTACGGCGAGTTCAAGTCCTTCTTTCCGAACAATGCCGTCGAATATTTCGTCTCATACTACGATTATTACCAGCCGGAGGCTTACCTACCGGTGACCGATACGTACATTGAAAAGGACCTGAGCATCAATGACGAAATCGAGAAGCTCAGGCTCAGCGCCGCTTCTTCCCTCCTGTCCGGAAGAAGGGACGTAATCGTCATCTCCAGCGTCTCGTGCCTGTACGGAATAGGAAATCCTGAAGATTTCCATACCCAGACCGTCCATGTGAAAAGGGGAGAGGTAAGAAGCATGACAAGGCTTCTGTATCAGCTTGTCGATGCACTTTACAACAGGACGGAGACCGATTTCAAGCGCGGAACCTTCAGGGTCCGCGGAGATACGGTCGACATATGCATAGGTTATGGCGAGAATGCGGTGCGCATCGAGTTCTTCGGGGACGAGGTGGATGCCATTTCGGTAATCGATCCCATGACAGGCGCGTTCATCGACAGCCTCGATGAGATTTCCATCTATCCGGCCGGAAACTTCGTGACCACGAAGGAAAGGTCGGCCAAGGCCGTGAGCCAGATACAGGACGACATGATGGCAAGATGCGAGTATTTCACGGAGATAGGCAAGCATCTGGAAGCCAAGCGATTGAAGCAGAGGGTTGAGTACGACCTCGAGTTCATCAAGGAGATGGGATATTGTCCCGGCATAGAGAACTATTCCCGTTATTTCGACGGCCGCAGCGAAGGCATGAGGCCTTTCTGCCTTATAGATTATTTCCCGAAGGATTTCATCACATTCATTGACGAGAGTCATGTTACATTGCCTCAGATCAGGGCCATGTATGGCGGCGACCATTCGCGAAAATCGGTCCTCGTCGAATATGGTTTCCGCCTGCCTGCGGCATCCGACAACCGTCCTCTCAAGTTCGACGAGTTCGAAGCCATAACAGGCCAGAAGGTGTTCGTCAGCGCGACCCCTGCAGACTATGAACTCGAGAAATCGGAAGGTCTTGTGGTAGAGCAGGTCGTACGCCCTACAGGTCTGCTCGACCCTCCTATCGAGGTGCGTCCTGTCGAGCATCAGGTGGACGATCTTCTTGAAGAGATCCGCAAGAGGGCTGAACTTGACGAGAGGGTGCTTGTGACGACCCTGACAAAGAGGATGGCTGAAGAACTGGAGAAATATTTCACGAAGATGGGAGTACGCTGCCGGTATATCCATTCAGATGTGGATACCCTTGAAAGGGTGGAGATAATCGAGGACTTCAAGAACGGACTCTTCGATGTTCTGGTCGGAGTCAACCTCCTTCGTGAGGGGCTTGATATCCCTACAGTATCCCTGGTGGCCATTCTGGACGCCGACAAGGAAGGCTTCCTCCGAAGCGGCAGGGCATTGACCCAGACAGCCGGCCGTGCCGCCCGAAATGTTAACGGCCTTGTGATCATGTATGCCGATACCATCACGGATTCGATGCGTCAGACCATATATGAGACCGACCGACGCCGCGCCAAGCAGATGGAATACAACAAGATGCATGGAATCACTCCGACCCAGGTCGGCGTGAAGAAGAATGTGCTTGTAGAAGACGCGGAGACAAAACAGAGGAACCCTCGTCTTGCAAATACTGTGAACGGCAGGGTCAGCGCAGCGAATTCATACGACGACCCTACATATATCCCGGATCCTACAGATCTTGGAAAGGGCAGCGTAAGTGTCGGACTCGGCCATGACTCGAAACGTGAGACGAACTCCGCATATGTCGACGGATATCTTCAGGCAGACCTTGCTGCCGTACTTCAGGACCCTGTGATCAGGTCCATGACCCGCGAACAGGTGGAGAAGGCGGTGGAACAGGCCAAGCGGAAGATGCAGGCAGCCGCAGCCGAACTCGACTTCATGGCCGCCGCCAAATACCGCGACGAAATGTGGGCTCTCCAGCAGTATCTCAAAGTCTGGAAATCCTAGACCTATTTGCAGACCATGATGTCCAGGATCATGTTGTCGGTGTTCTGCATGCCGACAGATCCGATGCGTCCGAGGTTCTGGATTGTCTTCTCGATGTCTTCCTCTATGATGCCGTCATGCGACGAGATGCAGATGCCTTCGCGGGCGAGGACGGCAGACTGGAGGGCGCTGGACACGCCTGACGCCACCTTCATGGCGCATCCGACCTTCGCTCCGTCGCATACCATTCCCGTGATGTTTCCGATCATGTTCTTGATGGCTGCGCAGACCTGGTCATAGTCGCCTCCGCGCAGATACACGAGGCCGCAGGCCGATCCTGTGGACGCGATGACGCATCCGCAGAGGGCGGACAGTTTTCCGAGGTAGCCTTTGATGTGGATGGCTATCAGATGGCTGAGGACAAGGGCGCGGGCAAGCTGCTCGTCAGATGTTCCGTAACGTATCGAGTATGCGATGACCGGCATGGTTACAGTGATGCCCTGGTTACCGCTGCCTGAATTGCTCATTGCAGCAAGTGTGCATCCCGCCATCCTGGCGTCAGAAGCCGCTGCTGTAAGGGACATGGCATAGCACAGGAAGTCCCCTCCGAATACCTCGCGGTTGTCGCTGAGGTTGATGGCCCAGCCTACCTTCAGTCCGTAGCAGCCCTTCATTCCTTCTTCGGCAAGAGCCATGTTCAATGTGCGGGACTCAAGGATGAACTCGATGTCTTCATATGCCACGGTTGAGGCGAAGTCAAGGATTTCGCGTACCGTGAGCTTATAGTCGAGGGTCGTCTTCTGGTCGGCGCCGTCATTGCTGTCGCAGACCTCGGATGAAGTAAGCACGCATCCGTCGAAGCAGGTCTCCACTATGCTGTCATGGTTGTCCTGTATCACTACGCTTGCGCAATGGCCCCCGTCAACATCCACATATGCCTTGACATAAAGCTTGTGGGATGTCTCTGCCAGACCTACGGTAACAGCCTTTGCTTCAACCATTTCCTTAGCTCTTGCAATCGACTTCTCATCAAGGTCGTTGAGCACTTCCAGCCCGTAGGAAGACTTTCCGCAGACTGCTCCGAGAGCTGCGGCGATATGAAGCCCCACCATGCCTGTGCCAGGGATTCCCACTCCCATTCCGTTCTTGAGGATGTTTCCGCTGACTTCGATGCGGAGAGAATAGCCGTCAGCATATCTCCAATCATCATGAGTCATGGCGCATTTTTCCTCAGCGATTTCCATCGCTTTCGCTGTCGCCAGCGCTACTGCTATCGGCTCGGTGCATCCGAGAGCCGGCTTTACTTCCTTTCTGATCAGTTCAATGATCTCTGCTTGTCTTGCGGTCATTTGCTGAAATAATCTAAGGTTATGGTTATTATCTCGTTGATGTCTTCTTCAGATTTCAGGGCTTCGACAGGGAAACCGAGACATACGGTCCTGTATCCCTTTCCTTCGTTGCATATGCCTGCAGATATTCCCGAATCTGCGTATCTCATGAATGAAGATGCAGTCTTGGCTCCAGGCAGGATACCGTCAGGGGATTCTACGCAATACTGATCGGAATTGAGCTCTCTGCATATCTCCATCGTGCCAGAAGGGAGTTCTGCAATCGCATCGTTCCGATGAT
Source organism: Bacteroidales bacterium (assembly GCA_017461285.1). The sequence goes on along the minus strand of JAFTYS010000022.1, from coordinate 6,346 downwards.
ACTTCACTTTGCCTGACCTGCTGGCGCTGTTTGCCGCCCATTTGAATCCCAGCACGTTCTGGACGAACTTTTTCGCTGAAGCAACCACCTCCTTGTCCTTCTCGTACGGATAGATCTGGTCCCAGATATCGGTTCCGATGTATGCTCCGCTTACGAGGATATTGACTCCGTCCGCTGCGGATGCGGCAAGCGCATCCTGCATGACTGCTGGGAAGACTTCGTATTTCTTCTGCAGTCCGCTTCCTACGACCGTCGTGACCTGCTTTCCGCAGATGAGGTCGATGCTCCATGCCGCTTTCCTGAATGTTGTGTCGCTGCAGAATGCCTCGTTGCTGCAGGACATGAAAGGTCTGCCGGCCTTCATGAACGCCTTTCCATGGACGATAGGGTAGTCGAATGTGTTTCCGGCTACGGTGTTGCCTGCATGATAGGTATATGATGCTCCGAATCCGGGACTGTCGTTGGTCACGAATTCGGACTGTCTTCTGTTGTCATGCATTTCGCCGATATAGGCAATGTCCCTGATGTGCGGTACACCGCTGTCCAGCCTGTTGTCGAATCCGGCATATGTCGGGCTGTCGAAGAAGGCAGGACCGCTGACCCTGTCGAAGTTGTTGACTATCAGTACTGTTCCATCAGAACTCATTCCTGCCGGCCTGCCGATGCTGACAGTTTCTGACGGGAAGCTCATGCCGCCGTCATTGAATGCGGCGATCCTGAAGCTGTAGATATGGCCCGGTTCGATTGCTACTTCGGTCGAAAGACGGCCTGCCTTTGCCGAAGGCTTGATGACCTTTCCGTTGTCGAATCCGCCCTCGTCTATGCGGGTATAAAGTATATACCCTTCAGGAACTGCAGTCGGTTCCAGCTCGTCCGATACAGGAACCCAGCTTACGACAGCATTGCCTTTCTGGCCGAAAGCGACGCCCATGGACTCGACCGGCAGCGGCTGCACCTCATATGGGATGCCGTACCTGTTCGAAAGATATTTCAGCATTCCTTTGTATATCGAGCGGCTTACCGTGAATCGGAATGTCGGGTCCAGACCGTATTTCATGTCGGCGAAATTCTGGTGCGAAAGGAGCTCCAGGAGCATTGCAGGGCATGACGGTGTGCGGGATTCGCGGTAGCTTCGGTCCCATATCTGCCTTCTGCTCCACAATGTGTCGTATTCCGACCTGAGGTCATGGACTATCTGGCTCTGGACCATGTCGGCGTATTCCCTGCTGGTCATACGGCTTTCCCCGTCCGGAAGCTTCTGGCTTCCGTCGGACCTCAATGTATATATGGCGAGGGTGCCTACGATCGAATCATTCGGGGTTATTCCGGCATCGGAATGGAAACCCAGAGACAGGTCGACAGGGATTCCCAGACCATCTTTCTTTGCCTTGTTCATATCCGAGCCTCTGCTGATCCACTCGACCCAGTCTCCACGGGACATGAAGTCGTCCCTGTAGTCGTCCTTTTCGTCGTTCTGGCTGAACAGCTTGTCGGTGACGCCGGCCCACTGCATCCAGTATCTCGAACCTTCTGCAGACCTTGGCAGTCCCGATACTTCAGGCACTGCCTCCGGATCGTCCTTCGGAGCCCTTGCGATATTTCCCATTCCGCCTCCGAACCTGACGGCATCCGCAGTCACCACGCTGCCGCTGTTGAAGCGATAGCCTTCAGGCGTTTCGTTCGTAAGGCTGACATATCCGTCCGAACCCTGGCCGAATTCGAATGTTCCGAGGTATATCCATGTGCCTCCTCCCATCTTCTGGTTGACCACAAACTCACTCTTTCCTCCGAGGTGATGGACTGTGTAATGTGCTGAAGCAGTGCTCTTTTCGAGCGTCTTGTATGAAACATAGACCGCATATTCTCCTCTTTCCGGAATGTCCGGACGCCATTCTGCCACAGCAGCCCCTTTCTTGCCGTTCTGGATGCATCCGGTCTGTCGGGCCGTTCCTGTCGAGAACGGATTCTCCAGACCTGTGTAAACAGGCTTGAGTGCTGCGAATCCTGTTCCTGCGTCCTTCCATTTGCCTTTTTCCGAATAGGCTGCTATTCCGTAGCGGCTGTCTGTCCTGTCATTGTCTGCGATCACCTCATTCTTCTGCACATCCCTTTCCCTAGGCATCAGCACATATGCTCCTGCATTCTCCAGCATCGGCACGAGGTAGGGAATCACGAAGCTTTGGGTGAACATGTCTTCGACTGTCTGGAAAAGCGGCGGCCTCTGCCACATCCACCTTTCCGATCCGCTGTCGTAGTACAGGCCGTGGCTCTGCCATACGGCAATGTGCCTGCCGTCCAGTCCCTTGCTGAATTCCATGCCGCCCAGCGGAGTCACGATGTTTCTCCGCGAAGGTGCGTCTGTCCTGTGCCTGCTCTCTGACGGGGTGCCGCCAAAGCCGAGGGTCGGGGTCACCAGATTTGCATGGGCTATTCTTTTGCTGTAGATGTCTCCCAGGGTGTATCTGCTGTATTTTTCAGGGAAAAGTGATTTCAATGCGCTGCGGAACCATTTCGTGTCTCCTTCATGCCAAGGGTAATCGCTCAGGGATTCGGTGAAATAGAAGTCGAGGCTCGATCCGCGTTTCATCACGGCCTGAAGCTTCAGCTGGCCATGAACCGTGCTGCGTTCCTGGATGAGGACCGACAGGGAGTCGCATGCCGGCTTGAAGTCCTTTACAATGGCGCTCTGGCCTTTGGCTGCGACGCCGAAGGCCATGACCGATGCTATGATGATCAGAAGTCTTTTCATTTCTTAAGCTTGATGTAAATCAGATATGTCAATGCTATGATGCATCCTGTGCCGATTCCGATGATGTCCGCATGGAAATCCGCAATTTCGTATGAACGGTACTCTGTCTGCGACTGGATGAATTCCGTGCCGTACGCCAGACCTATGCCGACAACTGCAAGGACAAGGAGGATGACGATGTTCCATCCGAGCTTCTGCTTTCCGCTGATGAATGACAGGCCTGCCAGAACAGGGTAGGGAAGGAACATCAGGAAGTGCAGCACCTTGTCGATGGGAAGACCGAACAGGGTCTTGACATCCATTTCAGGAAGGCTCGATGGCTTGAGGAAGCACAGCAGGGCCACTGCAGCCAGATAGATGCAGAATGTCGCTATGTAAATCTTCTTCCAAGTCCCTTTCATTGCCGTCCTTTTATAATGCCTGCATGTCGTGCAGCTTCTTGTAGTAGCCGTCGAGTGCTATGAGCTCCTCGTGCTTTCCTCTTTCAACTATCCTGCCCTCATGCATGACGCAGATCAGGTCTGCGTTCTTGATCGTAGAGAGCCTGTGGGCGATCACGACTGTCGTTCTTGTCGATGTGAGGCGGTCCAGGGCTTCCTGTACGATCTTTTCGGATTCCGTGTCCAGGGCTGATGTCGCCTCGTCAAGAATGAGAAGAGGAGGGTTCTTGAGGATGGCGCGGGCGATGCTTATGCGCTGCCTCTGGCCGCCTGAAAGCTTGCCGCCACGGTCGCCGATGTTGGTCATGTACCCGTCTTCCTTCTCCATGATGAAGTCATGGGCGTTTGCGATCTTCGCTGCTTCGATGACCTGTGCCATCGTCGCGTTCTCAACTCCGAAAGCGATGTTGTTGAAGATCGTGTCGTTGAACAGGATGGCCTCCTGGTTCACATTTCCTATCAGGCTGCGCAGATCCTTGATCCTGAAGTCGCGGATGTCTGTTCCGTCCAGTGTTATGGATCCTTCTCCGGCATCGTAATATCTTGGTATAAGGTCCGCCAAGGTCGATTTTCCAGAACCGGACTGTCCTACCAGCGCTACTGTCCTGCCTTTAGGTATAGTGAGGTCTATGTCATGGAGTATGACTTTTCCTTCTTCATATGAGAACGTCACATCATTGAATCGGATGCTTTCGTTGAATCCCTTGAGTTCCTTCGGCTGTGCCGGTTCGGTGATGTCGTTGACTGCATCCATGATCTTGTCGACCCTCTCCATTGACGCAAGACCCTTAGGAATGTTGTATCCCGCCCTCGAGAATTCCTTCAGCGGAGCAAGCACGCTGTAGAGGATGGTCATGTAGAAAATGAATGTCGAAGCGTCGATAGGAGCCTTGTCGCTGAGGATCAGCGTGCCTCCGAACCAGAGCACCACCATTATCATGATGGAGCCGAGAAGCTCGCTGACAGGATGGGCTGATGCCTGCCTTACAGCTACCTTGCTGTATGCTTTCCTGTATGCATTGGCTGTGTTCGCGAACCTTTCCTTCATCTTGTCCTCGGCGATGAAGGCCTTGATGATACGGAGACCGCCCAAGGTCTCGTCGAGCTGGGCCATGGTCTCGCTCCATTTGTCCTGGGCTTCGAGAGATTGTCTCTTGAGCTTCTTACCGATGGCGCTCATTCCCCACGCCATGACAGGGACGACGGTCACCGTGAAGAGAGTGAGTTCCCAGCTGAGGTATATGAGGGCTGCGAAATAGCACAGGATGAGGATCGGGTTCTTGATGAGCATGTCCAGTGAACTTACGATCGATGTCTCGATCTCGTTCACGTCTCCGCTCATCCTCGCTATGATGTCGCCTTTCTTCTGCTTGCTGTAGTAACCCATCGGAAGGCTCAGCAGCTTATTGTAGACCATCACCCTGATGTCCCTCACGATTCCGGTCCTGAGCGGTATCATCACAGCCGAAGATGCGAAGTAGCAGCTGGTCTTCAGAACTGTCATACCGGCGAAGATCAGTCCGAGGAAAAGCAGGGCGGTGGAGCCTCCCCACTTGTCTATCATGGTGCTTACCCCGTAATAGAAGTTGTTCATTATCTGCTCCTTGCTCGGCATTCCGTCCCATGGCATGAATTCATAGACGGTCTGGTCCATCTTGAACAGGATGTTCAGGATCGGGATGAGCAGGGCGAATGAAAATATGTTGAATATGGCTGAAAGGAGGTTCAGTATGAGCGAACCTCCAAGGTATTTCTTATATGGCGCTGCAAAGCGCTTCAGAACCTTCCAGAAAGCTTTCATAAATTACAGCATTTTCTCTATCCAGTGGTACATGAGGCTGATTCTTTTCTGATAAATCTCCAGGTCCAGATTCTCGGTCCTGTCCCATGTCTTGTTGTTGTTCATTGTGATTCCTGAAGTGAAGAGGACGGCCGGCATCCTGTGGTCCACGAAGACCTTCTGGTCCGACAGACGGTAGAATATCTTTGTGAAATTCTCGCTTCCGTAGTAGTCCAGCGCGATGTCCATTCCGATCCCTTCCTCGATATTGCATCTGTGCAGGAGGTCTCTTCTGTCCCTCTTGAGAGAAGATGTTCCTAGCATGATCATGTAGTCCTTCCTGTCCTTGTTGATCGGGGCAAGGGAACTGCCTATCTGATCGATGTTCACCATGAGTGATATCTTGTCCCTGGTTATCGTTTCGCCGGAAAGCGGATTGCGGAGCCTGCCGTATTCGATCATGTTCCACAATGCTTCGGAACCCTTCAGGTCGAATTCCTTGGCGTCGAAGGCTACGAAGATGATGTTGCTGCTGTAGATCTTGCCCATCTTCCTCATCGCGCCGAACATTTCTGCGAGGCTGGTCATGGCGGTCACGCCTGAAGCATTAGAGTCTGCTCCGGGATACATCTTCCCTTCGAGCATTCCGAGATGGTCATAATGGGCTCCTACGATGATGTACCTGTCGCATGGGATGCTCTTGCTGCCGGGAAGCATGCCGATAACGTTGCGTCCGTTAAGGCCGTGGCGGATGTTGAATCCCTGTGTCCATGAGTCCGTCATGCCGATCAGGCCGGCTTCCTCGAACTTCCTGCGTATCCACATTGCGGCTTCCACGCTGCCCCTTGTTCCGCTGGCTCTGCCCTGGCAGATGGAGTCGGTCAGGAATGACACTTCCCTTGCAAGCTTCTCCTGGGTTATCAGGGATTTGGCCTTCTCCCTTTCCTTGGTCCAGGAGTCACCGGCATGTGCATTGAGGCACAGCAGTAAAAAAAATATGATTTTTGTCAGTTTGCGCACAATAAATGACTATATTTGTAAATTGTCATAGGGATGTGTTCCCTTATAAGACGCCAAATTTAGTAAAAATCGGCAACAACAGGAAATAAATTTTCGTATGCATAGAGTGATGAGATGTTTTGCGGTGGTATGTGTGTTATTCATTACATGCATAGGGGACCTGTGGGCGCAGTACGACAAGGATGTGTTCTATTATCGCGGCCGCCGTGCGCTTGCCGACGGCAAGTACGCACAGGCGATAGAGAACTTCAATATCCTCACCCAGCTTGATACGGCCGACTACTGGACATTCTTCTTCAGGGGCATCGCCAAATATAACCTCGGAGACATCCGAGGAGCGCGTCAGGACTTCGACAG
>JAFTYS010000123.1 GCA_017461285.1 Bacteroidales bacterium | reverse complement strand
CCTTTTTTCTATTCCTCTTCCAGGAACTGGGTCATGTTTTCGGAGTATTTGCGCCATTTGTCGATCAGGGCCTGCATGTCGTCCGGGAGCTTCGAATCGAAGCGGACCATCTGCTTTGTGCGCGGGTGGACGAAGCCGAGGGTCTTGGCATGGAGGGCCTGGCGAGGCAGGAGCTTGAAGCAGTTCTCTATGAACTGGCGGTATTTGGCGTATATCGTTCCCTTGCGGATTTCAGCGCCGTCGTAGCGCTCGTCGTTGAAGAGCGGGTGGCCGATCCAGTTGAAATGGACACGGATCTGATGGGTACGGCCTGTCTCGAGACGACATTCGACCACCGTCACATATCCGAAACGCTCCAGGACCTTGTAATGGGTCACGGCATGCTTTCCATGGTCGCCTTCAGGGAAGACCTTGAACCTCATGCGGTCGTTCGGGTCGCGACCGATGTTTCCGGTGATGGTTCCTTCGTCTTCCTTCAGATTGCCCCAGACGATGGCGACATAGCGGCGCTCGATGGAGTGGACAAAGAACTGCTTCGCAAGGTCGAGCTGGGCCTCGTCGTTCTTCGCAACGACCAGGAGGCCCGATGTATCCTTGTCGATACGGTGGACAAGGACTCCCATCCTTTCGTCCTCTGCATCAGGACCTTGCGAGATGCCCAGATGGTGGGCAAGGGCATTTACCAGCGTGCCGCTGAAATGGCCGTGGCCCGGGTGGACCACCATTCCGGCCTCCTTGTTCAGGACAAGCACGTCGTCGTCCTCATGGACTATGTTCAAAGGGATGTCCTCCGGAAGTATCTCCAGTCCGCGGCGCTGATAAGGCATCACGAACTTGATCACATCGCCCGGACGGACCACATAATTTGCCTTGACGATCTTCTCGTTCACACGGATATATTCCGCCTTGATGGCAAGCTGGATGCGGTGGCGGGATGTGTACTCCATATGCGTCGCGAGATATTTGTCGACGCGCATCGGCACCTGGCCCGCTGAGATGTCGAAGCGATAATGCTCGAACATCTCCTGCTGTTCGTCCTCATACGCGACCTCGTCGCCGGCTCCTCCCAGGTCCAGATCCTTGATAGGATCGTCTTCAAAGTCCATATAATTATTCATTGGCAGTCTTCCTTACAGGTATCTTCGCGGCATCCTTGGTCAGATAAAGCATCACTTCCTCTCCCATCGCAACGCGTACAGAATCTGACGGTCCGGGCACCTGGCGGTATACCCTTGCGCTGAGGCTGTCGTCATAATCCTTTACCGTGTCGTCAAACTTGAGTCCCTTTACGTTAAGAGAGTGGTCGAACATGGCCTCTACTGCGCTCATATTCTTGAGTCCGGTCACATCAGGGACATAGGTACCGTTGTCCATCTGGTTCAGTCCGAGAACGAGATCTATCGGCGACTCGCTGTCCACCATCGTACCCGGCTCGATCTCCCTGTTGCCCTTGAGCTGGCGCAGGACGTTGTTTGTGGCCATGTCCTGGACATATACCAGCCTGTTAAGGACGAGTCCTCTGGACATGAGCTCAGCCTTCGCCTGACGCAGAGAAAGGCCGACAAGGTTCGGCATCGTGACCTTCTTCGCATTGACTGCGTTGATGGTCAGGACGATACGCCTGCCTTCCTTCACCTTAGCACCCGGAGCAGGATTCTGTCTGTACACAGATCCCCTCTTCATTCTCTTGACAAAGACAGAATCAGTCACTTCCACTCTCATTCCGGCCTGGGACGCCGCGTATTCGGCTTCCTGCACGCTCATGTTCGAGAAGTCCGGAACGGAGAGCTCCTTGTTGTGCTGGGTCACCAGATTGAGGAAGATCATTGCGCCTGCCACCAAGGCGACGACTATCACGACCGCAATCAGAAGATTACGGACGATCCAATTGCTGAAAAAACTCTTCTTGGTTGTCTTGTTTGCCTTACCTGCCATTATATCAGACTTTTATCAATTCATATTCGCGGCAGCCGAGCCCGATCTTCTCTCCATATTCAAGGCCGGCCTGCCAGTTTGTGTCCGGATGGACTATACGGAACTTGTCCTCTCCCTTATGGTGGTGATGGCCGCAGCCGCACTCATGATCATGTTCATGGTCCTTGTCGGCGATTGCATTGCCCTTGAGGCTCGGAGCAGCTATCACCATGTCTGCACATGCCTGGTCGAGGGCGACAGGGTCGAATGAGGCTGCGATTCCGATGTCCGGAACGAGGGCTGCATCGTTATGGTTCCAGCAGTCGCAGTTCGGAGAGACGTTCATTATGAAGCTGATGTGGAACGACGGTTTGCCGTTCACTACAGCGTATGCGTATTCCGCGATCTTTCTGTTGAGCATCTCAGATGTATCGTAGTCCTTCACTACAGCCGCCTCCTTCTGGCACACAGCCACGCACTGGCCGCATCCCACGCACTTGCTGTAGTCGATCACCGCCTTGCGGTCCACGACCTTGACGGCATCGTGGCGGCAGTATTTCTCGCAGATGCGGCAGCCGATGCAGTTGTCGACATTGATGCAAGGCTGCGACGACGAGTGGAGCTCCAGCTTGCCTCCGACGCTCGCCGAACCCATGCCGAGGTTCTTGAGCGCTCCGCCGAAACCGCTCTGCTCATGACCCTTGAAATGGTTCATGGAGATCACGATATCGGCATCGGCAATGGCCGCACCTATCTTCGGAGACGGACAATACCGGCCTCCAGACGGAACCTCCTTATAGTCGGTTCCCTTCAGGCCGTCGGCAATTATCACGTCCGCATGTGCACCGATCCTGTTGAAACCGTTCTCCATTGCGGCATGGAGATGGTCGACGGCATTGGAGCGTCCGCCGGAATAGAGGGTGTTGCTGTCGGTCAGAAAGACCTTGGCTCCGAGCGAGCGGACCACGTCCACGACCCTGGCCGCATAGTTCGGACGGATATAAGCCATGTTTCCAGGCTCTCCGAAATGGATCTTTATCGCTGTGAACTTTCCGTCGAAATCGACATTTGCGATTCCGGCTCTCTTGATGAGTTTCTCAAGCTTCGTGAGCAGGTCGTTGCCCGGCACAGTCCTAAGATCGATAAAATACACCTTTGATTTTTCCATAGTCTTATCAGATTACAGGCATGCCCTTGAAGCAGACATTGAAGAGTCCCTGCCCCAGCAAGGCTATGCCGATTATTACTACCAATGCCCCCGTGATCCTGCTTATCCACAGTATCGTCCTCATCCGGAAGTTTCCATGGAAACGGCTCAGAAGCCATGATATGCTGAACCAGTAAGTCACCGATCCCGCGCTCACAGCCAGGATGATAGGGGTCACCTTCCATGTATGCGGAGCATCATCCGCAAGGCCGAAGAAGGCGAAAAGGGTGAACATGACGAATATCGCCATAGGGTTGGAGAGGCCCATGGCCACGGCCTGTCCGAAGTCCTTCGGCGAGACCGAGGACTCGCCGTCGCTCTTCAGCTTCCTGAAAGGATTCGAGAAGGCCATAGAGACGCCTACGGCTATCAGGACCGCACCGCCCGCAAGCAGGATCATGTTCTGGTGGTCGTCGATGAACTTCTGGGCAAAGGCCAGGGCGAATATCGCTATCGAAGCATAGAGGGTGTCCACCACGCTTGCTCCCAGACCGGATACGAAGCCGGCCTTGTGCCCTTTGCTCAAGGATTTCTGCACGACAAGAATGGCTATCGGCCCTATCGGTGCCGACGCGCATATGCCTACTGCAAAACCTTTAAGTATATCTATCCACATATCTTACAAAGGTAGTAATTTTTCCTTATCTTTGTCTGTGTTTAGCGTTCCGGAATGATGAAAAAGGAAAATATGATACTCTGGGGAATGGTGCTGCTCTTCGCAGTGATGATGTCCGTTCCGTTTCTTGTGCCACACACAGGTCTGCTCGCCCTTTTCGGCTTCATCCCCCTGCTCTGCATGGAGAGGATAGCCACAATGATGGAAAAGAAGAGGGTGTGGGTCTATCATTATTCCGCCTTCGTCCTTTGGAACACATTCACCACCTTCTGGGTCTGCAACGCGACCGTCGGTGGCGGCATATTCGCCATCCTCGCAAACTCCATGCAGATGTCCCTCGTCTTCGGACTTTTCAGATGGAGCAGAAAGAGGTTTTCCGGAGCTCTGCCATACATCTTCCTGATGGTCACATGGATAGCATGGGAGAGATTCTATTTTGACGCCGAGATCTCATGGCCGTGGCTAGTCCTTGGAAACTCATTCGCCCGCACAACCTGGGCGATCCAGTGGTACGAGCTCACAGGCGCTCTGGGCGGATCGCTCTGGATATGGCTCTGCAATCTCGGAATATTCGGCCTGATGACGAGCCTCTCGGACGGCAGATGGGACTGCTGGAACGGCAAGGCAAAGGCCGCAGCCGTCGCAGGCCTCTGCATCCTCTTCGCAGGCCCGCTGATCGTTTCCGGAGCAATCGGAAGCCGTTACCGGAATGCCATGGCTTCGGAGGAAGAGCTCGACGTAGTGATCGTCCAGCCTAACATAGACCCATACAATAAGTTCCAGGCCATGACCCAGGCCCAGCAGAACGGCATCCTGCTTTCGCAGGCTGAGAAGGTTCTGAAGCACCGCAAGGCCGATTCGACTGCAGGTCCGCTCCTTCTGCTCGCTCCCGAGACATTCACTAACGACATAACTTGCGGAGACTATCCGAGAAGCCGCACATGGAGAGGATTCACATCCTTCCTGAAGGACTATCCGGGAGTGAACCTCCTTTTCGGAGCCTCTTCATACGACTATATCTACTCTGAGAAGGCCCCTTCCCACACAGCGCGCAAGATAGATGACGGCCTCTGGTACGAGGCGCACAACTCCGCACTGATAACAGACGGGACCCGGCGTACCGAGATATTCCACAAGAGCAAGCTGGTCGTAGGAGTCGAGCACACCCCTTATCCGAGGATATTCTGCCCTATCGACAACATGCTGGGAGGAGTGATGGGAAGATGCGTGGGCCAGGATGAGATAAGCCTGCTTCATGTTGAAAGCGGCAACGGAAGCATTCCTGTCGGCTGCGCCGTATGCTATGAATCCGTATATGGAGAGTATTACACCGGATATGTGCTCAAGGGAGCAAAGGCCATGACCATCATTACCAACGACGCATGGTGGGGCAACACCCCGGGATACAGGCAGCATCTGAGCTATGCATCGCTCCGCGCGATCGAGACGCGACGCGCGATCGCCCGCTGCGCGAACACCGGCATATCTGCAATCATCAGCCCGTCAGGAAAAATATTACAGCCCACTCCCTGGTGGGAGCAGGCTGTAATCGAAGGTAAGCTTCCGCTGCGGGAAGACATCACTTTTTATGTAAGCCACGGAGACATCACCGGACGTGTCTGCACATTCCTGTTCATCCTCCTTCTGCTGGCTCTCATTGTCAGATTTATTTCTTCGGACCGAACTGGAAGTTGTCAATCCAGACCTTAGCGTCTGCAGCGTCAGCCTTTCCGAACTGGATACCGATTCTGGTTATTCCGGCAGGTTCACCTGTATACTCGATCTCTCCTGTATATAGAGTCCACTCGGCTGTAACCTCATGATTTGCGCCATAGATTCCCTGATAGTTTCCGCTTTCGAGTTCCTGGCCATAAACCTGCATAGTATGCGGTGCAGCCTCGGACTTCGCATAGAATTCATAAGCATATACGCCCGGTTCGAGAGCTGCTACATCCTGAGCAAGCTGCGCCTCATACATTTGAGTACATTCTTTAAGTGTAAGGAGCATAGCTGTACCTCCGTTCACGCCCTCGTCTGTAGACTGGGTATATCCGCTCCACCAGCCCATCCAGCCGGTTGTTCCGTCTTCGAATCCGCTGTTTACGAAGATATTGTCTACTGTTGACGACTCACCGCCATTGTCGATTTCTTCACGATAAAGCTCCACTTTTGTAAGGATTACATTCTCTCCATGGAAGATCAGTCCGTAGTTCGGGCTCTTCAGCTGGGTCAGTATTTCTTCGGTCAGTTCGATTACCACGATTCCGTCTGTCGGCTGATAGTATGAATCCGGAAGAGAAGGGAACGGAGTCCATGCATACTCAGGGTCAGCATACAGCGCACGGATCTGCCAAGGAGCAGCAGGGTCAACAGGATTAATCAGGACTTTCAGATACTCACCCACCTTGCGTGGCGACCAATCATATCCGCCATATGCAAGTTCCTGCATTCCATCTGACCATGTAAGTTCCTTAGATCCTTCCCAAAGGGTCACTGCCACAAGTCCTGCAGGAATCTCCGGCATTACGATCGGCTCTGGCTCTGGCTCTGGCTCAGGTTCTGGCTCTGGCTCTGGTTCAGGTTCTGGTTCAGGTTCTGGCTCCTGAGAAGCAGCTCCGGCCTGTGATACGGATACGGTCTTTGTAAGGCTTCCTGCCTTCACGGTAACGGTAGCTGTCCTGGCTTCAGCTGAAGTGTTGTCTTCTGCTGTAACCTTTACTGTAACAGCCTTGTCAGAAGCATCGCCTGATGCAGGATTGAGACCGACCCATGCAGCGTCAGCGCTTGCTGTCCATTTCTGGTTTGAAGTGACTGTAAACGAGCCCTCAGCTGACGCAGCCGCAAGAGACACGCTTGTTCCGCTTACGTCAAGTTTCGGTGTGACAACAGGTTCGTCCTGCTTGCACGCAACGGCAGCCGCTATAGCGAGCATACCGAAGATCAAAGATTTTAGTTTCATGTTTTATTGTTATTAGTGAATGGATTATTTCAGTCTACTGTCGCCGGATGGTCCAGCGCAGCCTTGATGGTGTCGTCTATCGGGATGTAGAAGCGGTAGAAGGCTTCGTCGCCGAGCTTCGAGAAGCGGCCTACGAGGGCCTTGAGCTGCGGCATCATATACATTTCGGTTTCTTTCCACTCCCCTTCCTTGAGCTTTATTCCGTCGACACGCTCGGCATATGAGATGAACTGTCCGGCAAGGTCGATGCGGTCAAGATACGAATCCAGACGTTCGAAATCGTCGATCTCTGCCAAAGCACCGCGGTACTTGTCGAACATGGTCTGGGCAAACCGCATCTGAGTCGCCTTCCTGTTGCACTGTATGTAGAAATTCGTGGCCCTGGTCGTATCCATAGGGACGAACAGGTCCGGGATGATTCCTCCGCCGCCATATACGCGGCGCCCCCTCATGGTATAGAAGACAGCTGTCGTATCCACCTTCATGCTGTCTGCATGGGTCATCTCACCATGCTCATACCTTTCATAGATGTCATAATCATAATCTCCGTCGTACGGCTTCTGGATGCATCGTCCTGAAGGAGTATGGAAACGGGCCACCGTAAGTCTTATTCCGGATCCGTCAGTGAAGTTTATAGGTTCCTGCACCAATCCCTTTCCGAAGGAGCGTCTTCCGACGATGACTCCCCTGTCGTTATCCTGGATGGCACCTGCGAAGATCTCGCTTGAAGATGCGGAACCCTCATCGATGAGCACGGATATCTTCACATCCTTCAACATGCCACGGCCGTCGGCATCGAAGTCCTGACGAGGTCGGTGCAATCCTTCCATATAAACGATTTCATCTCCCCTCTGGAGGAACTCGTTTGCCAGGAGAAGGGCCTGGTCGAAATAGCCTCCGGTGTTGTCCCTGAGGTCGAAAATCAGCTTCTCCATCCCCATGGAAAGCAGTTTCTCCGCTGCCTGGCTGAATTCGGTATATGTGGTCCTTGTGAACTTCGAAAGCTTGATGTAACCTGTCACATCGTCGATCATGAACGCTGCATCCACGCAGTTTACAGGAATCTTGTCACGCGTGATTTCAAACGGGATCAGGGTTCCGTCACGGCTGACGGTTATCTTTACCTTCGTCCCCTTAGGTCCCTTCATCAGTCGGATCATGCTGTCCTGCGGCATCTTGACGCCTGCGACAGGCTTGTCGTCAACCTTGACGATCCTGTCGCCCTGTAGAAGACCCGCCTTCTCGGAAGGTCCTCCCGTAATCGGGTTCAGCACGATAGCAGTATCGTTAGGTACATTGAACGTGATGCCGATACCCTCAAAATTGCCGGAGAGCTCGCTCTCGGACTCCTCGAGCTCGACAGGCGGCAGGTAAACGGAGTGAGGGTCAAGTTCGGCCAGAGCCGCCTCGACAGCCGCATCCGTCATACCTTCCATGTCGATGGTATCCACATAATGCTTCTGGACTTCCTGTAGAATCAGGTTCAGCTTGCGCCAGCGGTTATAGTCGCCGTCAAACTCCTTCTTCTCGAACACCTTGCCTGAAACCAAGGTAAGAAGCACTCCCAGGACAATTCCCAGGAGTGCCGCCATTAATGAATTATCTATCTTCTTCATATTCTACTCGACCTGTTCCACTTCAATGCCGGCTCTTATCAGAAGGTCGATACCGTCCGTAAGACGGTAGGCATCACGATAGACCACCCTCTTTATGCCTGCCTGGATGATGAGCTTTGCACATTCCATGCAAGGTGAAGCTGTCACATACAACGTGGCACCCTTGCTGCTGTTTCCGGACTGGGCCACCTTGGAAATGGCGTTTGCCTCAGCGTGAAGGACATAAGGTTTTGTAACCCCGTTTTCATCTTCACATATGTTTTCAAAACCTGACGGAGTACCGTTGTACCCGTCTGAAATGATCATTCTGTCCTTAACGAGAAGGGCACCCACCTGGCGGCGTCTGCAATACGAATTGCGTGCCCAGACTCCTGCCATCTCGATGTAGCTGCGGTCAAACTTTTCCATATTATCTCTGATATAGGTATCTCTTGATACTCTTCTTAGGGGTGCGTTCGAAATCCTCGGACATCACCTCTATCTTCTTGAGTTTCGCATAGTTAGGAAGCTCCTTGTTCAGTTCGGAAAGAGTTCCCTCCATATACTTCACAAAGGCATCCTGATTCATTCCGTCCTTGAGTCCCTGGGCAAAGTCAGGATAGATAAGGGCAGTCAGTCCGCCGTCATCCTCCACGACGAGAGAGTCTACGACGTAAGGCTGGCTGTTGATCACTGTCTCGACTTCCTCCGGATAGATATTCTGTCCGCTAGGGCCCAGGATCATGCACTTGGTACGTCCCTTGATGAACAGGCATCCGTCCGCATCAAGGACTCCCATGTCTCCCGTGCGGAACCATCCGTCCTCTGTAAAGACTTCAGCAGTAGCCTCCTCGTTCTTATAATATCCGAGGAAGACATTAGCTCCCTTGATCTGGATTTCACCAGGGATATTCACAGGGTCTGCAGACGCGATCCTCACCTGCATGTTCGGTGCTGCCTTTCCGCATGAATAAAGCTTCTCCTCCTTCCAGTCGTCATATGTGATGATAGGGGCGCACTCCGTCATTCCGTATCCTACAGTGAACGGGAAGTTCATCTTCTTGAAGAACGCCTCGACTTCCTTGTTGAATGCCGCTCCTCCGATGATCACTTCATAGAACTCTCCTCCGAAAGCGTTCACCAATTCATCACGTACCTTATTGAGGATCACCTGATTAAGACCAGGAAGCTTCATAAGGAACCTGATGCCTTCCTTCTCAAGCACCGGCTTCACCTTGCTCTTGTAAATCTTCTCGATGACAAGAGGTACAGCGATCACGACGCTAGGCTTCACATCCGCAAGAGCCTGCATGATGATCTTAGGACTCGGGAGTCTTGAAAGGAAATGGACATGGCAGCCTACAGACAGTTCATACAGGACCTCGAACATGAGTCCGTACATATGTGCGCACGGAAGCATCGATACAACCCTTGAAGTATGGTTAAGCTGCGGAAGGACCTTGCGTGCGAACTCTATGTTTGAGAAGATGGCACGGTAAGGTATCATCACGCCCTTCGAGAATCCTGAGGTTCCTGAAGTATAGTTGATGACTGCAAGTTCGTCGGCCGAATCTTCGTAATAGTTGAGCATCTCAGGTTCGAAAGACTCGGGATATTTCTTTCCGAAGAGTTCGTTGAGATGTACCTTCGCATCGTATATCTTCCGGTCGGCAGCATACAGGATCTTGAATGTGTTTACCTGTATGATGGCCTGGACGTCAGGCATCTCGCTTTCCGAGAGTCCTTCCCAGATGACCTCGTCCACGAAGAGGATCTTGGCCTCTGAGTGGTTCACGAGGTGGTGGATGTTTGCAGACTTGAATTCGTGGAGAAGAGGTACAGGTACCGCTCCGTATGTCATGGTTGCAAGAAACGATACCGCCCAGTTTGCCTGGTTCCTCGAGCAGATAGCCACCTTATGGCCTTTCTCGAGGCCGCACTCCTCAAACATGATGTGGAGTTTCTCCATTCTGCGGGCTACATCTCTGAAGCACAGGGTCTCGCCCTGATAGTTCGAAATCGCCGGGCGTACCCAGTTCTTCCTGAAAGCCGCTTCAAAGAGCTTGTTTACTGATGTGAATTCCATAATATTTCCAAGTTAAAGTACAATTCTTATTTTACGGTCACGGTTCTGCGCTTGCCGTCATAGCATACGCCTTCGACCGTCGTTCCGTCCAGCACCTTGATCTCGCTGTCCGGCCTTATCATCTGATCTCCCGTGAATGTCGTCAGAGGATCTCCTCCATAGAACGGGTAGATATGTGTCCTGACAGATGTCCTGACCACCCAGAACGAGCTACCGCCCACGGAAATCCTTTCCGGAAGGGCCTTGATGGTCTCTTCAGCCTCAATTCCTTTCCAAGAAGCAGGTTTCTCGCCCTTGAGATTGTACATCTGTATGGTATTGTCCTTATGCAGGACCATTATATTATATTTTCTCGTTCCGTTGAAGTCGTAGACATCAGGACCGAGAAGTATTTCCTTCTTCAGGTCGACAGGGAATCCGGTCACATAACGTCCCAGCCTGTCGATAAGGTATATCCTGCTTCCGGCACCGAATATGATCTGTAGCTTGCCGTTAGCATAATAATCGACATTATATGCAGTGCCGCAGAGAGGTTCCTTGAAAGGCACGCCCCAAAGGTCCTTTCCATCTTCGCTCAAGCACAGGGACAGATGTGAGTTCTGATAGAAGCTGTTCATCTTTCCCGTTCCGGAATTCCTTACCTGGAACGGTCCCTTAGGCACAGTCACCGTCGTATCCCTCTCGAAGGCAGGAGCCTTTGTCTTCTGGAGCTGAAGCTTATGGATGTCTAAAGAAAGCGATGGTTCGGACTTTCCTGGAGCTACCGAAAAGACCATAGGACTATATTCCGCATCTGCATACAACGGAGATATCATATCCAGAAATGCGGTCTTGAACGTATTGTCAAGAGTCTTGTAATCTTCTGTAAACGAAAGATATGACACGAACGACGCCTTGCGTTCAGCAAGAAGGTCCGGCTGAAGGGCATCTGCCATGTACTGGATCAGGGTATAATCCGTGGCTCTTCCGCCGGCATACTCATCGACCGCGTTCATGCTTCCGGAAATCACCCATCCGTCCATCCATGTGAAGCATGTCTCATCCTGACGGTTGAAAAGATTTCCGAACACCGAGGCAGCAAAGCCGGCATACGGCCATTTGTGCACTGCCGGCACATAATTCTTTTTTGAGAATCCCTCGACTCCTTTAAACAGAACCTCAGGAATGTCCTTGCCTGTCTTCAGAAGATTCACGGTCTCGAGCTTGCCGCCCGCCATGAATGAAGCTACAGCGGCTTCCTGCACGCCTATCGAAGCCATCAGCTTATCGGGGTGGATACCGGCCTTGTCGGAAAGGGAGTTCTTCTGCGCATTGTTCTTCTGAAGCATCTGACGTGAATCCAGAAAAGCATCATATGAGTCGATATAGTCTTCCAGACTGCCGACAGGAAGAGACGCAGCGAATACAGTGTAAGACGGCAGAATACCGGAAACAGAAGACAGCGAAGGCTCGGAATTCTGAAGCACTGTCATGAACTCAGAGGCATCAGAATCATAAACGACAGAGCCGTCCAGCGAGAACAGGCTTCCTTCCTGAGAGATATCGAAAGCCGTCCATTCGGACTGCCGGGACACGAATCCCGAATATGAGGAATATTTTCTTGTAAACACAGCAGGCATCAGATACGACGCATGCTCATTTGAGATGATCAGGAAGTCATCTCCGGAAACAATGCCGCAGGCATCAGCGAAGCCTGGCGCGTCCATTACCGACATAGACTTGGTAATGTGGCGTATAGCCGACTGGACAAGCACTTCCGACTGCGATGCAAGAACCATCTCCCTTCCGGAAGATACAAAGCGCACAACCAGCCCCTTCTCTTCCAGAGTCCTGACAATAGACATGGCTTCCTCAGACGGTTCCCCGGTCTCTGTCGGAATTCCGGCATCATAGACATACAGCGGCAGAAGCTTTCCCGAATAATGCATCGAAACGGCCATCGGTCCGTTCTGCGGTCCTTTGTCCGAGAATCCTGCTACAAGCACAGCGTCTGACGGAACGGCAGCCAGAAGGCTGAACCGTTCCTCAGACGCTATCTTGGAAGTCTTCCGCTCGCCGTCCGTGCCGGTTCCCTTATAAAGAAACGCGACAGCAACGACTGTTCCGATTATCAGGACAGCAAGTAAGGAAAGACATAGTATGAGCGACTTTCTGCTCATTATTTAACGGCGATAGCCTCGATCTCCACCTTTACGCCGAGAGGGAGAGCAGCAGCCTGATAGCATGCTCTTGCAGGCTTGTCACCTGTAAAATACTCTGCATATACCTCATTGACAGCCTTGAAATCAGCGATGTCTGCAAGAAGGACAGTAGTCTTCACAACATTGTTATAGTCCATTCCGGCTTCTTTGAGGATGGCTCCGATATTCTTCAGGGACTGATGTGCTGCCGCAACGATGTCCTCCTGGACCTTTCCGTCTGCAGGATTTACAGGAATCTGTCCTGAAATATAGAGGGTTCCGTTCACCTCGATTGCCTGTGAATATGGACCTACCGCCTTTGGCGCATCTGGAGTTGCTATTACCTTTTTCATTTCTCTTTATGTTTGGTTAAACACACAAAGATAATAATTATTTACTTATTACCAAAGGTAATAATCTACGCATAGGCATCGAACCGGCCGTCATCATCAGGTTCCTGAAGATCCCAATATATCTCATCGAAACGGTCCCAGAGCTCCTGCTGCCTGTCATTCATCTGTCCTTCGGCCTCGGCAAGCTCACTGAGTATCTCCTGGGCCCACATATACTCATCGTGGCCAAGATTGCAGACGGCAGCAGCCGCTGTATCGAAATCCAGGACATCAGCTATGGCCATGACACCTGTCAGTTCGTCATCAGGAACAAATGGCTTGAACGAATATATGAATTTTCGCAACGCAGCCTCGTTCTGCGGGTTGTCACTCTCGCGAAACAGAATGATGCCCATCTTCATCACTGCGCTGAAGTCTCTTCTCATGAACTTCATAGGCTCTGTCATTCTGGTATCCTGAGCAGACCGCCGACTGCATCGTTGACGGCATCAAACACGGCACACTCCTTCTTGAAGGACTGCATTCCCTCTATATGATACCCCTCGTCCGTTTCGAGAGCCAGCACGATATCACCCATGATTTCATATCCTGAACCATAAAGAATCGTACCGGTCATGTTATCGCATGCATCCTCCTTCATTGCTGCGTTCCTGTCCATCAGGAACACCAGATGGCGGCCAGGCAGATAAAGCTCCTGGTTCAGATTGTTAAGGCGCGGCGTAAAACGCACGACCTCCAGCCTTTCAGCGTCGATGGCCTGACACAAGGCCATCTCCACTTCGCTCCAGTCATTGGTTTCAGTCTGCCAGATGTCGATGAGACCGCTTGTCTTGACCACTATGAATGTAGGAGGAATCTTATCTTCTCCATACCCTGCAATTACGGGTGCCGGCAGGCCGCATGATTCCACCAGAGCATCGAGCAGTTCTTCTTCCTTCTCGGAATACTGTCCATCTGCAACAACAGTGTCCGCCAAAAGATCAGCCACTTCCCGTTTTGTATCATCATCCATCCCGGCAATCAGCTGAAGCGCACGTTCATCCGTCACCTCATACTGTCCGATCCTCATGATTTCATTAAGAGTTTCCTGGTCCATTCCATCAAAACGATAGACGAACTTGCGGAAAGGAACGACCTCTTTGTTCGTAATTTCGCCATCGGCGTGCATCATATACACGCACAATCTGAAGATGGCACCTAGCTGTTCATATGTAAGATTCATGATAAATGTGTTTTAGACAATCACAAATATAACGAATTTCCCACGCCATCGCTGGTCAAAAGAACAAAAGGCAGGTCAAACCGACAAAAAACAAAGAAGCCAGGCTTTTCAGCCTGGCTTCCTCGTAGCCCCGAGCAGAATCGAACTGCTATCTAAAGTTTAGGAAACTTCCATTCTATCCGTTGAACTACAGGGCCGTTTCGAGATACTGATTACTCAGCCTTCTTCTCGATGATCTGACGACCTCTGTAGTAGCCGCACTCTGGGCATACTCTGTGGTACATGATTGTTGCACCGCAGTTTGAACATGTAGCGAGCGTTGGAACTACTGCAACGTCGTGTGTTCTTCTCTTGTCTCGTCTCTGCTTAGAGACCCTGTGTTTTGGATGTGCCATTGTTCAATATTTTTAAATTATTAATAATCATTTAAACATGTCCTTCAAAGCCGAAAACGGGTTATTCTCTTCAATCTCTTCAGCCTCCGCCTCTCCCGCCGAGAGATGCTTGAGGGCCTCAGGATTGCATTCGCCGTCTTCATGAATCCTCTGCATCGGAAGAGCCAGGCAGACATAGTCATATATTATCTGACTCATGTCGAATTCAGCATCAGTGTCAGGAACGAACACGACCTCGCGCTCTCCTTCACGATGCTCTTCCGAAGACTCCTCCTCACCATACTTGACACTCAGTCTGATCTCTGCATCTATCGGCATCTGCAGTTCATCCAGACACCTGTCACACTCCACCGTCACATCACCCTCAACCTCACAATCGATCCCGAGATAACGGCCCGACTTCTCCACAACAACCGACGCAACCAGTTCTGCATCAAGTATTTCAAGGTTTTCAAAACTTTCGAAGAACTCCTTGCCGACCTTCCATTCATACTCATGACTTCCGGTCGCCAATCCATTTAGAGGTATTATAAAATCACCGTTCATGCTGACCCATAAATAGATTTGAGCCCGCAAAGGTAACAAAAACTTTTGTTATTAGCAATTTATATCGAAACTTTTTCTCTTGCGCTCGATTTCGTTAAGGATGATCTTTCTCAGTCGCATTGACTTCGGAGTCACCTCGACGAGCTCGTCCTCCTGGATATACTCAAGCGCCTCCTCGAGAGAGAAGACTACAGGAGGAGGAAGCATGACCTTGTCATCGCTTCCGGAAGCACGCATATTGGTAAGTTTCTTTGTCTTGCATATGTTGATGTTCAGGTCGCGGTCGCGAGTGTGCTCGCCGACCACCTGACCCTCATATATCTCCACACCAGGCTCGATGAAGAAACGTCCCCTGTCCTGAAGCTTGTCCATAGAATAAGCAACGGAAAGGCCTGTCTCGAGAGACACAAGGGAACCGTTGGTACGGCGCTCGATGTCGCCCTTGTATGGTTCATAACCCTTAAGACGATGGGCAACCACAGCTTCTCCCTGGGTCGCGGTAAGGAGGTTGCTCCTGAGTCCCATGAGTCCTCTTGATGGGATGTCGAACTCAAGATGGGTCCTGTCTCCCCTGCCTTCCATCTGGATCAGCGCGCCCTTTCTGCGGGTGACCATCTCGATAGCCCTTCCCACGAATTCTTCCGGAAGGTCGATGGTCAGCATCTCGATAGGTTCGCATCGCTGTCCGCCGATCACCTTGTCGAGAACCTTAGGCTGACCGACCTGAAGCTCGAATCCTTCGCGGCGCATGGTCTCGATAAGGACGGAAAGATGGAGGACTCCACGTCCGTAGACGATGAACGAGTCAGCGTTAGGGCCCGGCTTCACCCTGAGGGCAAGGTTCTTCTCAAGCTCCTTCTCAAGACGCTCCTTGAGGTGGCGTGATGTAACGAACTTTCCTTCCTTTCCGAAGAACGGAGAGTTATTGATGCAGAAGAGCATGCTCATGGTAGGCTCGTCCACCTCGATCGGAGGAAGCGCCTCCGGATTCTCGAAGTCTGCCACCGTATCTCCGATTTCAAAGCCTTCAAGTCCGACAACGGCGCAGATGTCTCCGCACTGCACTTCGTCTACCTTGGTCTTTCCGAGCCCGTCGAAGATCATGAGTTCCTTTATCTTCTGCTTCTGCATTATGTCATATCTCTTGCAGAGGGTTATGTTCATGCCTGCCTGGAGGGAACCTCTGGTAACCCTTCCCACAGCGATACGTCCCACATATGGAGAATATTCGAGAGAAGAAATCAGCATCTGCGGAGTTCCCTCGACCATTTCAGGTGCCGGGATCACCTCAAGTATGGTATCGAGCAATGCAGTGATGTCGGTTGTAGGCTCTTTCCAGTCATGCGACATCCATCCCTGCTTTGCACTACCATAAACAGTGCGGAAGTCAAGCTGGTCCTCTGTAGCTCCGAGAGAGAACATAAGGTCAAACACCTCTTCCTGCACCTCGTCCGGACGGCAGTTCAGCTTGTCAACCTTATTGATGACAAGAACCGGCTTCTTGCCCATCTCGATGGCCTTCTGTAGCACGAAACGGGTCTGAGGCATACAGCCTTCGAACGCATCCACAAGAAGGATCACGCCGTCAGCCATGTTAAGCACTCTCTCGACCTCTCCTCCGAAGTCGCTGTGGCCAGGGGTGTCGATCACATTGATCTTCACACCTTTATATACTACTGAGACATTCTTTGCCAGAATGGTTATGCCTCTTTCTCTTTCAAGGTCATTGTTGTCAAGGACAAGTTCTCCCAACTTTTCCTGTTCGCGCGCCTGACGCGCCTGATAGATCATCCTGTCCACGAGGGTAGTCTTGCCGTGGTCGACATGGGCGATGATCGCTATGTTCCTGATATCCTGCATAATCTGCTAATAATTAATCATTTGACAGCATACTGCTGTACGACCGGGAAAACCGGCCGAAAAAGATTTGCAAAATTAGATATTTTTATAAAATATTTTCCAATCTTTTTTTATTTTTGCGCCCGAATAAAAAACAGTTATATAAAATGAAACAGGACATGATCGTAATTCTTGACCTTGGAAGCCACGAAAACACAGTGGTCGCAAGGGCAATCCGTGCATTGGGAGTATACAGCGAAATCCATCCGCACGACATTACTGCAGCCGAACTCAAGGCGCTGCCAAACGTAAAGGGAATCATCATCAACGGTGGTCCTAACAATGTAATCGACGGAGTTGCGATCGACGTTCTTCCGGAAATATATGAAGCAGGCTACCCTGTGATGGCTGCAGGCCATGACAAGGCTCTCTGTGAGGTAAAGCTCCCCGAATTCGGAAACGATGAAGAATTCATCAAGAATGCCGTAAAGGATTTCGTATTCGACACATGCAAGGCTGAGGCAAACTGGAACATGAAGAACTTCGTGGCTGACCAGGTGGAACTCATCCGTCAGCAGGTAGGTGACAGGAAGGTTCTCCTTGCTCTCTCAGGCGGAGTGGACAGTTCGGTTCTTGCAGCTCTCCTTCTCAAGGCCATCGGCGACAAGCTTTACTGCGTTCACGTGAACCATGGACTCATGCGTAAGGGTGAGTCTGAAAACGTGATCGAAGTGTTCCGCAACCAGCTCAGCGCAAACCTTATATATGTAGACGCAACAGACCGTTTCCTCGGTCTTCTTGAAGGCGTTGCAGACCCTGAGCAGAAGAGAAAGATCATCGGAGGAGAGTTCATCCGCGTATTCGAGGAAGAGGCACGCAAACTTGACGGCATCGATTTCCTCGGTCAGGGAACAATCTATCCGGACATCGCAGAGAGCGGCACCAAGACTGCAAAGGTAGTGAAGTCACACCACAATGTGGGCGGACTTCCTGAAGACCTTCAGTTCGAGCTCGTAGAGCCGCTGAAGCAGCTTTTCAAGGATGAGGTACGCGCATGCGGAGTTGAGCTCGGCCTTCCATACGAGATGGTATATCGCCAGCCGTTCCCAGGTCCGGGCCTCGGAGTACGCTGCCTCGGAGCCATCACCCGTGACCGTCTCCACTCCCTCCGTGAGGCTGATGCGATCCTCCGCGAAGAGTTTGCAAAGGCAGGTCTCGACAAGACCGTATGGCAGTACTTCACTGTAGTCCCAGACTTCAAGTCTGTAGGAGTAAGAAATAACGCACGTTCATACGACTGGCCTGTGATCATCCGCGCCGTGAACACCATCGACGCGATGACAGCAACCATCGAGCAGATCGAGTGGCCGATCCTCCTCAAGATCACAGACAGGATCCTTGCAGAGGTTCCGAACGTAAACCGCGTCTGCTACGACCTCTCACCAAAGCCATCCGCAACCATCGAGTGGGAGTAAACCACTAGAGACATACGTCATGCCCGGCCTGACCGGGCATCTCATACCGACCCCGGTTGTGCGTGAAATAGCCACAATCGGGGTATTTCTATTATCACTTATTCTTTCTTTTTATAGTATGCTTGAACTTCAGCATAGCCAGATTAACTTCGAATGTTGTTTCCGTGTCACTGACTATACAATTCTCATTTATTATATCAGATATAATGTCACCGCTCCTTTGGATAATCTCTTTCCTCGAACCATTATCCTCTACTGCTGACAGATCATTCAGACATCGTGAAAGGTCTTTGATTTTTGCAAAAGTCTCAACTATTGATATTGTCGTACTGGTAGCAGTTGGGCTTTTAAGTATCGTTGCCAACATATAAAGTCCTTTCTCTGTAAATGCCTTGGGACGATATTTGGTATGCTGTCCTCTACCATGTATGTTTAAGGTCGAAAATTTCGACCTTAAACGTTCGACGTCACCTGATGTCAATTCCAGCACATAACCAGCAGGGAATTTTTCCGGATTATTTTTCACAGCTTCATTCACCCTTTTTGTTTCCACATTATACAGCAATGCAACATCGCAGTCCAGAATCACTCTCTGTCCCCTTATAATAATGATTCTCTCCTCAACTTCAGAGTATCTCAACTCTGATTGTTTCAAATCAACATTTCCCATACGCCTCGCTTTTTTACTCTAAAGTTCAGCATATATGAAAAATCTGTCAAATAAATGTGACGGATTTCACCCAATCATAAAAAACATTTTTCCGTTTTTTATCATCATCGCACTTTTCTTTGCATCGAAGCGTCTTTTTTTCTCTAAATATTGAAAAAATGCATCTTTATAGGGATTCTGTTTCCCCTCTGATAATTTCAATTTTATCCCTGATCAACTTTGTATCTGGATGATTATCACCTAACAGTCTCAATCGAAGGTTCAACTCCTTGCTATAATATTCCAGTGCCTTATTATACTTTCCAAGAAACTCATACGCTTCACCAATATTGCTATAAGTTGTCTCCCTTATAAAATTTTCATTCCTTACTAATAACAGTTGTATATTGAGTGAATTCACAAAACATTCCACCGCCTTATCATATTTCTTATGCAAGTAACAGAAGATTCCTACTTCATAGCAACGGGAGGCAATATCAGAATCATTCTCGCCACAAACGGACACAGAAATTTCTAAATGTTTCTCATAATATTTTAAAGCTTTATCATAATCACAAAGCGGCGATTCATAAATACTGCCTATGACCTTGTAAGCATTTGCAACAGTTATATGATTCTCACCATAAACAGATAAGCTTATCTTCAAATATTTATTAAGATAAGACAAGGCAATGTTAGGTTCTTCATCTTCATAAAGCAAACTGATTCTTTGGTAAGCATCTGCAATCGCTGGATGATTCTCACCCAAAATAGACAATTCGATTTTCAATGCTTTTTCGTAATATTCCAATCCTTTTTTACAATCCGCCCTAAAATCTGTGTAAAACTTACCGATTCGTTTATAATCACATGCAACCGACAGGTGATTCTCTCCAAATAAAGATAATTTTACATTCAATGATTTCTTATAATATTCTAAAGCCTTATTAACGCCATCATCACATTGCATGCAATGCACATCAGCAATATTTGAATACGTTTCTGAAATATCCAACTCATTCCTACCAGATGTTAATTGCCAAATATTCAACGATTTCTCATAATATTCTAGCGCACATTCAGGTTCATATTGACACATATAGGCAACACCTATTGCATTATAATTTCTTGCGATATCCGGATGAGTAGCATCAAAAATAGACAATCTAACACACAATGCTTTATTAAAATACTCTAATGATTTATTATCATCATACAATCTCAAACAAGTCCAACCTATTCTTGAAAACTGCTGTGCAATATCTGGATGTGCATCACCATACAAACTTGATTTTATCCGCAACAACTCATCATCTACATTAAGGCATTCTTCATATTTGGCATAAAAAAATAGGAAATCGCTATACTTACTCAGCAATTCCATATACTTTTCCCTATCGTAGTCTGATTCGTTGGCAAGGGCGTAGGCTTCGCGGTAGATTTCGTGGGTTTCCTTGATACGGTCATCGACCGGTCTGCTGTCGTCGGCAAGGGTCACAGAGGCTTTGAGGAGCAGTTCGGAGATGCTGACGGCTGCGTTTTCCTGCTGTTGTTTAAGAAGTTCCTTTGTCTTTGCTATGTCCCTTCGCAGTTCCTTTGCATCATGCAACGCCTCCTCCAGAATCGCATTTGCATCGCCTGCACGACCGTCCTCGAAGGCCTGGATCGCCCTCGCCATCCTCTCGCTGATCCTGTCTCCCTGCTGCTGGGCAATGCGTACCGCCGTATCAAAAAGGAAATTCTCATGTTCCGATAGTTCCTCTTTCTTATAGTATATCTCCGAACGCTTCTTACCAAGCAAATCTGAAATCACCTCGTTCGGGCCTGCTGCCAGGACTCCTTCAAAGGTACGGATCTCCGACTCGATCCTCTCGATCTCGTCCTTCAGTTCCCTGTACCTCCTGTTCTTCGCTGCGAAAGGAATGTTGTCCAGATTGATGACAGCCTGGCCGTCCACCTTCACCTTCGAGTCCTCGACCTTCAACAGGTCCTTCATCTCGCTGTTCTGATAGGCTTCCAGTTGAAGCAGGGAATGGAGCCTCATGCTGTCAACGTTCTCGAACTTGCAGTAGAAGTGACCGAACTCCGTAGCGAAACTCTCCTTGAAGGACTGAAGTTCCGGAGTGATGTCTCCCGGCTCCTTGAAGAACACATAAAGTTTTCTGGGGTTGCGGCCTGCCTTGAGCTCTTCATAAGCGGTCATCAGTTCCTCACCGGTGTATTCCCCGAACCTGGTCCAGTACATCACCATGCACATCTCGCAGGTCTTCAGTTCCTCGTTGTACTCATCCTGCTTGTGCTTCGGACCATGGAACTGTCAAGGTACTCCCACTTCGATAGTTCCAGATAAAGGCCGCGAGGACGGAAGATGCGGTTAAGATGGTTGAACAGGGAGTCGAACAGCAGACGCTCCATCTCCAGTTCGTCAGAGGATGCCAGAAATACCTTGATTGTCTTCATTGCAGGAATTGTTTCAGCAGAATAGCTTTCGTTGCCAGTACAAATCTAATCAATTCCGCCCAAACAACCAAACTCCGCCGATGGCCGACCTATATACATCTTTCTGAGAAGAAATTCACCGCCTCACTATCGTATATTGTCGGCAGAGTGCATATATTTGTTGACATTACCGACACCGGATTTTCACAACACATTAAATAACAATCTGTTACATAAAACTTCTGTCGGCAGAGTGCAGGAAAAGTTGCACTCTGCCGACAAGTTTGCAAGTCAGCGCTTTACAGGACACGCCAGCCCCCGGAGGTGCGCGAGCGGAGCATTTACCTATGCTCCTGCGGAGCGAGTGCGCCTCCGGGGGCTGGCGTCACAGGATTCTCCTTATTAAAACCGCTGTATCAAACACGTTTCATACTGACCATCAACATTTTAAGCAAATTACTCGCGGGCAGATAGCCGCGAGACAAATACATAAAAACCTAAATATCAGCAACTTAAACAAAATCACATGCGGCAGATGGAGCAGGCGATTT
>JAFTYS010000021.1 GCA_017461285.1 Bacteroidales bacterium | reverse complement strand
CAGTTCCAGTTCCTCGAACCCAGGCTGCAACGCATCACGTGCATCCGCGGCATACGAACTCTGGCTGAAGACCGTCTTCCTGCTGAAGAATATCAGTACGCCGATCACGACAGCCAGGAATATCCATAAGAGGAAAGGCGCCAGGAATGCCAGCACCAGCCATATCACGCCGGATACTATGCCTCCGGCAATCAGGCACGCAATTATGCTGTCGGTTTCTCCGAAGAA
This sequence comes from Bacteroidales bacterium, assembly GCA_017461285.1. The sequence goes on along the minus strand of JAFTYS010000021.1, from coordinate 9,465 downwards.
GAATACGAGGACAGCGACGATAATTCAGATGCTGTATAATATTCCTGAGAATTCGATTTCGCTTGACAGCACAGGGTCTGTGATGATGGAACCGATGATCCTGATGGCCAGATAGATAAGAGGTATTACTCCGAATACTATCGCCAGAGCCTTCTGGGTCGTTTCCTTCAGATGTGCCTTTCCTGCTCCGTCTCCGCTGCCTGAAGCAAGCTCCCTTGCTTCTTCAGCCGCATTGCTGTAGTTTACGAAATCGGTGTTTTCCGGATCGATGGCTCCGAGACATTTCGTGTATTCCAGCAGCTGCCTCTCGTATGAGTACTGTGCGCTGAAGTCTGCATGAGGATTCTCATGGTACTGTATACCGAGCCAGCCGGCAAGTCCGTACTCATAGTACGCATCCTGAACCATCTTCTTCTTCCCAAGCTGTCTCTTGAACTGCGAAAGGTCGGAAACTTCGATATCCGTCCCGAAGAAACGGTATGTCGGCTTATGTCCGTATGCGGATATGATCCTCATTATGCATGTGCCATTCAGGATGGCTTCGTCCTCCTGCCGGAGCTGGTTCCTGTCAGGATGATATCTTCTGTTTATCTCATTCTTCAATGTGGTGTCCTGGGCCTTGAACCTCTTGCCCTTGGTTTCGAAGAAACGGTGGAGGTACGACTCTTCGTAATTGTAGTTCAACACCAGATAATATAGGAGGAACTCATCCATATGCGTATTGTATGGAGCATATTTCGGGTCCTTCCAATTATCCAGGAGCTCGTCCGGATCATCGGCGAAATCGACCATCAGCGTCTGGTATGCCACATTCATGAGACGTCCGATCGCCGGTCCTGTCATTGCGTAGAGAGGGTCGTTGACATCGTTGCAGAGACATATGTCGCAAAGCGGGTCCATCGCCTGTATCCTGAGTCTGAATGCCAGGTCTATTTCCTGGGTCCGGTCGTCCGGATCCTTTACCTGCTTCGGAACGATCATCTTCACGCGCCAGCAATCGTCGAAAAACTCCATATCGAGCCAGTCGGTGAACAGGTCGGATACTATCTTCTCCTTTGTTTCGTCGTCACAGAAGTTCTCTGTACAGAATTTTATCACCTCGCCGGAATCACGTGCGGAGATCATTGTCTCCTCTCCTGTCTTCCTGTCCCATCCGCTCATGAAGAATCCGAATTCAGGATCGAGGGCGTATACGGCAGCCATGACTCCGAGGTTCATGTCCTTCGGATAGCGTTTCTCCACTATGTTTTCAAGCTCATCCTGAAGTTCCGGACGTGATTTCAGCCAGTCCCTGAGCTTTCCCTTGTACAGGTATCTCTTTGCGAGCTCGAGGTCATCGACCATGAAGATGGCAAGCTGCTCCACTGTGTTGGCTATCTGGTTCTTGCCGGCGTTGTAGACGATATTCAGGTCTTCGAGTATTTCGTCTTCCTTTACCGAGAAGTTTCCTCCGGCCAGGAAGTTCTGGATTTCGTCGAGATCCCATCTCTTGAGCGGATTCTTCAGGAGGAGACCTCTGGCTATCGTTGCGAGTGGGTCCGGCATATCTGACGGAACCGTTATGCCGGTCGTCAGCTTCGTTATGCTCATGTCCGTCTCCTTCACCTGGAACTCAGATTCACCGTACCACAGGCAGAGGATTGTCATACCGAGAGCATAGTAGTCCGCCTTGCCGGTTATCTCGAAGAGGTTTTCCCCGTCCACGATCGCCTTTGCCTTCTTCGGATCATAAATTTCAGGAGCAGCGTATATAGGAGTCCTGGACTGCTTGGTTATCGCCTTGCCGTCTGTCATGACGTCGGCTATTCCGAAGTCGCAGATCACGCTGTCCCAGGAACTCTTGTCCCTGATGAGGATGTTTGCCGGCTTTATGTCCTTATGGACGAAGCCGGCCTTGTGGAATTCATCCAGAGCCAGAGCCGTCTTTATGGTAAGCGCGAGTATGGCATCGCTGTTTCCTTTGATGCCTGCGGCGTTTGACGATCCGAGAGGATACCAGTCCATGAGCTCGTAGTCATATGACGCTCCGTCGTGGGTCACTTTCCCTTCAGAAAGGATGTCAGTGGCGTATCCTTTTCCTTTCAGCTTGTCCAGCATCGGCTTTATCCGGGAATTAGGTCTGAATCCCTTTCTGTACAGCTTAAGTCCGTATGACCTCCCGGAACAGCTTGCTTCGTACAGTTCCGCTTCAGAACCTGAATTGAACGCTCGTACAATCCTGTACGTCTTACCGTCAATGGTAATGCTATCCCCGTTCTGCAGTCGCTGCAGGCTGCCTTTCTGCGATGAACCGGTTCCCTTCTGTCCGACTGCCGTTCCCTGCGGTGCCACGGCCGTACCCTGAGCCACAGCAGTGCCTTGCGGCGCCACTGCTGTTCCTTGCGGCGCTACTGCCGTTCCTTGTGGCGCGACCGCCGTTCCCTGCGGTGCGACTGCCGTCCCCTGCGGGGCTACCGCTGTTCCTTGAGGTTTGTTAGTTGCCATATTTCAAGATCATTGGTATTTGTATTCCTTAACTCTTGTGGTCTCGGTCTTCTCTATGTAGACCCATGTGCCTCCCAATTCAGGCTCGGCACATTCGCTCGGCTGCTTATGGTGGTAGCCGCAGTAGTTGCAGATCCATTCGACCGGCACCTTTATCTTCCTCTTGACCGTAGTCTCTACCGCAACCTTTCGTGCAGAATAGAAGTTTCTCTGCTCCTGCGGTGTCGTTCCTGCAGGAGGAAGCATTTCGTCAAAGATCTTGTTTATGTCTCTGACTGTCTTCTTGTACTCTTCCTTGATTCTGTCGATGCTCTTAGGTTTTGCAGCAGGCTTTGGCTTTGCAGGGACTGTTCCCGGCTTCGCGTGCTCCGGCATCCCCGGCTTGACTGTACCCAGAATCTCCATCATTCTTTTGGCTCCTTCTGAAAGGACCTCTTCCGCTTCAGGAACGTCTTCTCCATCAGTGAAATCTCCTGCATCTTCCGCTTCTTCCATCTGCGCCTCCAGCTCTGCGAGCTTGGCGCATAGGTCGATAGCTTCCTTTACCTTCGGATCCTCCAGAGCCTTCTGTACCGCTTTCTGGGCGGCGCGGGTCAGGGGAGTGTTGCACTTCGAGCAGAATGAACGATGGTTGAGCGTTCCGCATTCCGGACATTTCACTCCGCCTGCCGGCATTCCGCATTCCGGACATTCCGTGTCATTGCGGTCCATGTCCGCTCCGCAGAACGTGCAGTAGCTTACCAGCTTGCCGCCACATTCCGGACATATTTCAAATCTGGAGCTGATTTCCGCTCCGCATATCGGACACCTGCTGCCGTCGGTACGGTGGCTGTGCCTTTCTTTTGACTTTTCGGCAGCCTTGCTTTTCTGTGCAGACGCCTGTGCTTTCTGTTCGTGTATCATAGAATACAAATATAAATACTTTATGGCACTATTGTATTGTTCAAAGCAACAAAACAAACTGATTTTGTTTCAGTGAACATCCTGCATCATGATTTTTCATATCTTTGTATAAATGGAAATTGACGTTATGACAGGTATGGGACCGACGGCAGAAGCGATAGCCCACTATGTTCATGGAGGTGTTACCGTATTCTTTATAATCTGGGCATGGCTATTGTGGCCTCAAAGGAAAAAGAACAACATGATGTACATGTTGTTTCTGAATATGCTCTATTTTGCCTTCTGCAATGTCAAGGACATAATATTTCTTGTAGACGGGTATTGGGAGAACTTCTTCCTTTCCGGCATATCTGTCACCTTGGACCTTCTCTACATTCCTATCGTTTCAAACTTCTTTATAGAGGTCGTATCCCCCGGATGGGTGACTAAACGGAGAGTTCTGGTTCCGATGGCAGCCCAGGCCATATTCGTTCCGCTGTTCATCATATTCCCGACCCATACTGTCTATGAACTGGCCCTGTATTTTGCCTTGGCCGGAGGAGTTGTCGCATTCATCCTTGTATGTGTCCTTCTGCATCGCCACAGGAAATACATATTTGACAACTATTCATATACAGAACATATAGATGTATCATGGGCAATCAACTGTGTGGTCCTTCTGTTCATCTGTATGGGCTTGTATGTGATTGCCTTCAAAGACGAGACATGGCTCAGCGGAGCATTCTTCCAGATAGTATGTGTATGCGCCTGGCTTTATCTCTATTGCCTGTCCCGCCGGCATTCGGTCGTGGACATGCCTCCGCTGTCGATATTTGAATTTCCTTGGATCAGGAACGAAACTGCACCTGCTGAAGAGGATTCTGTCTCTGATGTGTATTCAACAATCGCAGTGCGTCTTGAAGAGTGTATGCAGAAGGAAAAGATATATCTGAATCCGAAGCTTAGCCTCCAGGATGTGGCAGCCAAAGTGGGCACGAACAGGACATACCTTTCAGACTATCTCAATCATGTGCTGAACATTACCTTCTACGAGTACATCAATCAGATGCGTGTCCGGGAAGCCTGCTCGATAATAGATTCCATGCCTGCCGAAAACCCTCTGTCCATGCAGAGTGTCGCCGACATGAGCGGATTCAACAGCATCTCTACCTTCAACCGTTCATTTACAAAGACAGTAGGCATGACTCCAAGCGAGTATGCAAGGAAAAGGAGCGCTTCCTAGAAGCACTCCTGAAGAATCTTTACGATGTTTTCTGACTTTCCCATCGTGTAGAAGTGGACTGCAGGCACTCCATGTGCGATAAGGTCCTTGCACTGCATCGTGCACCACTCTGTTCCTATCTGATAGGCGGCTTTCCTGTCTTCTCCTGCATCTTTCATGGCTTCCGTCAGTTCCAGAGGAATGTCCAGTGAGAATGCTTCCGGCAGTGTCCCGATCTGTCTGGCAGTCGACAGCGGCTTAAGTCCCGGGATGATCGGAACCGTAATGCCTGCTTCGCGGCATTTCTCGACAAAGTCATAATAGACCTTGTTGTCAAAGAACATCTGGGTGATGATGTAATCGGCTCCCGCATCGACCTTCTTCTTGAGGTTGGCAATGTCCGTCTCGATGTTCGGTGCTTCGAAATGCTTTTCCGGATACGCACCGACCCCGATGCAGAAATATCTGTCATCTGCCATCTCCAGACTGACCGGGGAATCTTTTTCAAGCTTTCTGCTGCGTCTGTATCCGGCGCTTCCCTGATAGCTTCTGATGCCTTCTACCAGTTCGCTTGCATATCTGTAGCCACCAGGAGTGGCGGTGAAACGTTTTTCGCCGGTCATGCAGTCTCCTCTCAAGGCCAGTATGTTATTGATACCCAGGAATTCAAGATTATCCAGCTTGCTCTCGATCTCTTCCTGTGTGCTTCCTCCGCAGATCAGATGGGGCACGACATCAATGTCGTATCGTGACATTATGGCCGCACATACGGTCGTCTCGCTTATGCGGTTGCGTACGAGATGGCGGCTGAATGTACCGTCCTGTTCCTCACGGAATTCGTATTCGTCCCTATGGCTCGTCACGTTTATATACTTCGGCTTGAACTCCATGAAAGGCGCAATGCTTTCAAGAAGTTCCTCCTTTGTAAGCCCCCTGAGGGGTGGCACGATCTCAAGCGAAGGGAATGCCTTCGTACTGGTTGACAATATTTCAGATACCTTCATTTTTTATAAAATGTAAGTCGTTGTATATCAGTCTTTTGTTTAATGTGCGTGCTGCCAAAAGGGAGCACGTGGTTTAAGTAAGTTGGTGGCTTTTAGGGAGTTGCGTGTTTGTGCTATTTCAGAAGGTGGCCGAGGAAGCGACGGGCTGTGGCTTCGTCCATACATCTTCGGAGTGCATAGTCGTCGTATTGTTCCTTGCTGATGCGACGTATTTCATGATACCTTGCCTCCGGATGCATGATGATGAGTCCGCATATGCTGGCTTCCGGTATCATGGCGCAGCTTTCCGTCATCTTTATCTTAAGGTCGAATCTTCCTGACAGCGCATCCATTATATCCTTCTTCAATGTATGGTCCGGACATGATGCATATCCGGCAGCAGGCTTGATGACCTTGACATTTTCGTCCTGCATCTGGCGGAGAATCTCCTTGTCCAGCCATTTCGATGCAGCTTCTGCAAGAGTCATCCTTACCGTCTTGGCTATCAGGTCCTCATACTTGTTGGAGCATGCCGGACAGCAGCAGCCTTCTTCATGAGATGCATTCTTTGCCTTTACGCATACGGTGAACATTCCCAGCGGTGACTTCTTGCCAGATTGCTCCAGAGCGATGAAGTCGCATAATGACCTCTGATCTCCGCCTTCCTGGCGAAGCATAGGCAGACGCATTCCGGATGTGATGATGTCTTTACCGTCTGTGCATGCTTCCATGAAGCGGGCAGACACCTTTATTATATAGTTTCCTAGCGCAAGTTCCTCTTCGGCATCCTGTCTTAACTGCATAAGCTCCATCGCTTCAGCTGAAACGCTACCATATTTCACACCCCAGATAGCGTAGAACATCTTCCAGTCAAAATAAGGCATGACATCTTCTGCAGAGAGTTCCCTTGAAGCTATGTCCGAAGGCAGCGGTATGCTGCAGTCAGATGCCCGATCGTGTCGGGCATGACGGTCAGGCTGCGTCTTTGGAGAGTCGTCATTTCCGGGTTTACCCGCATTTTTTTCCTTATTATACAGGCTGCGTATCTTCTCCTGTCCGGCATGCTGCTCCTTTTCGAAAGCCACCCTGTCCATCATGCATTTCTTTGCCATGACAGCGGCTGCCGATGCATCCGCTCCATGAAATACATGTCCGTACAGCGGCGCGAGCTTTACGGCCGTATGAAGTGATGAAGTCGTGGCACCTCCGACAAATAGGGGAGTGTCCATGCCTCTTGATGCCATTTCCCGGCATATCTCTTCCATTTGATATAGGGATGGAGTGATAAGGCCGCTGACGGCAATGATGTCCGCATTGAGTTCGGAAGCCTTTTCAAGGATGGTCTCCTTATCGACCATCACTCCAAGGTCATGAACATCGAATCCGTTGCATGTCAGGACGATTCCGGTAATATTCTTTCCGATGTCGTGTACATCTCCCTTTACGGTAGCGATCACTATTTTCGGATGTCCGGATCCTTCGTCTTCATTGTTCATGTATGGCTCGAGAATTCCGACCGCATCTCTCATCACCTTTGCGGACTTGACTACCTGTGGCAGGAACATCTTTCCTTCTCCGAAGAGCTTTCCGACCGTCTCCATTCCAGCCATCAGGGGACCTTCGATTATCTCCAATACACTAGTGTATCGTTCCATGGCCTCCATGAGGTCGGAATCCAGAGTTGCTGACGTGCCCTTGACAAGGGCTGTACGGAGCCTTTCCTCCAGAGATTCCCGAACAGGTCGGGAATGACTGTCGGTATGGTCATGACAGCTGCACCTTTCGTCATGACGGCAGCACCTTTCGTCATGACAGCTGCACCTTTCGTCATGGCCGGCTTGATCGGCCATCTCTTTCTGCCTCTGGCAGTAATCCATGAGCCTTTCAGTTGCTTCCGGATCTTTGTCGAATATGATGTCTTCCACACATCTGAGCAGCTGAGGGTCTATCTCGTCGTAGATCTGAAGCATTGAAGGATTGACGATAGCCATGTCCAGGCCTGCCTTTATCGCGTGGTAGAGAAATGCCGAGTGCATCGCTTCGCGTACAGGATTGTTTCCTCTGAATGCGAAGGACAGATTCGATACGCCTCCGGATGTAAGAGCACCCTTGAGGTTTGTCTTTATCCACCTGACAGCCTCTATGAAATCTATGGCATACCTTGCATGCTCTTCTATTCCTGTTCCGATGGAAAGGATGTTGACGTCGAAGATAATGTCTTCAGGACTGATTCCTGCCTCTTCGGTAAGCAGCCTGTATGCCCTCTCACATATTTCTATCTTACGCTCATATGTCGTGGCTTGTCCCTGCTCGTCGAACGCCATGACGACCATGGCGGCTCCGAGCGACTTTATTGCCCTGGCCTTCTGTAAGAATGATTCAGGACCTTCCTTCAGGCTGATGGAGTTCACTATGCATCTTCCCTGAGCATTCTTCAGACCTGCCAGGATTGTCTCCCAATGCGAGGAGTCAATCATCAGGGCAGCCTTTGCCACAGCCGGGTCGTTTGAGATCCAGCGGACGAAACGCTCCATCTCCCTCGTGCTGTCAAGCATCGCGTCATCCATGTTTATGTCTATGACAGATGCCCCGTCTTCGATCTGTTTCGCAGCAATCTGCAGTGCTTCTTCATATTTTCCTTCAGAGATAAGTCTTGCGAACTTGCGGGAACCGGCAACGTTGGTCCTTTCGCCGACATTTGTGAAGTTGCTGGTCTTTACATCTACGGTCACAACTTCGAGTCCGCTGACCTTCAGTATTCCATCCGTGAAAACGTCCTTGTTTACGGACAACTGTCGAGGTGCGATGCCTTTGAGCGCCTTTGAGATGGCCCTGATATGGTCAGGAGTCGTTCCGCAGCATCCTCCTGCTATGTTTATGAGGCCGCGTGAGGCCATCTCCCTGACCTGCGATGCCATTTCTTCCGGACTCTGGTCGTATCCACCCATCTCATTCGGCAGTCCGGCGTTCGGATAGCAGCTGACGGCGCATCCGCACCATCTGTTCATGTCTTCGACAAGAGGCATAAGCTCTGCCGCTCCGAGGGAGCAGTTGAGGCCGAAGGACATGATAGGGTAGTGGCGGACAGAGGTGTAGAATGCTTCAAGAGTCTGTCCGGTCAGTGTCCTTCCGCTTCTGTCTCCCACCGATACCGAGATTATAACAGGAACACCATTCATGCTGTTCCTATCCAGTTCAGCGATGGCTGTCAGTGCGGCCTTGACATTGAGCGCGTCAAAGCATGTTTCGATGAGGAGTATGTCGGCACCGCCACGAAGCAGCGCCTCTGCCTGTGTGCGGTATGACTCTTTCATCTGATCGAATGAATATGGCCTGAAGGCCGGGTCTGCCACATCAGGAGACAGCGAGAGCGACTTTGATGTCGGTCCCATGCTGCCTGCTACCCAGACCTTGCGTTCAAGTCCGACCGATTCTGCCATTTGTGCAGCCTCATCTGCTGCCTCACGGGCAATCCTAGCGCCTTCATAAGCCATCTGTTCCGCAAACTCCTCACATCCGTATTCTGCCTGCGAGATTACATTAGCGCTGAACGTGTTGGTCTCTATGATATCTGCCCCTGCAGCTATATAATCCTTATGTATTGCCTTGATTATCTCCGGATGAGTCAGATTCAGGCACTCATTGTTGCCTTTAAGCTCTTTGGTACAAGAGGAGAACGGACCGCTGTGGTAATCTACCTCAGCGAGTCCGTATCTCTGAATCATCGTGCCCATGGCACCATCCAGAATCAAGATCCTATGTTCCAGATCAGTCATGTAAATATTTGACCGTTAAAGTATTATCCCAGGAAGCTGAGCAGGATACCTGCTGCTACTGCCGATCCGATCACGCCGGCCACGTTCGGTGCCATCGCGTGCATCAGAAGATGGTTGT
>JAFTYS010000122.1 GCA_017461285.1 Bacteroidales bacterium | reverse complement strand
TTTATAATTATTCTAAATTAGCACGGACTTCACAAACAATCCTCAGACCAAACGAGGCAATGACGGACGCCACTTGCAGAAAAAGAAAGAATCCCCGCAGTCTCACGGCTGCAGGGATTACACACAACGTACTTATATTTTTCTCAATCCTAAAAGTCGGTAAGGAGTCGGAACTCGCCCTGCTTGAGGGTGATGTTTCCGGAAACGGCGCCGCCGTTGATATAGTCGGTCCATGATCCGGCTGGGACGGTATAGCCTGTAGATGACTTGCCGAAGTTGCCGACCACATGGAAGGTCTTTCCGTCTACAGAGCATGTGATCTTCTTGATGGTTCCGGCAGGAGTCCACTCGAAATCGGCATCCTGGTCAAAGAAGCGAGGATTCTCGCGACGGAACTTAAGAAGAACCGCATATGTATCGTAGAGTGCCTTGCGGGCAGGTACAGCCATATATTCGTCTGTAACGACTGGTTTCTCGCCTGTACGGTCGTTATAGTCGATCGAGTAGTCATATCCGATCTCGCCGAACTGCCAGATCATCTTCGGACCCGGAACCGTAAGGAAGAATGCTGCAGAAGCACCAGCGCGGCGCATTGCCACGGTAAGTGCATCCTCGGTCTCTCCAGGAGTCACAGAAGGTTCTGCAGGGCGTTTGCCTACGGTCATGAGCCAGATAGTCTGGACATCAGGACAGAAGTAGACATCGTATGATCCCGCAGCAGGAACAGCCATATCCTGTGAGCCGGAACCGACTGTAAGCTGATATTCCTTGTCAAGAGGAAGTTTGTATCCCTTTGTTGATGCTCCGTAGTTGAATGCATCGTCCCATGTGCTGTTACCACGGATCTTGAACATATCGTCCGCAGCGAATGTAACGTTCTTTGCCACGAAGAAAGGACCGTCCGCTGTCATTGAGATATCAGGTGAAGATCCCCATGAAGTGAGGGTTCCGCAGATGCCCCATGTCACTGAAGCCGTGCTTGATGTGGCTCCATAGCAGAGACGCTCCTCATCATGACTTTCCATATATCCCACAAAGCCGCCGAACGGAGATGTCGAATACATATTCGAGAAATTGCCGGAACCTCCGCCTACTGCACTTCGATACTCATGGTTTACATTCCTCCAAAGCTGCATTCCGTGCTCGGCAAGGACCTTCTCCTCGTCCCAGTCAGAAAGGTGCTCGAAAATGACAACGGCATTGTCGTTCACCGACCAGATATGATCCGCATATCCCTTGAGGATGTCAACGCGCGACTGGTCGTAACGTCCCCATGCAGCAACGTCAGGATCGGTCTGCTTCTGGGTGAAACCCTTGGTAAGGTCGAAGCGGAATCCGTCGACATCATACTCGGTAAGGAGGTACTCAAGGCTTCTCTTCACGTGCTCCTTGACCATCGCATTCTCATGGTTCATGTCATGGTAGACATTGTATGGATGGGTCGGAAGGACATTGAAGAACGGATTGTTCTCGGCTGTAGCGCTGCCGTTCCACCACATCTTTGCCCATGGGTGAGATCCTGTAGCATGGTTGTATACAACGTCGATGATGACGGCAAGACCACGTGAATGGCACTCGTCGATGAAGGCCTTGTATTCCTCACGTGTACCGTAATATTTGTCGAGGGCAAACCAATGGTTAGGGTTGTATCCCCAGCTGTTGTTTCCGTCAAATTCCTGTACAGGCATAAGCTGGACGGCATTCACGCCGAGGTTCTCGATATAGTCGAGACGCTCCATTGCACCTGCGATATCCTGCGAAGTCGTGAAGTCACGGAAAAGCATCTCATAGATCACGAGGTCGTTCTTGTCCTCCACCTTGAAGTCTGAATGCTTCCAGCTGTATTCAGGTCTGTTGATCTGGAACGCAGACACAAGCTGTCTCGCACCTTCAGGGAATGCAGGGACACCGTCGATATACTGGTCGTTCCACTGGTCGTAGACGATCTCTGTATATGGGTCGCTGACACGGATGTCAGAAGATGGCTGATTGCCCAGACGATACTGGAATCTGTATTCCTTGTCAGCATCGAAGCCGTCGAGAGTGATCCACCAGCAGCCTGCCTCGTTGTCACGCTTCATCGCGCCTTCCTTCACACGCTCCCACTCGTTCCAGTCGCCTACGATGTAGCAATAGTCGAATCTCTTTCCGTCCTTGTCCTTGTCATAGAGGACGAATGTCACGCTGCCGTTATCATTATAGTTGATTCCGTGTCTTACGCCTGCCGGCATGGTTTCGAAAACCAGCGGATCCGGAGTGAATGATTCATTGAAGTACTTTTCTTCCTTTACAGAGCAGAACTGGTCGGCATCATGGCTCTTGATCGATCCGTCTGCACTTCTGACGATGATCGCGATCATGTTGAGCGGAGTCTGTCCCGAGCCGAAATACTCGCGGATAGATGGCTCGAGCTTGAGTTCCCATGAATTGTCCGCAACCTTTGTGAAGCGGGTCTTCTTGTCTGTGGTTCCCCAATCGGTAGGAACGAACATCCATTCACCTTCAACGACCACTCCAAGATGACCGTAAAGGTCGCCTGAATGGTT
>JAFTYS010000121.1 GCA_017461285.1 Bacteroidales bacterium | reverse complement strand
CCGATGTGGAGCGAGTCCGCTGTAGGGTCGATTCCGACATAAGCCGCAGTCGAACCTTCCATAAGCTTCTCCTCTGTTCCCGGCATGATGTCCTGGATCATGCCTCTCCACCTGAGTTCCTCTACAAAATTCTTCATATCTATATATCTTTTATATTTTTATTCATATGTAACCCACAAAGATACATAAAATTCCCATACACAGTCCATTCGCTCCAATCAAAAGCACAAAAACGGGCTTATTTGTGCTTTTGAACACGAAAAACAAGGTTAAAAGCACAAAAACGGTCATTTCCGTGCTTTTGAAAAACAGCCCCGGCAGAATGACTGTCGGAGCTGTTCCATATCGTTCAGGATGTCAGAGGCTTACCATGCAAAGTCGAAGACGATGTCGCGTGGGATGCCTGCAGCGTTTACCTTTGCGATGTCGGCTGCGAGGGCCTCGCGGATGCTTGCGTTCTCGGCTGCATACTTCTGTGCGAACTCGAAGTTACCGGTCGCCTGGGTCTCGAGGATGAGGTTTGCCCATGAGTTGATCACTTCCGGCGCCTTCTCGAAGTCTACCACATACTTACCCTCGGCGTTGCGGCTGAATGCACCATGCTCTTCCATATAGTTGTAGCACATCATGTTAGCCTTTCCGTGGGATGAAGCGGAACCGAAACGGACAGAACGTACGATGCCGGCGATGAATGTCGCTACTGACTCCTCCTTTGTGATGTCGGTGATCTCACCCATGTCGATGAGGCTGTTCACCATGAAAAGTCCGAGGATGTCAGCCTTAGCCTCTTCCCATGAAGTCTTCTGGTCGCCCATTGCCTGGTCTACTGTACCCTTGCCGTTCACTGTCTGCTTCACACCGAGACCGTGTGCAACCTCGTGGAAGGTCACATTCCAGAAGAATGCGTCTGCAGTGAGATACTGCTGCTGCTCAGGGACCATGAGAACCTCTCCGATAGGGGCGAGGATCTTGTCGAACTTGGCCATCATGCTGTTGTAGAGCTGGAGGCGGCGAGCGCCCTTCGCTGCGTGCACCCTCTCGTCGTTAGGAAGGTTGATGGCGATGGTCTTGCTGCCGGCGTTGCAGTCTCCTGCATAGTAGATGGCGTCGTAAACGTTCAGGTCTGAAGATGTTCCAGGCACGAAAGTCTTGTATTCAGGAGCGCATGGGAGCATGGTCTGAAGGGTTGGGAGGAGCGCGACGTACTTCGCGAGGTTGGCACTGCGTGTCTCGTCCTTGAGAAGAATGAAGCACTCGTAAGCAGCCTTGGCCTCGAAGAGGTGATCGTCATAGTTCTCGATCGGTCCGATCACGAGGTCCATGTTGCAGTCCTTCATGTCCATCCATGCCATGTCGCTGGCAAGGTAATCGTCTGTGCGGAAAGCCTTTACACGCTCTGTGAGATATGTCCTCATGCCCTCGTTAGTGGTAAGGGCAGCGGCCTCTTCGAGCAATGCGCATACCTTGTCGAGTTCTTCCTTGTACTCGTCGTGGTACCATACGGTCTTGAGTGCACCGTTCTCGTCACGGCGGATCACTGTGTAAAGGTTAAGTTTGTCAGGGTCGTCGAATCCCTCCCACTCTTCCATGGTCATGTCCTGCGGATAGTACTGACATCCGAGCGGCTTCTCGCCATAACCCTCTACAAAAGGCTTGTTGTCATCAAGATGGTCCCATGGACCGTAGTTGATATACGCATACTGCTTCGCATATCCGTCAGGAAGAGCATCGATGAGGGCCTTGTCTCCGAAAGTCTGCTTCCAGAACAGACCGTCCATGATCTCGCCGGCCTGACGGAACAGGTCAACGATCTTCTTGTCATTCTCTGAAAGGGCATCATAAAGCGGTGAGGTCACCTCCACCACAGCATAACTTTCCACCTTTTCTTTAAGTGCTGTATCATCCGATTTCTCGGCACACGCTGCAGCGGCCAAAGCTGCAATTGTGAACAGTAATATCTTTTTCATCTGTCTTATTGTTAAAAGACGCAACACTGTCATTCTGAACGAAGTGAAGAATCCTTGAATAAAGATCCTTCGCTGGCGCTCAGGATGACAGTGCTACACGTTCCGTATTATGAACTAGAAACTAACAGCGATGCCGATAAAGTCCTCTGCCTTGAGAGCAGCACCACCGATAAGGCCACCGTCGATGTCAGGGCATGCGAAAAGTTCCTTGGCGTTAGATGGCTTGCATGAGCCGCCGTAGAGGATAGAAATCTCCTCAGCGAGTTCGCCGAACTGTGCAGCAAGAACCTTACGGATCTCGGCGTGGATCTCCTGAGCCTGCTCAGCAGTTGCAGTCTTGCCTGTTCCGATAGCCCATACTGGCTCGTAAGCAACGATAACCTTAGCCATTTCCTCTGCTGTAAGAGTGTAGAGAACGTTCTTCACCT
>JAFTYS010000120.1 GCA_017461285.1 Bacteroidales bacterium | reverse complement strand
TTCGATGGCCTTGAGTACCTCGGGACTCTTCAGGAGGTCTGTCACGCCCTGACGGTCAACTGCAACGTCTTCATAGCCCACATGCATCACGGTCTGCATCTCGGAGTCGTTGTATGCAGGGTGATCCACGAACATGTATCTTTTGCCGGCTTCGAGCTTGTCGAGCATCTTTATGAAGCTTCCGATCTTTTCCTCAGAGGTCGCCTTGGGACCGTCATATCCTACATATGTGAAGTCGTACTGCCTGAATGCGTCGGCACGGTCGACTGAAGGAAGATTGTATTCTTCAGAAAGCTTTCTCACCACCTCAAGCACTTCAGGACTGAAGGCCGTCGACATCATATGGCCGGAGATGTGTGTGATCTGAGGGATGTTTTTCAGAGCGAGTTCGATCTGTGCGCGGAACTCCTTCTCGATTTCCTTTATGTCAAACTTCGATGCGTTTTCCATGACGGACTTTCCCGGATAAGCTGGATTCGGTCCCATCATAGGGTAAAAATATCCGTTTTCATCAACAAGGGAAGGACAGTGGGTGAGTGGTCTCCACTTGACGTTTTCCCATTCGCTGGTGATGGCGAGATGTATTCCGACATCCAGACCGGGATTTTCCTTCAGCATCTTTACTGCTTCAGGGAACCATGCCCCGACAGCCAGCACCTCTACTGACTTTGCGATACCATTCTGATAGGTGTCTATGCTGGCTGTATTTACGGAATGCAGCGCTCCCATATCATCGATTCTGATGACAAGTTCCTGAGCGAACAATGCTGCGCCCCATAGCAGGGACGCAGCAATGATAATAAAGCGTTTCATAGTGTATTACTTCTGAAGTGTCAGTTCATTGACAGGCTGAGCCGGGGCGAGGACATTGTTTACCTGCCAGCTTTCTGCCTTCTTGAGCTTGTATTCGGCTGTGCCGCGGATGTCGGCTGCATTTGCGCCGAACATTACCTTGTAGGTTCCGGCTGCTGTCTCCCATGCTGATGCGGCCTCGTTGAATGATGCGAGGGTGTACTTGCATACATTGATTGTGAGGGTCTGAGATTCGCCCGGTGCAAGTTCCTTGGTCTTTGCAAAGCCCTTGAGCTCGAATGCTGGCTTCTCAAGTCCGCCGGCTGGAGCTGCGACATAAAGCTGTACGGACTCCTTACCGGCAACGGATCCTGTGTTCTTTACAGTTATGGTTGCTGTGAAACCGTCTGCTGTAGCCTTCACAACAGGCTTGCTGTACTCGAATGTAGTGTAAGACTTTCCGTATCCGAAAGGATAAGATACAGGTGCGCCTGCTGTTTGGAAATATCTGTAGCCCACGTAGATGCCTTCCTTGTACTCTGTATAGTCCACGCATTTCTGCTCCTTCTGCTTGCCGCCCCAGAGGAAATCCCACTCGCCCCTCTGTACGTTCTTATGGTAGTAAGGGAAGTTGTGTGATGATGGGATGTCAAGATAGCTGACAGGGAATGTCATTGGAAGCTTTCCTGAAGGGTTCGCCTTGCCGCAGAGGATGTCTGCGACTGCAAGACCGCCTTCCTGGCCAGGAGTCCATGCAAGGAGGATCGCGTCAGGAATGTGCTTCCATGATGCGGTCTCGATGACGCCGCCGATGTTCATCACGACCACGAACTTCTTGCCTGCAGCATGGTAGATGTCAGCAAGGTTCTGGATCATCTCTCTTTCAAGTCCTGTCAGGGTCCAGTCACCGTCCTTTGCGTAGCGGTCACCGCCTTCTCCTGCGTTTCTTGAAAGTGTGAAGATCGCGATATCAGTCTCAGGCTCCATTCTTTCGAAGAAGTCACGGCTGACTGCCATTTCCGGGATTACGGCTTCTCCGAGGAGGACTCCGCTGAGACCTCCGTTGTTCTTGTTTTCAGTCTTTGCGTAAGCGATATACTGCTCATACCATTTCTGAATGTCCTGGTTGACTTCGAAACCGTTGTCGGCAAGACCTTCTGCAACGTTGCGGATGTATGGCTTGTTCACGTTGCCGGAGCCTGTGCCGCCTGCGATGAAGTCATATGAACCTGTACCGTAGAGAGCGACCTTCTTCACATCCTTCAGCGGGAGGACGCCATTGTTCTCGAGGAGAACCATTCCCTCAGGAGCTGCCTCGCGGACGAGCTTGGCGTGAGCCTCGATCTCAGGCTTGTTTGAATACTGATATTTGTTGAAGCGTGGAGTCTTAACGATGTATGTGAGCATGTTGCGAACATTCTTGTCGAGCTGCTCCTGAGAGATCTCACCGGCCTTCACCGCAGCGATGATGCGGTCGATCTCAACCTGCATACCTGGCTCCATGAGGTCG
>JAFTYS010000119.1 GCA_017461285.1 Bacteroidales bacterium | reverse complement strand
TAACCTGCTTTACAAAGGTGATGACCTTGACGGCTTCTACCAGATAATAGCCCTGAAGACCCATCTGACCCGGAAGCTCTACTTCCACACAGGCTACCAGTTCCGGAACTTCAAAAATCCCGACCACCTCCTTATCGGCCTTGGATGGCGGTTTGGACATACTTCACGCTAGCGGCATACTCTGCATCTGTGTCCAGATGTTCGATTATCATCGGCATGAACGGATTTTCAGCATCGGCAAGGCGGGCATAGAGTTCAAGATCAAGAGAACCTGAGCCGCAGGCACATTCCTCCAGCTGGAATGTATATTCATCCTTCAGCCTGACATCCTTGAGATGGCAGCTGCATATCGTTCCGTGCAGCTTCTCGAAACATTCATGAAGGAATCCGTCATTGAAGAAATACCTCTGAGGAGATGTGATCATGTTCACCACATCGAGATGCGTGGCGAATTCAGCACGGTCAACATCTTCTAACAGACGCACATATTCGTCAGGACTGCTCGGAATCATCCACGGCATCGATTCGATGCAGAACCGGGTGCGGCGCGGACGGGCCGTGTCTATTATCTCACGGATCATGGCCACCGCTTCTTTCCATATTTCCGGGCTGAAGTTGCCTCTGTAGCCACCGTCCCATCTCGGACCGCACGGAGTACCCACTACATTTACGCAGCAGACCGCACCTATGGCATCCGCCATGCGCAGCTGTCCTATGGCATAGTCTATCCATTTGCGCCTTTCCTGCATGTCTGCAGCAAGGGTATTCCGCCAGACCCCGACTTCGGCTATCACAAGCCCTGCATCATCGGCGGCCTTCTTATAAGCCATGAATGTCTCTTCTCCGTCTGTGTATGAGACAGGAAAATTCACCGACTTAAGTCCGAGCGCAACATGCTTCGAAGCCCATTCCTGCGGACTCGAATGTTCCAGTGATGAAGATATTCCCAGATACATCAGAATGCCCTCCCATGTATTACAGATGGGTCCATATCGTCCAGAGACCTGACTCCGGTACGAGCCATGATGCCGGCAAGTTCTGCCGTCATTTCATCTATCCTGGCCGAAACAGCCTCCGCCCCATGTTTCAGGTAATGCATGAGATGACGGCCTACGGACACCGCCTTTGCACCAAGGGCAAGACACTTATAGGCATCCATTCCGCTGACTATTCCGCAATCTATGAAGATCTCGACATCATTTCCTACTGCCGACCTGATATCCGGAAGGACCATGAGCGGAGGCACGGAGTACTGCACCATCCCATGGTGGTGGGAGACGACCATGCCGGCGCAGCCTGCCTTGGCGCATGCTTCCGCATCACGAGGACTCAGGACGCCCTTGACTATGAACGGCACTTTCGCCGCCTGCACGAATTCAGCAATCTCTTCGGCCGACTTTGGCTTCATAGGGAGTCCGAACACATCATCATACCCTCCGTTCGAATTGAACGCATGATCCATATCCATTCCTACAGCAAGACATCCGGCAGACACTGCGTGCTCGATCTTGCGGAACACTTCCCTATTGTCCGCATGCGGCTTTATGATCTTGATGGACCTCGCCCCTGTCGCCACGACCCGTTCCAGTTCATCGTCCTCGCCCATGCCGACCCAGTGGACTGCCTTGCTCAAGGCCGCTCCCTTGGCATAAACTTCCATTCCGTCAGCTGCAGTATTATGCAGATGGGAAAGCGCCGCCGTCATTATCGGAGTATCGAATTCCTCGCCGAAGAGAGTCATTCCGACCGACGGGATGTCGGAACCGATATATCGTGTCTCGAGCAGAAGAGAGTCGAAATAATCACGTGTGATCGTGTCGGGATTTGAAGAGTATTTCATAATTATCGTCTGTTTGCTATTTCCATATTGATTTCATCCATTCTTTCATCCGAAAGCTCATATTTTCCGATGACGAATATCGCCACAGCGAAAAGAACTGCCGGAATCAGGGTCACCAGCCATAGAATTCCCTGCTCGGCAAGCGGAGTCTGCACCTTCGCTGACGCATCAAAACCCACCCATGCGAGCACCAGGCCCGGAATCACTCCGCCAAGAGCCATGCCTGCCTTCATGAATATGCATATGATGGCATTGACTATTGCCGCCACGCGCCGTCCTGTCTTATATTCGCCGAAAGTAACGACTTCCGGCACAAGAGCCCACATATATCCGGTCGCCACCAGCACACCTACGCTCTTGATCAGCTGGACCACGCAAAGCAGAGGAAAGCACGACTTGAGCGCCGGAACTGAAACCACGGCATACAGGACTATCATTCCTATGACCGATACGGTCAGAAATATGCGGAACATTCCGGCCTTGCCGACCTTTTTCTTGATGGCCGGCACAAGCGGCAGGAAGATGAATGCGGGAATGGTGCCCAGCCACATGAAGACGGTCATCATGAAAGGAGTCGCTCCTATGTTGTAAGTCATGAAATACGAATCTGCCGCATTGCTTATGCTCATTGTAGCAAAGGAGATAATGAAAAAGAAAGAAAGTATGCGGAGAGGACGGTTGCGCACCAGTTCCATCCACAGGTCGCTCACCTTCACCTTCTCCGTATCTTCGGCATCCATCACGATACGTTCCTTGCTCTCGAAGAAGCAGAACAGAAGAAGCGCCAGACCTGTCAGAGCGAATATGCTCATCGTTATGAACCATGCCGGAGCCGCTTCAGGCGTATTGTAAACGGCTTCCATCCTGCCGGTATCGGCATTGTAGACCTTCGGAGCGAAGATAGCGATGACCAGAGGCAGGGTCTTGATGATCAGTCCGGCGAGGTTGGCAAAGATCATGCGCACGCTTGTAAGGATCGTGATTTCATCCGTATCTCGGGTCAGAGACGAATTGAGCGCTCCGTACGGCACATTGATCAGGGTGAAGCACATGCTCATGCCGACATAGGTGATGTAAGCATAAAGCAGCGAACCGCTGAAGCCGTTCCAGAAGCACAGGATTGCGAATGCTGCGAGAGGAATGCCGGCAAATATCAGCCACGAACGGTATTTTCCCCAACGGGGGTTCGCCTTGTCGATGAAGGCACCTACAACAGGGTCCCATATGACATCGATTATCCGGACCACGAGGAACATCACGGCCGACACGCTCGGCTTAAGTCCGTATACGTTCGTGTAGTAGAAGAGAAGCCAGATGCTTACGGTCTGGTAGATCAGGTTCTGGGCGAGGTCTCCCGCACTGAAGCCTATCCTTTCCCTCCATGTGAGCTTATAACATCCGTTTTCCATAGTCAAGTTCAAGCAGGGATCATTTGAGGACGACAGTATCGAACCACTTCTCAAGTTCCTCGCTCCACTCGGTCTTGTAGATATAGCCGTCTCCCCATCCGAAGCCGTGTCCGCCTGTAGGATAGATGTGCATCGTGGCGCTCACCCTGTTCTCTACAAGGGCTTCATAATACATGAGGCTGTTCTTCACAGGCACCAGGAAGTCATCTGTAGCTGCAAGAATGAATGCAGGAGGAGTGTCTTTGGTGACATGCTTCTGGTTTGAATAAAGGTCCAGCATCTCCTGGGAAGGATTGTCTCCGAGAAGTCCGTAGACAGATCCGTCATGGGTATACGGCTTCTCAAACGTGATCACAGGATATACAAGTATCTGGAAATCAGGGCGGGTCGCATCATCCACATAATGGGTCGATGCTGTAGAAGCAAGATGGCCGCCTGCCGAGAATCCCATCACACCGATGTGGGTAACTCCCAGGTCAGTACGTCCTCTCATGATGCGCATTGCCTGCTGGACGTCACTCAGAGGCACATCATGATGGCCGCGAGGCATCCTGTACTGAAGAACGCAGCATGTGAATCCACGTGCATTGAGCCACTGCCTGATGTCTCGTCCTTCATAGGTAATCGACAGGACCGCATATCCGCCGCCCGGACATATGATGACGCATCTTCCGTTCGGATTTCTTGCAGGATAGATTTCCAGAACCGCTTCCTGATATTTGTCTCCGTGGGGATCTTTAGAAACATCATAGGTAAAAGCGTTCGGAGCGCCTTCCGGCCATACCTCTACGGTTTCCGGCCTGGGGCCCCAGAAGCCGGGGCCGCCTGCCGGCTGGGCTACAGCAGCAAGCGATAATGCGGCAAAAGCAAGGATAAATGCAATCTTCTTCATAAACAGGTTATTTAGTTCTTCACAAAGTTAAGTAAAGTTTTGTTATCTTTGCATCTATGGCATCGGAAATCATACCGTCAGAAAGACATCCTCTCCAGCCTTTCCTTCCTGAAGGGGCCCGCATCCTTATGCTTGGCAGTTTTCCTCCGAAGAAGGAACGCTGGTCGATGGATTTCTTTTACCCCAACTGGATCAACGACATGTGGAGGATCATGGGACTGATCTTCTTCGATGACAAGGACCATTTCGTCGCGTCAGGAAAGGACGGAAGAAAGGAGAAGAGGTTCGACAGGGACAGATGTGCAGGATTCGCATGGGAAAAAGGAATCGCCATGTTCGATACGGCTACAGAAGTGAGGCGTCTGAAGGACAATGCCTCCGACAAGTTTCTGGAGATCGTGGTCCCGACGGACATCAAGGCACTCCTGGAAAAGCTGCCGGAATGTCAGGCTGTCGTGACGACGGGGCAGAAGGCCACAGATGTCATGAAGGAGATGTTCGGATGTGACGAACCTCCGGTGGGCGGACACACCGTGTTCACTTTGGATGAAAAATGCACGCGGTCCGTCAGGTTCTGGCGGATGCCGTCATCGTCCCGTGCCTATCCCCTTCCCCTGGAAAAGAAGGCGGAGCATTACAGAAGAATGTACGAAAAAGAGAATATGTTATGAAAAAGAGAATCATGATCATCATTCTGGCCCTCTGCGCCGGCATGACAGCAAAGGCGGACGAGGGCATGTGGCTTCCTTCGCTGATTTCGCAGAGAATCGCGGACATGCAGGAAAAGGGCTTCAGGCTCGATGCGGAGGACATCTACAGCATCAATCAGGCATCCCTCAAGGACGCTGTGGTGCTCTTCGGAAGAGGCTGCACGGGAGAGCTGATATCTCCTGAAGGACTTCTGCTCACCAACCACCACTGCGGATACGGACAGATCCAGAAGCACAGCAGCGTCGAGCACGACTACCTTAAGGACGGATTCTGGGCGATGAGCCGTGAAGAGGAGCTCCCGAACAAAGGTCTGACGGTAAGTTTCCTCGACAGGATGGAAGACGTGACCGATATGATTCTGAAGGGATATGATCCCAAGATGAGCGAGGAAGAAAGAGTCGGCCTCGTAAAGAAGAACAGCGATGCACTGATAGCCGAAGCCACAAAGGACGGAAACGGACTCAGGGCTACGGTCGAGGCACTGTACTACGGCAACCAGTATTTCCTGTTCGTATACCGCGAATTCAGCGATGTTCGTCTTGTAGGCGCTCCCCCGTCGTCGATAGGCAAGTTCGGTGGCGATACAGACAACTGGATGTGGCCGCGACATACCGGAGACTTCTCGATGTTCAGGATATATGCAGACAGGGACAACAACCCTGCCGCATACTCGGAGGACAATGTGCCGTACAGGCCGAAGAAATTCTTCCGAATCTCGACCAGAGGCGTGCAGGAAGGCGATTTCACCTTCATCTACGGCTTCCCAGGAAGCACAAGGGAGTACATCCATTCGGAAGGCGTACGCTATATCGAGGAAGTCAGCGACCCTCATAAGATCGCTCTACGCACCCTGCGTCTTGAAATCATGAACCGCCATCAGGCCCAGAGCCAGAAGGTGCGCATCCAGTATTCTTCGAAGAATGCTAATGTATCGAACGCCTGGAAGAAATGGCAGGGAGAAGTAAAGGGAATCAAGAAGATGAAGACCGTGGCCGTAAAGCAGGAATACGAAAAGGCATTCGCCCAATGGGCAAAGGGAACGGAATATGAAGGTCTTACCGACAGGATAGCAGCATTGTACAATGAGCTGCAGCCGTATTCTTTCGCTACGGATTATTACAGCGAGACCGTCCGCACGGTCGAGCTGGCGAATTTCGCCATGAGCATGGCCCGTCTTTTTGTGACAAAGGATTCTGTCGTGACTTTCGACAGCGCCAAGGCTTCTGATCTGGCTGACGCATTCTACAAGGACTGGTACCAGCCGATTGACATGGAATCATTCGTCGCCGTGATGGATGAATACGAGAAGAATGTACCGGAAGAGTTCAAGCCGGCGTATTACAAGGAGATGATGGAAAAATACGGAAATGCCTCGGCATGGGCGGAAGACCTGTTCGGCACATCTCTGTTTGCAGACGAGAGCCGCGCAAGAGCCCTGACAGCCGAAGACAAGGCTGCAGTCCTCGCAGATCCGGCCGTCACCTTCTTCAACGGATTCCTCAAATGGTACACAAGCGACGTACAGCCGCATACAGTCCGTATCAACCGTGAACTCGACCTTGCTTACCGCGACTATATGAGGGGCCAGATGGACTTCGCCGAAGCGACTGACGGCCCGGCCGGAAGAGAAGCGTTCTATCCGGACGCAAACCTTACCCTCCGCGTGGCATACGGCCATATCAAGGGCTACTCCCCTGCCGACGGAGTCTATTACACGCCGTCTTCGACCATAAAGGGAATCATGGAGAAGGACAATCCTGACATCTTCGACTACAACATACCTCAGCGTCTGCGCGACATATACGCAGAGAAGGACTACGGAAGGTGGGCTGATGCATCGGGGGAAGTCCCTGTATGCTTCATAGCGACTAACCACACGACGGGAGGTAATTCCGGAAGCCCTGTCATCAATGCTGACGGAGACCTCATAGGCCTCAACTTCGACCGTGTCTGGGAAGGAACAATGAGCGACATCGTGTTCGACCCTGAGATCTGCCGCAACATCGCACTTGACGTACGTTATGTACTCTTCACCATCGAGAAGATCGGCGGCGCTGACTATCTGTTCAACGAAATGGTATTCGCGGAATGATCAAGGAAAGACTGGTTTCGATAATTGCTGCCGCAGCATTATGCATGAATGCAGCGTGCCAGCACAAGGCATACACCACCATGTATGACTGGAAGCCAATGGCAGAAGAGATCACTCAAGGCGCTGACGATACCAGAGAACGCCTTGAAATGATCTACCGATGGATATGCGGCAATATCGATTATGACACCACAAGCAGCATATACAACGCTGACGGCACCTGGGACAACAGGAAAGGCGTCTGCCAGGGCTACTGCGAGCTGTTCTACAGGCTCGCCGAGGCCCTGGGCATCGAATCGGTAATAATCACCGGAGAGACCAAGGACAATGACAACAGGCTCTCTGAAAAGGAACACACATGGATACTTGCGGACAGCGGCTTGGGATGGATCCTCATCGACCCGACGTGGGGAGCCGGCAGCGTGAGCGACGGGGTGTTCAGAAGGACCATCGGGGACATGTCGTGGTTCGATGTGAATCCTTATATAATGGCCAGTTCGCATCGCCCGTTTGACGACTCTTACCAAAGGATTCCGGAGCCGGTTTCCAGAGAGCAGTTCCTGAAGATGGAGAGGATCGACCCTGCTTTCGGACTGCTGGGCCTGAATGCGGCATCTGCTTTCAGGGATGCGCTTGAAAACAAGCTTTCGCTTCCGACGATTTACGGAACCGTTACTGAAGACATGAAGCTGAGGTCGATACCGCTGGCAGACAGTCTGAAGGTCGGCACGTCATACAGGTTCAGGGCAGGTCCGGGCGACAGATACATCTATGAAATCAGGATGGACGACAAGCCGATTCATGAAGGATGCTGGACTGTGACTGAAAACGGATCTGAAGCAGAATTCCTTGTGGCATGCAAGGACAATGCATTCATATACGTACTGGACCGCAACGCTCCGGAGGGAGAAGTTGCAGCGGCATTCGAATACAAGGTGGCTGGAAGCGAAGAAGACTGGAAGGCAGTAGAAGAACAGGACCCGTATCTGACTCCAGAAATGAAGAGCGTGAAAAACATAAACATCACCTTCATGAGGATGCTTGGGATAGACGGTCATAAGCTGCTTGCCGAACTGGAAGCCAATTCAGCCGATTCCGTACCTGTAATGTATGCAGGATTCGAGAAGGTGGAAATCATCGATATACCTATGCACTCCCCTCTCAAGGTCGGCAAGGAATACACTTTCGAATTCAAATGCAGCTCATGGAGACAGTATGCCGTCATCAACGGAAAGACATGGTACAGAGAATGGGACAAAGCATCCAAAAAGAACGGCATCTACAAAATGACAGTCACAATAGAAGAGCCAGGCCCGGTAATGCTGGCATATGGCGTAGGGTCTACATACAATTTCTTCCTGGAATATACAGCAATCGAATAAAAATCATATAATCATGGCACATTCAGACAACCTGTCAATCGGCGTCTTCATTGACGGCGGATATTTTGCAAAGATCAACGAGGGACTTCAGGCCACCAAGACCGCGGGATCTGTTAACGTGAAGAACCTCTTCAGCTTCATCCCGGAACTGATCGGACAGAGGTTCGGCATCGACAGAAAGTTCCTCTATATCACCGAAGCGCATTACTACAGAGGACGTTTCCGCGCAAAGGAAGCCGACAGCAGGAACCTGCTGTACAGCGAAAGGGCGTTCGAAGACACATTGATCGAGAACGACATTATCTTCCACTACAAGCACCTGCGTCCGAATCCGAAAGGAGGAATCATAGAAAAGGGTGTGGACACATGGTTCGCGCTGGACACATACGAAATGACGCTTTTCCGCGAATTCGACTATGTGGTCCTCATCAGCGGAGATGCAGACCACGAGATGCTCGCCCGCAAGCTCAAGGCACTGAAGACCCATGTCATCCTCATGACCTGGGATCCAGCCAACACAGGATCCACATCATTCTTCCTCAGCGACGAGGCATGCACCCACGTCGACATGAAGAAGCTTACTGACGCAGACCCTGTGCTGTTCAAGAAGCTTACAGTATAATGTCCCGTACGGGACCGGCTAGCAGAGAGACTCGAAGCTAGGGACGAAATTCGCCTGAATCGCTGACGCAAGGTTGTCGGCGATTTCTTTTTTGGTGTAGCCGAAGATGTTCTCTCCTATCATGAAGAGGAACTCGACTTCCTTTTCATTGAACATCCTGTCGGCAAGGACTATACCTATCATATACTGATACAGGCCCTCCCTCATTCCAGGATTGATTTCCATGATCTTCTGGACCGCTTCGATGAAGACTTCTTCCACATTCTCCTTGCACATGTCATCCAGGAACTTGCGAGGGAACATATAGAAACTCGAAAGATTGCTCAGGATATGCTCCACTTCCTTGTCGGTAATCTCATCATCTGCGGAAGCGACAAGGAGTCCCGCTGAAGCGATGAAGGCTCCTGTATAGAAATCCAGCTCGGTATTACGGAGTTTCAGAAGTATCTGGATGACCTCGTCCATCTTTTCATTGAGTTCCTCGTCAGTGCGGCATGTTGCAAAGAGGTTCAGAGACTGGACGCGGACCGGGTTTACAGGATGGGTGCCATGACTGAGTCCCTGTCCGGTCTTGAAGTACTCCAGATGCTTGAGGTTTTCTTCGATGAAGACATCCATCTTCATGTCTATCTTGCTGAAATCCAGACCTGAAGCCATCTTTATGAAGGCCGATACGCATACGCCGAGATCAGGGATGGCCATATATCCGTATCTGTCAGCCACAAGTTCGGAAAGCTGCTGCCAAAGGCGTATCTTGTACTGAAGGACAAGCGGAGGAGTGGTGTTATGAGGAAAGACGAAGTATATGAGGTTCAGAAGCTGTGTGTCCTTGTTCATCAGATGGCCGATCTCATGGCCGATCACGAATCGGAGCTCGTCGTCGGTCATCAGATCTATCAATCCTGAGTTTACATTGATGATGTTGGGAACACCCTCTTTTGTAGAAGCCACAGCAAATGCATTCACGGAAGCATCTCCTGTAATATAAAATTCTATGTCACCGGCAAATCCGAGACGGTCCTTGACCTCATAGAAAAGGTCGTACAGATGGCTCATAAGACGTTTCTCGACTTTGAAACTATGGCCCTCCATGGTATTCTTCCAGTAGTCGCTTCCCTGATCTATCGAAGATTTCTCAAGGATGCTTCTTATGATACCACCGTGCAGAGCATCATGAATCTGAGTGCTCAGCATCTTTTCAAGTTCTATCTGCGGGTTCAGCATAACGTTATAGTTTAAGTGTTAATGTATACCCACAAATATAATAAAAAAAATCACATAATGATGTCCCATTTGCCATAGGCTTCATAGATGCGGCATGGAAGCACCGTTTTCTCGCCACGCTCTGCAGCCTGCAAATCATTGACAAGGACATCAAGCATACCGTGTATATGGCGGGGATAGAGAGTCACATTCACCTCTCTGTGCCCGCTTAAACGCACATTCAGAGCTACAGTCCGGCTGGAATTGACCCAAAGACGGTAGTATTTGAACCCGGCCTCCTTCACTGCAGCAAGTACAGAATTCATTTCGACCTGACGGCATGTAATTTCCTTTTTCACCTTATAGAACAGTCTGTAGATCTCATCCTTCACATAACCGGCCATGTCATCCATGATCAGATAGATTTCTGCCGCCAGATCCGGTCTCATGCAATAATAAGCAGGATCACACGTCCATGCGCATGATACGACATTGAATGCTTCGTTATAGTATTGCCTGCCGTCCCATTCTACATAATACCATCTTTCATGTCTTTGTACAACGTACCAGACATTGTTTCTCAAAGTGATGCCCGCCATGCGGATGAAGTCCTCCTTTCCGACAGCTTCTCTGAACATGGTCTTGACAGGACCTATCTTCTCTACGATCGCCTGACACACCATTTTTGGATACTCCTCTGTATAAGGGAAGAAGAATTCTTTATCACTCCAAGGAATCTTTACAACATTTATGACATCCTGCAGGATAGAATCTATCAATTGCCCTGCTACTTCTGCCGGATCGGTACAATTGACCGTACACAGGCTGGAGACCCTCTGAAACAAGGTTAATTTTCCGTCTAAAGCCTCCTTCAGATACTCCTTGGCTTTCTCTTCTGTCAACATATACGTTCCGGTCATGGCATTCTTAATTAAAACAATACAAAGATAATATTTTTTGCCATACTTTGGCACAAGCCGCATGTACCTTTGCATCAGAAACCTGACGGAAGGGCAGGTGAAATGATGTTTAACTGTTTAGAAGGAGGTAATCATGTGGTTTGCGGTAATCGTATCGGTATGTCTTGCGACTGAAGTGCTGAGCTATCTGTCCGGCGGAGAAATCCGGATAGGAACTAAAGAGGAAAAGAGATGACAATTGTACGATTTTTGTTGTATATTTGTCCAGATGTCCGAAAGATGGACAAACAATTAAAATCATACAACTATGAAACGACTTGACGGAAATGTAACAATCATCACAGGCGGCGGGAAAGGCATCGGATTCGGTCTCGCCCAGGCCTTCGCTGAAGAAGGCTCTGACCTCGTACTCACAGGAAGAACGGAATCAAGGCTTCTGGAAGCAAAGCAGAAACTTGAAGCCAAGTACGGAATCGAAGTGCTCCCTATAGTTGCAGACGGCGCTGACGAGGAAGCGATCAGGAAAGTAGTGGCGGCGGCTGTGGAAAAGTTCGGAAAGATAAACACTTTGGTAAACAACGCGCAGGTGTCAAAGTCCGGCCTCCCGCTCGTGGAGCATACAAAAGAAGACTTCGACCTGGCAATATACTCAGGCCTGTATGCGGCGTTCTTTTATATGCGCGAATGTTTCCCATACCTGAAGGAGACAAAGGGTTCAGTGATCAACTTCGCTTCGGGCGCAGGCCTTTTCGGAAAGCTCGGACAGTCATCTTATGCAGCGGCGAAGGAAGGAATCCGCGGAATGTCGCGCGTCGCCGCAGCTGAATGGGGTCCTGACGGAGTGAGGGTAAACGTAGTCTGCCCGCTCGCTATGACGGAAAGCCTCCGACAGTGGAGGGACGAGTACCCTGAACTCTTCGAGAAGACGATCCAGGGCATTCCTCTGGGCAGGTTCGCTGATCCTAAGGACGACATCGGACGCGTATGCGTGTTCCTGGCGTCCGAAGACGCACACTTTGTGACAGGAGAGACCATCACCCTCCAGGGCGGAAGCGGCCTGAGGCCATAATCCGCAATGAAAGCCTATGAATCCCTGTTTTGCAATAATCGACCGGAACACGCTTGAAAGCATAGCTCTCAAAGACATACTTTGGGAGCTGTTCAATCA
Source organism: Bacteroidales bacterium (assembly GCA_017461285.1). The sequence goes on along the minus strand of JAFTYS010000119.1, from coordinate 7,010 downwards.
TGTGGAGATACACACATATGATTCGACTGACTCGTTCATACGGGATTCAAACAGGCATTTCGTCCATTTCTTCGTAAGTTCCGAGATATTGTTCACAGACTCGGAAGAATTCGAGACCCTGAAGCATATGACGACTGTCCTGACAGACGGAAAGAATCCGGCCATGGACCTCTCAGGCTACATGAACCTCGACATCACTTCAAGCGAAGAAGATATGGTGACCAGGCTGATGGAGCTCCAGAAGAGAGGGCATTACGGACAGATGACGACAAGGTCCGATGACACAGCAGCCTCAAGGAAAAACAAGCTTTCAGACCGGGAGAAGGAAGTTCTGAAACTGATGGTGAAGGGGCTGATAAACAAGGAGATAGCAAAAGAACTGAACATCTCCACTCCGACAGTGATCTTCCATCGCAACAATATCTGTGAAAAACTGAAGACCCGTTCGCTCGGAAAGCTCACGATTTATGCCGTACTTTCAGGCATCGTAAGCATCAAGGAAATATAAACAACTAAATACATAAGGACATGAAGAGGATTTTAATGACCATCGCTGCAGCGGCGATAGCTCTTATTGCAGCACATGCAGAGGAAAAGACCAAGGTCTACGACTTCGGCGAAATAACAGGTATCGATGCTGGCTACAACTATGAAATTCATGTAACGGAAGGAAGGTCTGACAAGGTAATGGTCGTTTTTGACAGCGAGGTTGAAAGCATCATAGAGGTAAGATATTCATCTGTCGGCAAGAGACTTACACTCCACGCCAAGAATGACTTCACTAAAAGATTAAGGAACGGCTCCACTATTCCTGTACAGGTATACCTTGAGATGAAGAATGTCAGCTCCCTGAACATCTCCGGTGCTGCCAAAGTGTACTTCGACGGTTCTTTCAGGACAGAGAATCTCAACTTGGACATTTCAGGAGCAGCCGGCGTAAGCGGACTTGAAATAGACGGAATCACAATGGATGCCGACTGCAGCGGAGCAGCAGATGTATACGTCACCGGAACATTCATGGATAAAGTCGATCTCGACATAAGCGGAGCCGCCAAGATGGTATATGACGGTGACTCGAAAGCCCTTGATGCTGATGTGAGCGGAGCATCGAAGTTCAAATGCTCAGGCAGGTTCGATGAATGTGAGGTAAAATGCAACGGAGCATCGGCAGCAACATTATCCGGCAAAGCATCGCTTGCGGAGTACGAGTGCACTGGGGCAAGTTCCATCGACGCACAGGACTTCATTGTAAAGAATGTCGATGTAGAGCTCTCTGGAGCAAGCAAGGCAAAGGTTCACGCGACCGGAGAGTTACGCCACGATGTATCCAGAACAAGCAAGATGACATGGTTCGGCGACGCAAAGACCATCAACCTGAACAACGATTCGAATATCGTTAAGGGAAACTAGTCGTCCTGACGACGGAGGGAGAAGAAGAACTGGAGTCCTCCTTCCAGACGATTGATCACACGCACGGTTCCACCATGGAACTTGACAGCATTCTTGACGATTGAAAGGCCGAGGCCGGAGCCGCCCACATCTCTGGCACGGCCTTCATCTATTCTGTAGAACCTCTCGAATATCTTGTCCAAGTGGTCTTCAGGAACGCCGGAACCTGTATCGTAATACGTTATGTAGCAGTACTTTTCAATCGTGCTGTAACATTCTATATGCATGGTGACGCCGTCTCCTGCGTATTTCAACGTATTCTCGACAAGATTCCTTACGATCGTGTACACGAGAGATCTGTTCGCAAGCAGGACCGTTCCTGCAGAAAGCCTGTTCTCGACCTTGTTTCCTTTCTCTGCAATCCTCTCCTCGAATTCGTCGAAGACTTCGTTTACCACATCGTAAAGATCGATTTCCTCCTTATGGAGCTTCTCTGAACGCTCTTCCATCTTTGATATGAGAGCCATATCCGTAATCAGTTCCGTAAGGCGAAGTGTCTGATTATACGCCTTTTCTATAAACATCTGCTTCTTTTCCGGAGCCATATCAGGACATGCTATTATGGTTTCCAGATACCCTCTGATGCTTGTGACAGGGGTACGAAGCTCATGGGAAATGTTGCTGGTCATCTGCTTCTTGAGCTTCTGGCTCTGCAGGTCGGCCTTCTGCTGGCTCTTCTTCCAGACACGGTGGATCAATGCACCGGCGCCGACGAGAGCCATTCCGACAACGACATTGATTATTATTAAGAGCGTCTTCATCAGTCAACAGGATTAAATATATAGCCGTATCCGGATCTGTTGGTCAGATAATTCTTGCATTCGCCAAGCTTGCTCCTGATGCGGGCGATATGGACGTCCACGGTTCTGTCAAGAACGTAAGGAGCGTCTTTCCAGAGCTCGTTGATAAGGTCTTCGCGCGAATAGATCTTTCCGGGATGGGAAGCAAGAAGCGAAAGCACCTCGAACTCCTTCTTTGATAACACGACCTTTTCACCATCGATGTACACCATCTTGCCCTCAAGGTCTATCTTGAGCCTGCCGCACTCAAGCATGTCAGGAAGCTGCGGCTCCGCTGAAGCGGTGCGACGCAGCACGGCACGCACACGGGCTATCACTTCATGAATCGAGAAAGGCTTGGGGATATAGTCATCACCGCCGGACGAAAATCCTGTCAGAAGGTCGTTTTCAGCACTTTTGGCGGTAAGGAAGATGATAGGTATCTGATTGTTCCTCTCGTTCCTGAGGACCTTTGCCATAGCAAATCCTGACATTCCTCCCATCATGACATCCAGAAGAATCAGCCCATGGTCAGGAGCAAGCATGTCCAGAGCTTCTTCCGCAGATGAAGCGCAATCAACTGTAAAGCCGGCATTTTCAAGGTTGAACTGAAGGATCTCCCTGATATCAGCCTCATCGTCAACTATAAGTATCTTTCTCTCCATGATTAATGAATTTATCCTACAAATATAAACCTATTTTCCTTATCTTTGTATACAAACATGAGCGCGAAATGAAGTTTATCCACATATCCGACCTCCACATAGGCAAAAGGGTCCACGAGAAATCACTTCTGGACGAGCAGATCCATATCCTCAATCAGATATGCGACATCACGGAAAAACACAGGCCGGACGCTGTCCTGATAGCCGGGGACGTATATGACAAGGCAGTGCCGTCAGGAGAAGCCGTCCTTCTTTTCGACGAGTTCCTCACCCGTCTTTCCGCCCTCACAGGCCATATCTTCATCATCAGCGGAAACCATGACAGCGCTGAACGAATATCCTTCGGAGCGCGTCTGATGGACAGCAAGGGCGTCCACCTCTCCCCTGTCTACGACGGCACGGTCAGGCCGCTGACACTTTCCGACCCATACGGCGAAACCGACATATATATGCTCCCGTATATAAGGCCGGCAATCGTGCGCCACTTCCTTCCGGATGAGGAAAAGGCTGAAGTGACTTCATATGACGACGCAGTCCGCAAGGCGATTGCAGGCATGGACATCGATCATGGACGCAGGAACATTCTGATAACCCATCAGTTCGTGACCGACGCAGTCAGAAGCGAATCGGAAGACGTGAATGTCGGAGGTCTTGACAATGTGGACGCTTCCGCTTTCGAATGTTTCGATTATGTGGCCCTGGGCCATCTCCACCGCCCTCAGGACTGCGGAAACGAACGCATAAGATACTGCGGAAGTCCGCTGAAGTATTCATTCTCGGAAGTCGAAGACGTCAAGACAGCCACGATAGTGACCCTCAATGAAAAGGGCTCCGTCGTGAGGGAGTTCGAACCTCTGGTGCCGCTGCATGACTGGCACGATCTGAGGGGTACGTATGAAGAACTGTCCTCGCGCGACTTCTATGCAGGAAAACCATGGACCGAAGATTTCGTAAGGATAACATTGACCGACGAGCAGGACGTTCCCGATGCAATCGGGAAGCTTCGCCCGATATACCATAACCTGCTGGAACTGAGGTATGACAACAAGCGCACCAGGGCCGGAATGACGGTCGTCGAAGGAGGAGTAAGGACAGAGGAGAAGACTCCACTCGAACTGTTTGAAGAACTGTATGAAAGACAGAACGGAGACGGAATGACCAGGCAGCAGCAGGATTATCTCAGTGAAATGATAGCAAAGATACGGGAGGAAGAGAAATGAGACCATTGAAACTTACGATGTCGGCGTTCGGACCATATGCATCTGAAGTCGAAATAGATTTCACCGTCTTCGGCAGGCAGGGGCTGTACCTGATCTCAGGAGACACAGGAGCGGGAAAGACCACAATATTCGATGCGATAACGTTCGCATTGTACGGGGAGCCAAGCGGCACGAACAGGGACAGCGGGATGTTCCGTTCCAAATATGCCGATGGAAAGACTCCGACATTTGTCAAGCTGGAGTACGAATACGATGGAAAAGTCTATATCATCGAGCGTACCCCGGCCTACGAAAGGCCGAAGGAAAGGGGCGAAGGCATGACGTTGCAGAACGCTAACGCTACCCTGCTGCTTCCCGACGGCTCCATTGTGTCGGGACTGCGGACCGTGGACGCTAAGGTTTATGAGATCATGGGCATAGACAGGACGCAGTTCTCCCAGATCGCCATGATAGCCCAAGGAGACTTCATGAAGCTTCTGTTCTCGAAGACGGATGAAAGACAGAAGATCTTCCGCAAGATATTCAAGACAGACCTTTATGTCAGGCTGCAGGACAGGCTGAAGAGGGACGCAAACGAGCTTGCAGGCAGATGCAAGGCGGAAAGGGCCGGCATCGACCAGTATATCGACGGAATAGAATGTGGAACTGCAAGCGCCTTCGCGGCCATGACGGCCGAAGCGAAGGCACGGAAGATGGGCATAGAGGACGTGCTGGAAATGATCCGTGCCATCATTGCTGAAGATACGCAGACCAATGAGAAGGACGAGAAAGAGAAACAGCTATGTGAAAACATACGCAGGGAGAAGGATGCCTTGGTAAAGAAACAGGAAGAGTATGAAAAGGCATGTGCGAAGCTGAAGGAGGACACTGCCATGCTGGAGAAGAAGACGGCTGATCTGGCTGCATATGAGACAGTTCTGGCAGAAAGGAAAAAGCTGATGCCGGAGGCTGATGAAATCGCTGTTGAAGTCGGAAAAACCGAAGGCCTGATGCCAAGGTTTGAGCAGCTGGATGGGCTGCAGAAGGAGCTGAAGGCGCTGGCAGAGAAGAAAGCGGCAGAAGAAAAGGAACTTAAACAGAAGGAGGAAACCGCTGCCCTCCTCAATTCAGAAGCGGCTTCGCTTAAAGACGAAGCCAATACCCTGGAGAACATTGGAGAGGACCTGCTGAAAGCGATGCAGGCAAAGGAGACGCTGATGAAGCGCAAGACCGACCTCACTGCCCTGACAGCACAGATAGCGGCTTTTGAAGAGGACATGAAGCTGCTGGCACGCTATCAGAAGGCCCTTAAGGAAAGAATCGGCGAAAGAGACGCCGCCATGGCAGAATATGTAGAAGGCAACAATCTGTTCATGTCCGAACAGGCAGGAATATTGGCACAGGGTCTGGAAGATGGCTCGCCATGTCCTGTCTGCGGTTCTCTTTCTCATCCGTCCAAGGCACATCTGTCGGAGAAGGTTCCGACCCAGCAGGAAGTAAAGGCGCTGAAGGAAAGATATGATGACCTTGAAGCGAAGGTAAACAAAGGATTCAGCCTCTGTGCGCAGCAGAAGGCAAAAACAGATGCCGGGCTGGAATCTCTGAATCAGCGTCTTCTGGAAATCATGGACATCGGATATAGGCCGCAAGCATCCGATACCATCGGGAAGGAAAGAGAAGCCGCGGACAGATCCATATATGAAACAGACGGCCTAATCCGCTCTCTGAAGAAGAAGTCTGACAGAAAAGATGCCTTGGCAAAGGCGATTCCTGAAACAGAAAGGAAAGTGAATGAAACTGCGGACAGGATAAATTCTCTAAAAGCATCAATTGCTGCCCTCTGTGCTGAGTCTGCGGCAAGGTCGGGGCATGCAGAAGAAATGGTCCGTGACCTGCCGTTCAAGACCCGGGAGGAAGCCGAGGCTCACATAAAGGCCCGGAATGAAAGACGCTGCACCATTCTGCAAGACATAACCAAGGCGGAAACGGCGGTTAATTCATGCAAGGAATCCATTGCTTCCCTGAAGGCCGGCATCGAAGCAGTCGGAGAACAGGTAAAGGAAGTGATCTCCATAGATAAGGATGCGGAGATTCAAGAAAGGCTTAAGGCAGAGGCAAGAGCCGGTGTTCTGGACACGCAGATACGCCATACATTCGCACGCATACGAGCCAACAGCACCATTCTTGAAAACATCATAAAGCGTTCTGAAAGCCTCCTGAATCTGGAAAATGAATTCGCATGGAAGTCCGCTCTTTCCAAGACTGCGAACGGAGATCTCGAAGGCAAGGAAAAGGTGATGCTGGAGACATATGTGCTCATGGAGTATTTCGACAGGATAATAGCAAGGGCGAATACAAGGTTCATGTCCCTCTCCGGAGGACAGTACGAACTCAAGCGAAGGGAGAACGCATCGAACAACAGAAGCCAGTCCGGTCTGGAGCTGAACGTCATCGACCACTACAACGGAAGCGAGAGAAAGGTGGAAAGCCTTTCTGGAGGAGAACAGTTCAAGGCATCGCTGTCTCTAGCTCTCGGCCTTTCAGATGAAGTCCAGTCAAGCGCAGGCGGAATCAGGCTGGATACAATGTTCGTCGACGAAGGATTCGGTTCGCTGGACGACGAGTCTCTGAGACTGGCCATGAACACCTTGGGAAGCCTTACGGAAGGCAACCGTCTCATAGGTATCATCTCGCATGTACCCGCATTGAAACAGATTGAAAGACAGATACTTGTAAGAAAGGACAGATTCGGCGGAAGCAATTTAACAATTATTTAACACCGGAACTGTTGCAGAGTACGGAAAAGTCCCTACCTTTGTACTCGGTTATTAGTTTTAGTGTTATTAATTATGTGGTTATGATGAGGCATCCTCGCGAGAGCGACGAAGTCTCATTTTGTTTTATAAAGGTCTATCTAC